>JAYSYJ010000024.1:0-7516 GCA_043727675.1 Fimbriiglobus sp.
CAAGTCCCAATCGATCATCACAAAAGTTGTTCATTCCGGACGCTGAACAGATTCGTAATTTCATTTGCCATCCGGCAAATCAAGTGAACCTCATCTAGCTCAATTTCACTGGACACACTGACGACAAACCCACCATTCGATGCCGTTAGGCCGTCGGGATTTGGATCAAGGAAAATATGGCAACGTTGAATGTGAACATCCCTCGATTTTATTGCCTGCTTCGCAAAGAGTTCTTGTACGACGGTCAGGCCCACCACGGCGAATTCGTGAAGGTGTGCGTCTTCGGCGTCGCCTCGGTTTGCGGTCATGCCCTAGGTTTTCACGTGTTGACCGAGAACGGTGCGGTGGTGTGGCGGTTGCCGATCCACGCGTTGTGTCACAAGCCGGAGGCACCGGTTCAACCGCTGGATTGGCTTCAATTCTGGGACTGTTTCAGTTACGAAATCAGTTGCATCGTGTTCGAGCGGCTGGAGGAGATGCGCGTTCGATTGCAGTTGAAAGATCAGAGTTGGGAGGGTGGGCAGTACCTGTTCACCTTGGATTGGCACGGTCACGAGGACGCTGAAGAAGCCGGGGATGGTGGTCACAAATGCGCCCATATCATCGCCCTGGACAATGGCAATTTCGCCGCTCAACCCAACAACCGAATCCAGTGGTTCTGCCCGGCATTCGTCACGCCGTTTAAGGAGAAGCCAGACTACCTGACTAACACCGGTGTCTGGAAAGTGGAACGGGAGACCGAGACGACCGCAGGCTACTTTTACGATGAAGTCAGCAACCCCGATCAGCCGAAGAAGCCGAGCCAAGTTCGACTGTATGTGAAAGGATTGAAGTCTTAAAACGTCAGGCCAAGATTTCGCGGATTGGCTTTCCGTGGACGTCGGTCAATCGCCGTGGCAACCCGTTGTAGTACCACGTGAGTTTCTCGTGGTCGAACCCGAGCAGGTGCAAGACGGTCGCGTAGAAGTCCCAGACGGTGGTGATATTTTCCACGGCTCGTCGCCCGAATTCATCGGTGGATCCGTAGCTGGTTCCCTTTTTGACACCGGCGCCCATCATCCAGCAAGTAAACCCATCCGGGTTATGATCGCGTCCCGTGGTGCCGACTTGATGCGTTGGCATCCGGCCGAATTCGGTCGTCCAGAGCACGAGCGTATCGTCGATCAATCCGGTCTGTTTCAAGTCCGCGAGGAGCGCCGCCGTCGGCTGATCGAAGATCGGAGCGTGCCGTTCGTAGTCGGCTTTCAAGGTCTTGTGGGCGTCCCAGTTCAGGAAGCCATCGACGCCACTCGCCCGGCTGGCACAATACAAATTGACGTAGCGCACGCCCCGTTCCAGCAACCGCCGTGAGAGTAAACAGTTGCGGGCGTACGCGGCTTTGAGTTTGTTGGGGTCGTCGGTGCCGTAGCGTTTGTGAGTGTCGGCGGTCTCTTTTGTCAAGTCGGCAACTTCGGGGGCCGAAAGCTGCATCTTGGCGGCGAGCTGATACGAGGCGACTCGGGCCGCGAGGTCGGTATCGCCGGTCCGGCTCTCCGAATGCTTGGCATTTAATTGAGCCAGCAATTCTCGGGTCGCTTGGTCTTCCTCTGGAGATACGCCAGCAGGGGGTTTGAGGTTCCGGACGGGTTGATCGGCCGCGAGGATAACACCTTGAAACTTGGCCGGGAGGAAACCATTCGACCAGTTCGCTTTGCCGTTAGGTGCTTCCCCGCGGATGTCCGGTAGGGCGATGTACGCCGGCAAATTGTCGTTGGCACTGCCGAGGGCGTAACTGAGCCAGGAACCGGCTGCGGGGAAACCTTCAATGGCGTGCCCGGTGTTCATGAAGACGCAGCCGGGGCCGTGCGTGTTCGTTTTGGAGGTCATCCCATGGAGGAAGGCAATGTCGTCGGCGAACGCGGCTACTTTGGGGATCAATGAGGAGAGCATTTTGCCCGAATTGCCAGATGGGGCGAAGGCCCAGGGGCTACGCATCAGGTTGCCGTTTTTGCCTTGGAAACTGACGAGGTTCTCTTCGCCCGGTAACGGCTTACCGTCGTTCTTCTCCAGTGCCGGCTTATGATCCCAGAGGTCGATGTGCGACGCGGCACCCGGGCAGAAGATTTGTAACACCCGCTTGGCTTTGGCCGGATGGTGGGTCGCCCCGACGCCCGGTTTCCAGTCCGCTTTCTCGGCACCGAAACCTTCTTGGGCCAGCAACGACAGTAAGCCGATGCCGGCCAAACCTGTGGGAACTTGAGCGAAGAAATCGCGGCGATGAAGCGGATTCACGGTCGTTCTCTCAATCGACGTAAAGGAATTCGTTCGAGTTCAATATGGCCCGGCAGAACGCTCGCAAACTCTGACGACGAATGAATTTCTCTCCTGCAAGGAGTTCGTCTGCGGTCGGGCTTCGTCCGTAAATCAAGCGGTAGAGTCGTTCGAGTTGGGCATCGAACTTCGGGCCGGCATCGGCCTTCAACCGGGTGGCGAGTGCCTCGGCCATGTCGAGTGTGAATTTGTGGTTGAACAGCGTCAGAGCTTGGCTCGGTGTCGTCGTGCTGGAACGTCGTGGTGCGGCGGACGCGGGATCGGGGCAGTCGAAGTCGGTCAGCAGATCGACGCGAGCAGCACGGGCATTTTGGTGATAGACCGAACGGCGGTAGGTTTCTACTCCCGGAGCATCGAGCGGTGTGTACGTGGAGACGTTATCTTGGCTGTATTGATACAATTGAAAACCTGGCCCACCCATTTTAGGATCGAGTCGACCGGAGACGGAGAGCATCGAATCACGGACTTCCTCGGCCGATAATCGCCGGGGTGGGTAGCGCCAAAGTAGACGAGAATTCCCATCGACGGCGGCCGCATCGTTTCGGAACGCCGAGGATTGACGATAGGCTTGCGAGGTCACGATGAGCCGGTGCATCGGTTTGAGCTGCCACTTCTCTTTTTGGAGTTGACCCGCCAACCAGTCAAGCAGTTCTAGGTGTGTCGGTAAGCCACCCATGTAACCAAAGTCGCTGGGGGTATCGACGATTCCCGTACCGAAATGCCAGCCCCAGAGGCGATTGGCCAGCACTCGTGGCGTCAGTGGGTTATCTGGAGCCACGATCCAATCGGCGAGTGCCAACCGCCGTTCCGCTTCCGTCGCTTTGGCTGATAGGTCGTACCCTTTGCCGGCGTCCGATAAAAACGATGGGCTCGCGAAGGCGACCAACTCACCCTTTTTCATGGCGTCGCCACCCGTGAAGACGTGGAACGGGCCGACAGCGGGTTGGAATTGTCCAACCCACCAACTCGGGAACTTCGGTAGCGCTGCGGAATCGAGTTCCACCTGGGCCAGTTCGCCTTTCCACATCGGAACGCGGTGTTCGAGTTCAGAGCTTTGAGTGGTTTTCCAGAGCTGTTGCTGGGTGAGAATCGTATTCCGGCGGGCGTCGATGGCCGCCATTTTCACGCCATGCTCAGTCCGCACTCGCGCGGGGACGATCTGTCGTTCACCGTGATTCACCCCGGCGAATGTCACGGCCATGCGGTGGTAATCTTGCTGGGTGATCGGGTCGAACTTGTGATTGTGACAGCGGGCGCAGCCGACGGTGACCCCGAGGAAGGCTTCGCCGGTGGCACGCACCATGTCGTCCAACGTGTTCGCGCGGATGGCGGCGGCTTGGGCTGCATCTTGGTTGCCAACATCGTCGTAAGCACCGACCACGAGGAACGCCGTACCGACTTCCACAGCGGCATCACCGGGGGCGAGTTGATCTCCGGCCAAATGTTCCCGCACGAGCCGATCAAACGGTTTGTCGTCGTTCAAACTTCTAATGACGTAATCGCGGAAGGGCCACGCTGCGTTGTAAAGAACGTTGCGCTCGAAGCCGTTGCTTTCACCGAAACGGACGACATCGAGCCAATGGCGGCCCCAACGCTCTCCGTACGCAGGTGACTTCAACAAGACTTCGACCAGTTTTGAATATGCGGCGTCGGATGGGTCTTTTGCGAACGCCTCGACGCTTTCCGGAGTGGGTGGCAGACCGGTTAAATCGTAAGTGAGTCGGCGGACGAGAGTTCGCGCGTCGGCCGACGCGGACGGTGTCAGCCCTTTGTCCGATAGCTTCGCAAAGACGAATCGATCAATGGGATTAGACGCCCAATTCGCCGGGAGTCCGGCTGGATTGGGTGGAGCAGGGGCGGTCAGCGGTTTCAGCGACCACCACGATTTATCCGCTTTGGCCTTCTCTTGGACGATCACGTCCTTGGGCCACTTGGCACCCTCGGTAATCCAGACTTTGAGGAGGTCGATTTCGGTGGCTGAGAGGACTTTGCCCTCTTTTGGCATCCGTGGACGTTTGCCCGGTTTGGCTGTCACGAGATCGAGAAGACCGCTGACTTCGGGCTTTCCGGGTACGACGTATTCTCCGGTCAGAAGGTCGGCCGCCGTGGCGACCGAAACGTCACCCTTGGTAATGCCCGGTTGATGACAGCGGACGCAGTGTCGCTCCAAAATGGGGACGATATCTTTTTTGAAGTCGGCGGCAGGCGTTGCCGGAATTTCGAATGCCGCGAAAAAAAGGCTAGCCCAAACGAATCGCATCACGGCAGTGTCTCCGAGGCTAGACTTGCTGTTTCTAGAAATTTTTACACTGTGATCAGTTTCGAGGTGTGAGTGTGAACTATGTTTGTTTCGTTAGCAGTGCTTGAATTATACACCCGCGTGAATCAATAGCTAGCCCGTTAGGGTTTAGACAATTGTGGGTTGACGAAACACGCCGATTCTTGTGCAGTAGAGGGGTCAACAGTCATTGAGGATTGTGCCACGTGCGGATGCTGACCCGAACCGAGTTGAAGTCCGACCGAGCCTGGCAGGCCACCGTGCTGGGGATTACGACACTCATGCTCGTCGTATTCTACAACGGTGTTTTCGATTTGCTGAAGCAATGGACGAAAGCCGACTACTCCCACGGCTTCCTGGTGCCGCCGTTCGCAGCCTATTTGCTCTGGCGCCGTCGCAAGTTGATCCCGGAGACCATCGCGTATCCGGACTACTGGGGCCTGCCCTTTTTTGTGGTCGCCACGGTGCTCGCCCTCCCGGACATCGCCGATTACAACTACGGCAAGGAATTGATCCGAGGCTTCGCCATCGTGCTCGGCCTCACTGGTGTCGTGGTGATGTTCTTCGGCCGCTGGCAGGGGCTGAAGTGGGCCTGGCCGGGATTTGTCTTCCTGCTGCTCGCGTTACCACTGCCCTACGCGGCCGAGGCACAGTTGAGTTGGCGGCTCCGATTGATCGCCGCCCAAGGGGGGACGGCCATCCTCCAAGTGATGGGGTTCCCGACCTACAACACGGGCACGGTGATCCACATTGGCAATACGCAACTCGGCGTGGCCGAGGCCTGTTCGGGCTTAAGTATGCTGCTGGCCTTCGTCGCCCTGACCGTGGCCATCGCGTTCCTTTGTCCGCCGTCGCGGTCGCGCTGGGATCGGCTCGCCATCGTGGCCAGTTCGATCCCGATTGCCGTACTCTGCAACATCGGCCGGATTGTCGTCACGGGTTTGGTGTACCACGCGGGTTGGAAAGAAGTCGGTGATTTCGTCGTCCACGATCTGGCCGGCTGGCTGATGATGCCGTTCGCTCTGGGCCTCGTGTGGCTCGAATTTCGGCTGATCGATTGGATTCTGATGCCGGTGGAATTCGCATCGATGGAAGAAATCACGAAAGCGTCGTTCTCGAAAGCGGCCGAGAAGATGAAGCGTGAAGAAGCGGAACGAACGGCGATGCACGCGACTTGGAAAGCGAACGTCGCCCCGCCACCGTTGACTCCACCGACGGGAGGGGCCTCGTGATGCCCCGCCATCTGTTTGGTTCGCGGGTCTACGCTTTGTTCGTATTGGGGATGGTGGCCTTCACACTCTACGGCAGCTACGTACCATTCCGCTACCGGGCCAGACCGTGGCCCGAGGTCGTCGATTCGTTTCACTGGGCGATGGAGAATCGCATCGCTTTGGAGTCGCGTTCGGACTGGGTGTCGAACTGCATGCTTGGGATTCCGCTCGGGTTTTGCCTCCTCGCTGCTCTGCGGGTAGATCGCACGTCGCGGGCGATAACGGCGTTGATCGGTCTGGCGATCTTGCCACTCTGCGTGGCCTTCGCCGCCGGCGTGGAATTCGGGCAACTGTATTTCCCCGGTCGCACCTGTGCCGGGTCAGATGTTTGGGCCCAAGGGATCGGTGCGGTCATCGGGATATTCAGCTGGATCTTGTGGGGGCAATGGGCCACCGACAAAATTCGCAATGTCTTCGGGCAACCCGGGCAGCAAGGAAACACGGCAGTTTTGCTAATGGGTTACGGGTTCTTCGTTTTGCTCGTGCAACTGCTGCCACTCGACCTCACGATCAGCCCATCGACGTTGTACCACAAGGCAAGAGATAGCCAGGAGGTCACCGTCATCCCGCTCGGAGAATTCGACTGGGAACCGGGTCGGCCCGTTCTCGACAAAGGCAAAAAAGTACAGGATTGGCTCGAACTCGTGGCGTTGTGTTGGCCGCTGGGTGCGCTGCTCACAGGTTTACCAGGAACGTGGCGTAGCCTCAACGGATTGCCACGCGTGTTTGGTGCCGCGCTTCTTTTCAGTGGATTCCTGGAACTTGGGCAGCTCACGGTCTCGCGTCATCCGAGTACCACCGATGTCATCGTGCTGACGTTTGGAATGCTGCTCGGTTGGGCCATGGCACTGGCGCTGGCGGATCGCGGTGTCCGGAAGTATCGCCTCGAAGTCGCCCTGATCCTCGGCCAGCTTTGGTTCGTGGCACTCGCTCTAATTCATTGGCACCCGTTTGATTTCGGGCCGGAGTTGCTGGGCGACCGACTCCACGATCTCGACTGGATGCCGATGGCCGGCCAGGCGAGCAAAAACTACCTCTGGGCGCTGAACGAAGTGTTGACGAAGTTCAGCCTGTTCCTTCCAATCGGGGCATTGGCGGTCTGGTCGAGAAAATCGTCTGCGGTGCGACCGGCTTTGCTCGTTCCCGTGCTACTCTCCGGTGTGGTGGCGGCCATCTTAGAATTTGGCCAAGCGATCATTCCGAGCCGAACCGCCAGCCCCACCGATGTCCTGTTCGGTGTAGTTGGTGGCTGGATCGGTGCCGACGTGACCCGTCGGCTGGTGGGTGGTTCGCGCCGGGAATTGTCGCTTCCAACGCAATCGGGGCGAGCAAAAGTTCGGGCCGTGCCTCTGCAACCACGCGGTCAGTGACCCGAGAGAGATTCGATGGATAAGCATTTAATATTGATGATCGTGACGACTGTGATCGGGTTGATCGGCAGCTTCCTCGGCGGGCCGTTCTTCGGCATCGTGATTTACTACATTTACGCCGTCGTCCGCCCGCAGTTCGTCTGGAAGACGGATCTCCCCGACATGTCGTATGGGTGGTCGTTCATCGTGGCCATGAGTGCGATTATTGCGACGGCGATTTATCGCATCGGGTTACTGAAGATGCCAGCGGCCGGGCCGAGTGTCGGTGCGAACCGACCGACTTGGAA
>JAYSYJ010000025.1:0-7488 GCA_043727675.1 Fimbriiglobus sp.
TTTGATCGCCTGTGGTTCTCTCGCGGCATTCGCCGCGTCGGTGCCCAAAGACGCCGCGCTTCTGCCGCCGACGGAGAAGCAACTCGAAGCGTCGGTGAACAATCTCAAGCAAATCGGCATCGCTATCCACAGTTACAACGACGCTCACCAAAAAATGCCGGCCGATATTGTCGACGGGGATGGCAAGATTCTCTTGAGCTGGCGCGTCCTGCTTTTGCCTCATTTGGAAGAAACAAAATTGTTTGAACAGTTCAAACTCGACGAGCCGTGGGACAGCAAAACCAACAAACCACTGATCGAGAAAATCCCAAAAGTCTACTCCCCGATTCGTGTGAAAGCCACGATCGGCGAAACGTATTACCAAGGATTCAACGGCCAGGGCGCAGCCTTTGAAGCGGGCCAGAAGTTGATATTCCCGGGAAGTTTTACCGACGGGTTGTCGAACACGATCGCCGTGGTGGAAGCGGGCGAGGCGTGCATCTGGAGCAAGCCCCAAGACTTGCCCGTCGATGCGGACAAGCCGCTGCCGAAACTCGGTGGCCTGTTCGACGGCGACTTCCATGCTTTATTCATGGATGGTATTGTGAAACCCGGACACAGTCAGACGATGAACGCCGACGAGTTCCGCAAGCTCGTCACCCGGAGCGATGGTTTAGCGGTCGACCATGATGCCGGCCTTGGCACCGAGAAGAAGTAACCCGTGGCCGACGAACGCAAACAAGTCCCGCTGATCGACCTCGCGGCCGTGTTGATCTCCCCCATCCTCATCATGATGATGCTGGGGAGTCTCGTGTTCTTTCTCATCGAAGTGCTGTACGCGGGGCAGTACACCGACCGGCTCATCTACACCTTTTTCTTCTACGTCATCGGTTGTGTGCTCATCGCTCGCATCTCGATTCGGTTCGGTGCCCAACGTGCCGCGATTTACACCGTCGGCCTGGGCGGGGCCTGTTTCGTGGCGATGCTGGCCTTCGTGGAGTATCCGACTGCGTTCTTCAAAACCGTCGGGCCGGTGATCAACATTTTCCTCATGGCCCTGGTTTGGTGGGCCGCCAGCAAATTGACGTGGGATTGCACGCACCTCGACGAAGACCAAAAATCGTCGGGGCGTGGCTTGCTCGCCGCCGCCGGACTCGACGGGACACCGAGTACCACGGCCGTCGAAGACCATGAGGATTTCGACCCCGACCGCAACACGACGGCACTCGGAAAAAAGAAAGAGGCGAAGCCTCTCGGTTGGCTCGAACGCTGGCAGGCGTACCGGGAGTGGCAAAAGAAAAAGCCGCACACCCCCGGCGTTTGGGTGCTCTACTTCGCGCTCGCGGCACTGCCACTCTTCGCCCTGGGGCAATCGGTGATCCCCGCCAGCGACGAGGCCCGCCGCAGTGCCACATTCTGGCAGATGGCCCTGTACGTCGGTAGCGCCCTCGGCTTGCTGGTGACGACGAGCTTACTCGGCTTGCGGCGCTACCTCGAAGCGCGCAACGCCCGTTTGCCGACGGCGATGACAGCGGGTTGGCTCGGCCTCGGCTTCGCCATGATCGTGCTCTTCCTGGCGTGTGGGGCGGTTCTACCCCGGCCCCATTCTGAGACCCCGCTATTCACAGTCGGCAAGGGGAGCAAGGCGAACCGCAGTGCCAGCAAGTACGCTCAAGTCCAAGACAAGAGCGCCGGCAAAGGCGAAGGGAACACCGGCACCAAAACGGAAAAAGGGAAAGGGAACGCCAGTGGCAAAAACGGCGAACCGGGTGGCAAATCGGGCGAGAAGAACAGTGGGGGCCAGAGCAAAGGTGGCAGCAGCGCCGGTAAGAATAGTGGCGACCAACAGCGGAAAAATGTAAACGAGTCGAAGGGCAAGTCGGACGACCAATCGAAAAAGGGAGCGGAATCGAAACAGGGTGAGGAATCGAAGTCGGGCGAGGACGGCAAATCGGGCGATGGCGACGACGCTGATAACAAGGACAAAGACAACGACGATGCGGAGACCAAAGACAGCGACGGTAAATCGTCGAGCAGTAGCAAGAGCGGGATCACGCAAGCGTTGGAGAAAATTGGCACCGCCGTGAAGTGGGTCATCTGGGTGCTCATCGCGGTGGCCGTGATCGTCGGCGTCGTCTGGTTTGCGTTGAAAGGGTTGGCTCCGTTCACGAATTGGGCGAGCGGTCTGATGGACTGGTTCCGCGGACTCTTCGGGGCAAAGCCGAAGACCAAGTCGGCGGCGAAAGCCGAGGAGGCGGCGTTCGAAGCGGAGGTTTTGCGGCCGCCGCCGTATTCGATGTTCAGCAACCCGTTCACGGACGGTACGGCGGATCGCCGCGAGGCCGGGGACATCACCGAGTACAGTTACGCCGCACTCGATTCCTGGGCTTGGGACAACGCCCAGGGCCGCCAGCCGGAAGAGACGCCGTCCGAATTCGTGGCCCGTTTGGCGGAAGAGTTCCCCGAGATTCAAATTCCGGGTCAAGCCGTGGTGAAACTGCTGATGCGGGTGCTCTATTCCCCCGGTGGCCCCCTGCCGGGGGATGCCAAAGCGCGATTGGAAGCGTTCTGGACGACGCTGGAATCGGTCGGCGCACCGGTGCGGTGATTCCGATAGTGATCAGAAAACTGAGAACTCCGGTCAAAACCTCGGCCGCGTTCAGGCCATGGTGCTACAATTGATTTGTTCACATTCTGATTCCCGATTCCGGTACGGTGCCCCCGACGAACGATGGCCAACGACCGCACCACCGCCGATGCCCAATCGCTGTTCGACCGAGGGCATCAGAGCTTGCAATCGGGCGACTTCCCCGAAGCGGTCGAATGCTTCACGCGGGCGATTCGTCTGAAGCCGAACATCGCGGCCGGCTATCGCTTCCGCGCGCTGGCGTACCTCGAGTTGGGCCAACGCATCGACGCACTCAACGATCTCGATCAAGCGATCCGGATCCGTTCCGACGATCCGATGCTGTACGCCGACCGGGCCAGGGTGCTCTACCGGCAGCGGTCGTTCCCGGCGGCCATCGCCGATTGCGACCGGGCACTCGGACTCGACCCCGGCTTGGCCCCACTGCACGGACTCCGCGGGGAATGCCATGCCGCCAACGGCGAGACGCAGAAAGCGTTCGCCGACTTCGCCGTGGCGATGGAGCAAGATCCGCAGAATCTCGCCGATTACTTGATCGCCCGTGCGGAATTGCACCTGGAACTCGAAGATTACGACGCGGCGTTGGCCGACGCCGATTTGGCCGTGGATCGCAATCCCGAGAGTTCGACGGTTTACCAAACGCGCGGGATGATCCACCGGGCACTCGACAACGAATCGGAAGCCGAAGCGGACTTCACCAAGACGTTGCAACTGGATCCGGAACGGGTCCTGGCCCAACTCGCGCGGGCCACGGTTCGGTTGAGCCTGAAACGGTTCCCCGAAGCGCTCGCCGATTGCGACACGGTGATTGCCGCCCTGCCCACGATGGCGAAAGCCTACGAGATCCGCGGGATGGCTCGGAAGTTCTCCGGCGATAGTGCCGCGGCCCTGGCGGATTACAACGAAGCGATCCGCCTCAACCCCGGCAGCTTGCTGGCGTACAATTTGCGCGCCGGCATCCACTACCAGAACCAGCACTACAACAAAGCGATTCAGGATCATCTGGAAGCGTTGAAACGCGATCCGAAGAGTGCGGGGACATTCAACCAACTCGGCTGGATCTGGGCGACGGCGCCCGATCCGGATGTCCGCAATGGCACCCGCGCCAAGGAGTGCGCCACCCGGGCTTGCGAACTGACGGAATGGCAAGAAGCTGGCTACCTCGACACCCTCGCGGCGGCCTGTGCCGAACTGGGCGAATACGACGACGCCGTGAAATGGATGCAAAAGGCCATCGGCATTGCGCCCGAACACGAGGACGATTACCGCACGCGGTTGGAACTGTACGAACGCGAAAAGCCGTTTCGTGGGAATTCCGCACTGACCCCGCGCCCGTAACAACATGCTCACTCCAACCGAACAGTCTCAGGAACTCTTCCGACGGGGACGGGCCTACGTCCGCCGGGAGGAATTCTCGCGTGCGGTGGAGGCCTTCACCGGCGCCCTCGATCTGACGCCCACCGATGCCGGACTCTATTTCGCCCGTGGCAACGCCCATGTGGCGCAGTCGCAATTGACGCACGCTCTCGAAGATTTCACCAGCGCCATCTCGCACGCCCCCGATCTCTCCGCCGCTTGGCACAACCGGGCCACGACCCATGCGGAACGAGCGGAATTCGTCGACGCCGTCTTCGATTACACAACAGCGATTCGGTTGAGTCCCGAGGATCCCGATCCGCTGATCGGGCGCGGTGTCGCCCTCCTGAAACTGTCGAAGTTCGACGAAGCGCGGGCCGACTTCGATGCGGCTTTGGAATTGGTGCCGTACTCCGGGCGGGCGCTGTTCCAGCGTGGATTGTGCCATGCCGCGCAACGCAATCACGTTGCCGCCATCGCCGACTTCACCGCGGCACTGGAACTCAACCCGCGCCAAGGCCGGGCTTATATTTCTAGGGCACTCGCCCGGGAAGCCCTCGGCGAACGCGGGCCGGCCTTACTCGATCTGACCACCGCGTTGCGGGTGAATCCCAAGCTCATCGAAGCCTACCCGCACCGGGCGCGCCTGCACTTCGATTTAAAAAAGTGGCAGAACGCCTACGACGATTATTCCGCGATCCTCCGCAGCGACCCTTCGAACACGTTGGCCCGGAATCATCGGGCGATTGCAGCTGCCGAGTTGGGTTTGCACGACGAAGCCAACGCCGATCTCACGGCGGTGATCGCCGCCGATCCGACCGATCCGGAAGGCTATTTCAATCGTGGGCTCGTCCGCGTCCGCCAGAAGCAATGGGAAGGGGCCGTCGACGATTTCAGCCGAGTGCTCGCACTGGCCCCGGACGATTCGACGGCTCATCTCCAGCGCGGGAATGCGCTGGTGGAGCTACTCGATCCGGAACGGGCCATCCTCGATTTCACGCGGGTGATCGCACTCGAACCGGAACGCGCCCGGGGTTACATCGCCCGCGCGAATGCTTACCTCAAAATCGGCAACCCCATCGCCGCAAGGCCCGATGCGATGCGGGCGATTGAACTCGACCCGAAGCGCGCCGGGATCTGGTATCTCAATGGACAGATCGAATACGATCTCGGCGACCATGCGCGTGCGATTGCGAACTTCACCAAGGCGCTCGAACTCGACGCCAACCATCTGCCGACGCAAAATTCGCTCGCTTGGATTTTGGCCACCACCACGACGAACTTCCGCGACCCGGAGCGGGCGTTGGAGTTGGCCAACCGAGTCGCCGAAGCCACCTCGTTTTCGCAACCCAGCCACCTCGACACTCTCGCGGCGGCCAACGCGGCCATGTTGCGCTTTTCGACGGCCATCGACTGGCAACAGAAAGCGCTCGCGATGCTACCGCTCGAAGATCGCACCGAATATCTCGAACGCTTGCACCTGTACGAAGCGGGCATGTCTTTCCACGAAGTGCGCAAGGGTTGAGCCGCCGGAACGAATCCCAAAGAGACCCATTCGTCAGAGGCACACCGACATGACCCGCGAAAACTGGGACGACGACCGCATCGGCGTGCCGACCATCGGGGTGCGACCGGCCCAAACGGCCGAGCGAGCACCGGAACCGCTCTGGGCCGAGGAGGAACCGAGTCTGCGGGCCGGCGAAACCGATCTCGGCCGTCCCCCGCAACTCTCGACGCACGTCGCCCCGCTGACGGACGATGATCGCCGGCGCGTCCGCGAAGCCGATGAACAACAGGCCCTCCGCGATCTCGCCGAAGCCGAAGAAATCATGGCCTCCGACCCGGCCCTCCGCTGGTTCGGTTGGTTTGCCCACCCCCTCGCCGCGGCGCTGTTGCTCGGTTCGGCCGGGGCACTCGGGCTGTTCCTGTATTCGCAAGTCCTCAGTATTTTGGCCAACTTAGCGACTCAACCCGAGTGGATGCAGTACTGCGGCTACGTCGGTTTGACACTGTGCGGCGGGGCCGTGCTGGTCGCGATGACCCGGCTGGTGGTCGTCTACGTGCGACTGCGATTGAATCGGCAATTGCGGATTGCGGGCCTCGAAGAGTTGCATCAACGGACGCGCTTACGGTGGCTCGCGCACGCCAAGGCGACCCAAGCCCGCGAACTGCTATCGCGGTACTTGCGCGAATTCCCGTTGGCCACCGATAAACAACGCCGGCAACTATTGGGGATGGGGTTCTCGGAAGGGAACCTCGCGGAGCTCGCCAAGGTGAGCGCGGAGCTGCTCGACCCGGCGCAGTTCAGCAGCACGCCGGAGTGGTTCGAACGGTTCCGCGTCGGCTTTCAGTCGCAGTTGGATGCCGCCGCCGAAACCCGTGTCACCCATTGGTCGAAGCGTTCCGGGTTGACCACCGCCGTCTCGCCGAACGGATTCATCGACGGTGCGGCCTCGCTGTACTTCGGCTTCGCCATGCTGACCGACCTCTGCCGGATTTACAACCTGCGCGCCGGCCGCACCGGCACCGCGGTGTTGCTCGGGCGAGTGTTCTTCAACTCGTACTTGGCGGGGCAGTTGAACGAATGGGAAAAGCTGACCGAAGAGCAGTTGAACCAACTCATGGCCACCGGTGGCCCACTGTACGAACTCACGGCGTCGCGGTTGTTTTCGAAGGCCGGGGCCAAAGTGACGAGCGGTATCCTGAACTACTATTTGCTCCGCCGCCTCGGTCGCTTCGCGTGCCGGTTGCTGCGACCCGTGGCGTAACTCTCCGCTTATTTTCTCTGGCGCTTTTGCAAATAGAGGGCCAGTACCAAGCCGATGTCGTCGTCGGTGCGGACGCGTACCACGTCGATTTGCAGCCCTTGGCAGACGGTGTCGATCTCGGCTTGGTGCGCGGCGAACGCCTTCAGGTAACTGTCGCGCACCGTCAGCGGGTCGGTGCTGATTTCCGGAAGATCCTCGAGGCCTTGGAACAGTGTCGGTTGTCTGAAGTTGAAGTCGATCTCGGCCGCGTCGAGCACTTGGAACACCACGACTTCGTGCCGCTGGGATTTGAGAGTCCGCAGCCCTTCGACCAACTCGGCCGCGTCGTCGAGCAAGTCGCTGAAGAGGAAGACGATGCCACGCCGGCCGAAGATCCCGGCCATCTCGCGGAGGGCTTGGCCCGTGTTGGCCGACTCGAGGTAAGGCCCGTCCACGAGCGCCCGGATCACTTCGCGGACCCGGCTCGGGCCACCCAACGGTTTCAACCCGAGTTTCAATTTCCCGGCGTACATCTGGAAACCGATGCTGTCCGCCTGCTGCACCATGAGGTACGCGAGGGCCGCCGCCAGCGTGCAGGCGACGTCGTACTTGGTACTGGTCGTGCCATCCGGGCTTCGCACGGTGCCGACTTTCATCGACTCGCTGGCATCGAGCACCAACCAACCGACGAGGTTCGTCTCTTGTTCGTACTGCTTCAGGTGGTAGCGTTCGGTGCGGGCGTAAACCTTCCAGTCGATG
>JAYSYJ010000026.1:0-7455 GCA_043727675.1 Fimbriiglobus sp.
ATCGCGCACGCTTGTACCGCCAAACCTGCTAAGGAAAGCTCGCCTCCGAGAACGGCCCGACCGGCTACGAAGGCGATGATCAAGCCGACGAGAACGGCCACGGTGTAAAGCGTCGGCCGCGAAATCGTTTCGCCGCGGAGCCGACGGCGGGTCGCTTTGGAAAGATCGGAAATTTGCCGCTCGACACGGGCCTGACTGAAGCGTTCCGTGAGGTAACTTTTTACGAGCTGCATGAGGCTCAAATTTTCACGGAGCACGGCCAGCCGCGATTCGGATTTGCGGTGAGCGAGGCGGGCATCGCGGCGGAAATACGCGGCCGCTTGTCCGGCGATCATCCAGGTCGCGGCGATCAGGAATAATCCCGCTAACCCGACCCACAGGTTCACCATCAAAACAATGACCAGTGCGGCCACGGCCAAGATCGGCGAACGAATTTGGGCCGTCAACGCCGCCATAAACCCATCGAGAATCTGTTCGACCCGCCGGGAGAGGAGATCTCCCGCTTCGGTTTGAGCTTCCGGGTGAATGGCGACCACACCCAGGCGGTAACTGTGAGCGTAGATCGTGCGGCGCAACCGGCCGACAGCATCGACCGATGCGACACACGCGAAATGGGCGGCGGCATAAAGAAAGAGACCACGCAAACAGACGAGCGAGAATGCGGCGATGAAGAGACCGAGTAAATAGCGTTCGCTGCTGGACGTCCAAGCATTCCAGGATGCCAGCCAGTTGATGGATTCACTGTACCAGTGGCCGGAGTTTCTTAATGCAGTCCCTTGGAGACCGGAAAATTCACCGGGAAAGACCAATAAATCGACGAACAGGTAGACGATGGGAATCAGCAACACGAGCGTGACGCTAGCGGCTACCGAAGAGAGGATGGCTCCCCACTTGGACAGTGGCCGGCCGTTGAGATACTCTTTGGCAAGCCCGAAAGAAGACATACTCACGGGTTCCTCGCCGAAATGAGCCGAAGCACGGGACATCGACCGTGCCCCGACACTTCTAATTTACCACCCTTCGCAAAGTCTGTCTCAAAGGAAACGGAACTGTTGTGCAAAGCTTCGGTGACAAAGGCGTTAAAATTAGGCCAAATCGCGATCTTCGAACAAAAGGAGACCCACGAGCAGGGCAATTGTGGTGTAGAGGAGCGAATAGCCGCTCACCGTGGCGACGTATCCGGCGAATGACCAGAGATCCAACGGAGTCTCTCGGACGATGGCCGGGCTCATTTTGAAAAACTCCAAAGCCGGCAATAACGTGTCGAATGTTTGGGCTAAGAAGCGGATCAAACGAGACGAAGTGGACTGGGAATTCACCGAGTTTTCGGTCACCCGCACGACGACCGGTGCTAAATGGCCGAAGAAGTAGACGCAGAGCACCACCACCAAGTTGACCACGAATGGTAACCGCGTGGCCAACGCCGTGGCAATCGCCACGAGAATCGTGACCTGTCCGAAGACGAGAATGATGCCGAACAAGTTAGCGAAAGACTCGGCGAGCCACTTGCTCGCCCCTTCGGTGAAGACAGCGGTCGCCCCGCCCGGCATATATTTGGCGACGAACGGTATGAAACTGTCCTTGGCTTGTTCGGGCATCGGGTCGAACGACCGATCCATATTGATTTGGTCGAACTCCGGTTGCACCGCGAGTGCCAGGGTCAAGTTCAACGAGAGCAACAAGCACAACGCGGCGCACGCCATGAGAATACCGATGAATTTGCCGATGAGGAACGACCTCCGGCTGATCGGTTTGCTCATCACCGTGATGGCGGTACGCCCTTCAATTTCTTCGGCAATCGAGATGCTCGAAGCCAAGGTACCGAACAGCAATCCGCACAGCATGATGATGTCGAAAGCAATTTGCTTCATCATTTTGAAGTCGTCGCCGAACGTGTAGTAGGGCAACACGACGGCAAGCCAGGTGGCCCAAAATCCGAAGTTGAACACCAGCCAGAACAGTGGTTGTCTCCAACCTTCTCGGTACGCCGCCAAGGCCACGGCCCCGGCTTTGGGGAATGCCAACGTCAAAAAGAACGGGGCGTAAATGAACAGGTCGATCAAAATTTGCAGGTGCAGAATGCCACCGTAGACCCGGCCGTAGAGACCGAGTTTGGTGGAGTCGCCTTTGTAGCCCGTGAAGAACGCCATCACTTCGCCGAACAGCAGCACGGCTAACACAAAATAACCGAGGCCTTTCGGATCACGCAGCGTTTTGCGAAAACCCTTCGGATCGAGTGCGAACAACCATGGCAACGCCGCGATCACCTGGATCACGGCTAAAATCATCCCGCCCAACTGCAAATTTGGGTTTGTCAGCCACGAAAACATAAGGCGTCTCGGTCGAGAGCGGTTCGGTTGATTGATTCCAATACGTCGCAAGTCGCGGGCTGGTTCGCTCGACCCCGTGCCCCGAACGGGGTCGGTTTCGTCGTCCGGGTTTATCGGCGGCGTTTCGTTCCTATAACAGCATTCTGGCGATCCGGTATTTCAGCGCGGGGACGGAATGAAAACGCTCGATGAATTCCAGGCGGTCTACCACCTTCCCTTATCCGACCTGATTTTACGCGCGGCCGGAGTGCATCAGGCCCATCGCGGGCACAACGACATTCAGCGCTGCGCGTTGTTGAGCATCAAAACGGGGGGGTGCCCCGAAGATTGCAAATATTGCAGTCAGAGTGCCCATTACGATTCCCCGGTCAGTCGCCAACCTTTGCTGACCGTCGCCGAGGTGCGCGAGAAAGCGGAACAGGCGAAGGCGAGCGGAGCGACACGGTTCTGCATGGGTGCCGCTTGGCGGGCACCGAAAGATGGCCCCGATTTTGATCGCGTCATCGACATGGTGCGCGTCGTGCGTGGATTGGGGATGGAAGCCTGCGTGACCTTGGGAATGCTGACCGATGACCAAGCTCGACGGCTGAAAGACGCCGACCTCACCGCGTACAACCACAACCTCGACACCTCGCGTCGGTTCTACCCGGAAGTGATCTCGACGCGGACATTCGACGATCGCCTCGAGACGCTCCGGGCCGTTGCCAAAGCGGGAATCAGCGTGTGCAGCGGTGGCATCGTCGGCATGGGGGAGACCGTCGACGACCGCCTGATGATGCTCGCGGAGCTGGCCCAACTGGAAACCCCACCGGAAAGTGTGCCGATCAACTGCTTGATGCCGCAGTCGGGCACGCCGTTGCAGATGGCGACCGACGTCGATTCCATCGAAATTGTCCGATTGATTGCGACGGCGCGGATTGCCTTCCCGACGGCCCGCGTCCGCTTGAGTGCCGGGCGGGATCGCATGAGCCGGGAACTTCAGATATTGTGCTTCCTCGCCGGCGCCGACTCGGTGTTTTACGGCGACAAATTGCTCACGGCGCCGAACCCCACTTCGTCCGACGATGCGGCGCTCTTCCGGTCGATGGGTCTGCCCGAACCGGGGCTGGCGGCCTTATGAGTCTCACGGATCGTTGGAAGAGCGAACTGCAAGAACTACGGAGCCAGGGGCGGTACCGTTCGTTGCGTGCCCCCGCCGGAATCGACTTCACGTCGAACGATTATCTCGGCTACGGAAAGCGGTTCCCAAACGAGTCGTCACTCCCCATCAGCGGGATGGCGTCGCGGTTGCTCCGGGGCCATCACCCGATTTGGGACGACGTGGAATCGGCACTGGCCGCTTGGCACGGTGCCGAAGCCGCGTTGATGATGTCCAGCGGTTACGCGGCCAACGAAGGGTTGCTGGCCACGGTGATCGAACCGGGCGATTGGGTGGCCACCGACGAACTCAACCACGCCTGCATTCTCGATGGTCTCCGGCTCGTCCGGCCGCGCAAGTTTGCGTTCCGCCACAACGACTTGAATCATTTGGAAGACGGTCTCCGGGCCGAGGTCGAACGGAACCGCAACGGCCGGGAACGATTCGTGGTCACCGAGTCGCTCTTCAGTATGGATGGCGACCGACCCGATTTGGACGCGCTGGTCGAACTCGCTGAAAAGTACGGCGCTCACCTCATTGTCGACGAGGCCCATGCGACGGGCTGCTATGGCCAGAATGGCTCGGGATGCGTCGATGCTGCGGGCCTGCGTCAGCGTGTGCTGGCCACCGTTCACACCGGCGGGAAAGCGTTGGGCGTACACGGAGCGTACATCGTCGGGTCTCACGTTCTGAAAGAATGGCTCGTGAACCGCTGCCGGCATTTGATCTTCACCACGGCACTCCCTCCGATCGTCGGTTCGTGGTGGGTGGCGATGCTGGCCCGCGTTCGGGTCGATGCTGAGAACCGCGCGAAGTTGCACGCAAACAATGCCCGGTTCCGCAAGCGTCTCGCGGAATCTGGAGTCCATGCGATTGGGACCGAATATGTGATACCAGTGATTTTGGGTGATGACGAACACGCCGTGGCGGTGGCGACGCAACTTCAAGCACGCAGGTTCGACGTTCGGGCGATTCGTCCTCCGACCGTCCCTGCGGGTACCGCCCGTTTACGAGTATCGATCCATGCCGACCACACTCCGGCCGAGATCGACGAACTCGCCACCTTACTCCGAGAGGCGGTGACTCCGTGACTGGATTCGTCGTCGTGGGCACCGATACCGACGCAGGCAAAACCGGCTTCTGCGCCCAAATTCTGCATGCCTTCGCCGGACAATTCGCGTACTGGAAGCCAGTCGAAACAGGAGATTCGGACACCGAGACGATTCGCCGCTTGGCTCCCGCGGCAACTGTTTTTGACCCTTGCGCACGCTTTGTAGAACCGGTGGCCCCGATGTTGGCGGCGAAGCGTGCCGGCGTTGCGATGCCCAGCATCGCGGAACTGATCGCGGCCGTACCCGTTTCGCCACTACCGTTGTTGATCGAAACCTTCGGTGGGCCGCTGTCCCCCTTGACGGACGATGCACTTCAAACGGAGTGGATTGCGGCCCTCGGACTACCAACGATCTTGGTGACGGCTTCAAAAGTCGGCGCCGTCGCACGGGCCTTGCAGGCCATTGCCGGGATGCGAACTCACGGAATGGCACCGAGGGCAATCGTACTCCTCGGGCCACCCGATGAGTTTGCAGTTCAGCAAATCGAACGCTACGCGGAGCTGCCAGTCTTTTCGATTCTGACTGCTCAAACTTGGGATGCGACCGGTTTGCAGTCGGCAGCGGAATGCAACGCAGTTGAATTAGGGAAGATGGTCAAGCTCCACGGTTCAGATCAGCGACCAACAGATGACGCCTGGGTGAACCGCGATCGCGCGGCCATCTGGCACCCCTACACATCTTTGGGGGAATCGGATGATCCGTTGGTGGTCGTGGGTGCGGATGGCGAATTTCTCAAACTCGCTGACGGCCGCAAACTGATCGACGGTATTTCGTCGTGGTGGACGATCCTGCACGGGCACCGGCATCCGCCGTTGATGGCCGCGCTCCACGCGGCCACTCGCCAGATGGATCACGTGCTCTTCGCCGGGGTCACGCACCCCCCTGCGATCAAGCTCGCCGAACAATTGCTGGCCACGGCACCGTGGCCAGGCGGACGGGTCTTCTTCTCGGACAACGGCAGTACGGCCGTGGAAGTCGCACTCAAAATGGCCTACCAAACGTGGTGCCACCGCGGGCAATCGCAGCGCACCCTGTTCGTCGGTTTCGAGAATAGCTACCACGGCGACACCTTCGGCGCCATGGCGGCGGGCCGCGATCCGCTCTTCTTCGGCCCGTTCGATCCGCTGCTGTTCAAGACGGTACAAATTCCCGTTTTGGCGGAACGACTCGACGACGTGCTCACCCGACACCCCGGGCAAGTCGCCGCGGTGATTCTCGAACCGTTGGTACAAGGGGCTGGGGGGATGCGAATGCACTCGCCCCAGGAATTGCAGGCACTCTTTGCAGTAACGCGGGCGCACGACGTTTTCTTCATTGCCGATGAGGTGATGACCGGCTGCGGCCGCACCGGTTCGATGTGGGCCTTTGACCAAGCCGGCATTGCCCCCGATCTCATCTGCACGGCCAAGACACTGGCCGGAGGTCTGTTACCCCTCGCGGCGACCTTGGTTTCACCGGATATCGTCACCGCGTTCCAGACCGAAGATCGATCCAAGACGTTCTTCCACGGGCATTCGTTCACGGGTCACCCGTTGGCTTGCGCCGTCGCTGTGGCCAATTTCAACGAACTCAGCACGGGGCGTTGGAAGGACGATATTCGCCGGATCGAAACCGTTTGGAATACGAGACTGCGACCACGCGGCGCACGAATCCGGGGGACTATCGCCGCACTCGAATTCGAATCGCCGGGTGGCTACTTATCGGGGATCGGTCGCCGGCTCCGACAAATCTGTTTGGGCCACGATGTCATGCTCCGACCCCTCGGAAATGTGCTGTACGCAATGCCACCCTTGCGGACGTCGGACAGCTCGCTGCACCGGATCGCCGATGCCATGATCGCCTGCGACGAAGCGTTGCGGAGCCAGCCATGACGCGGATTGCCAGCGTTGGCCACGTGGTGCCGGATCGCCGGGTGACGAGTGCGGAATTGGAAGTTCAACTCGGGCTGGAAGCCGGGTGGATCGAACGCCGTACCGGTATACGAGAACGCCGCCAGGCCGCGCCCGACGAAGCCACCTCAGACTTAGCCGTGCGTGCGGGGGCGATGGCATTGCGGAACGCGGGGTCAGTCGGCTCTCCCGTCGGGTTGTTGCTCCTCGCCACCAGTACGCCGGATCATCTATTGCCGCCAACGGCGCCGTTGGTGGCCCATCGACTCGGACTCCACCACTGTGGGGCGATCGATCTCGCCAACGCTTGCGGTGGGTTCCTCGCGGCACTGGCCCTCGGCCATTCGTACTGCGTCACCCAACGCTGCACCGTGTTGATCATCGCGGCGAATGTGCTCAGTCGTCGCATTAACCCTGCCGACCCGATCACTGCTGCGCTGTTTGCCGATGGCGCCGGGGCGATGATGCTGACTCCGAGCGGCGATTCCGAGAACGACATTCTGGCACTGCATCTCGATTCGAACGGTGCCCACTACGGGCAGATTGTCATCCCGACTGGTGGGAGCCGCGAGCCGACGACTGTCGATTCTATGGGACTCGGGCGACACTGGATGCAGATGGAACGCGGGCCGGATCTGTTCCGTTTGGCTGTCCGTTCCATGGTGCGTGCCGGGGAAGTCGCGTTGCAAAGTGCGGGGTTGACCAGTGCCGAGGTGGATTGGTGGATACCGCATCAGGCCAATGTGCGGATCACCCGTGAAGTGGGGGATCGACTCGGGATCGGTGCTGAACGGACGATTTCCATCGTCGAGGAGTACGGCAACAGCTCGGCCGCTTCGATTCCACTAGCCTTGTCTCTCGCGGTGGCGGATGGGCGAATCCGGGCGGGCCAGCGGCTCCTTTGTACCGCGGCCGGGGCCGGGCTGGTCGAAGCGGGAGCTTTGATACGCTGGCCCAAGAGTTGACTCGGCATCCGGCTTCACAAC
>JAYSYJ010000027.1:0-22448 GCA_043727675.1 Fimbriiglobus sp.
TCGAGCGCTTTGGCCAGCACCAACAGCGGTTCGACCCACTGCGAAAAGATGATGGCCTTGCGACCGCTCGACGCCACTTCCTCCATGTCGGTCATCAACTGTTCGAGCTTCGCACTTTCACCGGTCAGCGGATCGAAATTGCAAATCTGTTTCAACCGCATCACCAGGTGGAACACATGCTGCACGCTGATGGTGTCGCCGAGTTCGTTGAGCTGAATGATGCCGTCATTCTCGGCACGGTCGTAGGCGAAGCGTTGGGCCGGCGTTAATTCCACTTCGAGGTCGCGCAGAATCTTCGGCGGCATGTCCGACTGCACGTCGTCTTTGGTGCGACGCAGAATGCAATCGCTCGTCAGCTGGGCGATCCGCTTCGGCGGGGTATCGGACGGCACACGGCCCGGATCGACAAACGCAAAAATATTCACCAGGTCGTCGGCGTGGTTTTCGATGGGGGTACCGGTGAGGGCCCAACTGCGGCTGCGGTGCAGGCTCCGCACGGCTTGGGCCGTCTTCGCATCTTTGTTTTTGATGCGTTGCGCTTCGTCGAGCACGACCACGTCGAAGTAGATACTCGGGTCGGCAGCCATGTCGGCATCGCGCGTCAGCGCTTCGTAGTTGATCAGCTTAACCGGGCAGTTGGACACCTTCCACGCACTCCGCCGCAAGTCCGGATCTTGCGGGAAGACTTCGTGCGGCAGATCGGGCGCCCAAAGTTTCAACTCGCGGCACCAGTTGTGAACCAGCGGCTTCGGCGTCACGATCAACACCGACTTCACCAGCCCTTGGTGGAACATCAACCGCAAGGCGAGGATCGCTTGAGCCGTCTTGCCGAGACCCATTTCATCGGCGAGCAGCGCCGAGTGGCGCGGCATCAGGAATGCGATCCCCTCCAATTGATAGGGGAACGGCTCGAACGGCACTTCCAGTTGTTTGCCCTGGAACAGACCATCGAGCGGCGGTTGGAGCAAGAACAGTAGCCGATCTTTCGTCAGCACCATGTCCGAAGTCGGCCGCGTGCGGATGCGTTTCTTCTCCGTGGCGTCGAGTCGCACCCGATCCGGCAGGGCCGGCTCGGTGAACCTCGGTTCGGCTGGCGCGGTCATGGGCCGGGGTGGACGATCCAGTTCGGGCGGCGGGGCGGGGAACTTCCAACCTTCCGTCTGGACAGTCATTTCGAGCTTGCCCAACGATCGCACCCACGGCGCCTGCGTCAGCAAGCGCGATTCACGCACGCCGGCACTCAACGGGGCCTCGAAACGCGGGAACCGCAACGCATCGGGGCACTCCGCGAACGAAACGGACTCGACCGCAAACGGTTCGTCTAGTTCCTCAAGCCGCACGGCTGGTCACTCCCATTTTTCGAGCTTCGGCGACGGCTTCTCGGATCCGGGCGAACGGTTCCGCCAGATCCACCGCGGAGTCGATCCGATCGAGCCGCTCGTCAATCGCGGCTTTGTCATCCGGGTACTTGGCGAGGTACGCGAGCATCACACTCGAACGCGGATGAGTGAGTTGCAGAACTTCGGGGCCATCGTCAGTCGTTCCCGTTCGCAACGCGACAACGGGGATTTGCAAGCGATCGCGCAAGCCCAGCGCCGGCAAACTATCGGTGATGACCAAGCTCGGCGCCACGGACGTTTTTTCGACGAGTGTTTTGCCAATCAGTTCGGCGTGTAAATATTCGGTGAGGGTCGGGCCGTACAGAATTTGCTGCACGCGATTGGGTTGCACGGCGGTGGTCAGGCGGAATTCGAGCGGACGGCCCCACGAGTTGGTCACGAGGTAGCCGCCGAAGACACCGCTACCGTCTTGAACGATGGTTAAAAAACCGAGGTTGAGGGTTTGGGGGCTTGAAGCTGGCAGAGTCGTCGGATCCGAGGGAGTGTCGGTCACGGGGTAGAGTCCTAATGGGCCACGACAATTGCCCGGCCGAATCGAGGCCGATGCGGCAATGGAGTTCATCGGAGCCTACACCCCAATCACTGAAGAGGGCGCGGGGATGTCGGCAAGTTCGAGGGGAAGATCGGGGCGACCACCGGCAGAACTTTCGCAGTTTCTTCAATCGGCACAACCGGCGCTCACAGTTGCGCGGTCTTCGCGTTGCTTCCGGCCAACGGCGCGATATTATACCGCTTCAGAGACGGTGGTCGAAGGCGACCGGCAGGGAGCGGTGCTCGAGTGGTTGAAGAGGCGGCACTGGAAATGCCGTATGCAGGAAACTGTATCGAGGGTTCAAATCCCTCCCGCTCCGTTGATGAATGCATGTCGAAAGTTCTCAAAATCACCTTGTGAACAAGTTTGTTCGGGCATTCGATTTTAGCCAGGCCCGGAAGGGCCTGGAATCGTTGCAGAACTCTTTAGCTCCGAAGGAGCGTCCGAATTTAGCCAGGCCTGGAAGGGCCTGGAATTGTGAACCTGTCTGAGCAATCGCCCAACAATTTCTTCGCTCCGAAGGAGCGTTCGAATTTAGCCAGGCCCGGAAGGGCCTGGAATCGTGAACCTCTCGCCCAACAATTTCTTCGCTCCGAAGGAGCGTTCGAATTTAGCCAGGCCCGGAAGGGCCTGGAATCGTTGCAGAATTCTTTAGCTCCGAAGGAGCGTTCGTGGCTCACCTCGGCTTGGCTAAACTCGAACGCTCCTTCGGAGCTAAAGAATTCCATTACCGTACCAGGCCCTCCCGGGCCTGGCTAAGCTCGAACGCTCCGTTGGAGCTAAAGAATTCCATTACCGTACCAGGCCCTCCCGGGCCTGGCTAAAATCGGACGCTCCGTTGGAGCGAAGAGGGTTCGGGTCATTCGGTACTAGGCCCTTCCGGGCCTGGCTAAACTCGAGCGCTCCTTCGGAGCAAAGAGGGTTGGTCATTCGGTACTAGGCCCTTCCGGGCCTGGCTAAGCTCAAGCGCTCCTTCGGAGCTAAAGAATCCTATTACCGTACCAGGCCCTTCCGGGCCTGGCTAAAATCGGACGCTCCGTTGGAGTGAAGAGGGTTTCGGTCATTCAGTGTGGAGTTCTTGGCCCGCGCCATGGCGATCGTTGGGTAGTCCTGGTGGAGGACTAATTCCTTCTTCAAACTCGCAAAAAATCACTCTATCGACGTGTTGTCATAACAGTTCCCTCGGCGACTCATGCTGCACGCTGGCATGGTTTGGCACATCGGGTATAATGCCTATTGGTTCCTGACTCTTCTTGCGAGCCTTCGATGCCTTTGGATTGGTCTCCGCTGGTCGACTTGATTCGCAAGCACGACGATTTCCTGTTGATGACCCACATCCGCCCGGATGCCGACGGCATCGGCTCGCAGATGGCCTTGGCCGACGCACTGGGTCACATCGGCAAGAAAGCGCGGGTGGTCATCGCCAGCCCGCTGCCACCGCGCTATGAGTTCCTCGACCCGGCCCGGACGATCATCGTGAACTTCGAGCCACCGGGCGACGAGTTCCGCGATTGCCAAGCCATTTTCATCATGGACACCGGAACGTGGAACCAACTGGGAGACTTCGGCGACTACATGAAGGCTGCGAAAGTGCCGAAGGTCGTCATCGACCACCACCGCACCCAAGATGATCTCGGAGCGACCCGGTTCGTCGATACCTCCGCCGAGGCGACGGGGCGGATGTCATACGAAATTATCCGGGCCCTCGGCGCTCCGATCTCACCCGCGGCTGCGAACCACCTGTTCATGGCGCTGGCACTCGATACCGGTTGGTTCCGCCATCCGAACACCACGGCAGAAAGTTTCAAACTCGCCGAGGAACTCGTCCGACTCGGGGCCAACCCGCCGCCGCTGTTCGAGCAACTATTCGAGTGTGCCCCGGTGGAACGACTGCGGCTCGTCGGGGTCGCTCTGGAACGTTTGCAAACACGGGCGAACGGCCAAATCGCCTTCACGGAAGTCTTCTTGGGAGATTACGCCACCACCGGCGCGGTGCCCGGCGACACCGAAGATCTGATCAATTACCCGCGCAGCATCGAGGGGGTCGAGGTGGCCCTGATGTTCATCGAACAACCCGAAGGTGGCACGAAAATCAGCTTCCGAGCGCGATCCCGCATCGATGTTTCCAAGGTCGCCGAGGGGTTCGGTGGCGGGGGCCACAAGCTGGCATCGGGTGCCCGTTCGGATCTCGATTTGCCCACGGTGAAAGAACAAGTGCTCCGGGCCGTGGAAGCGGCGTTGTCGCTGGCCGATCCTTCGCGGTTGTATTAGTGTTGAATATCTGCCGAGTGGTTCCCTTTTTCGTCCCAGTTGCGGAGCCATCCTGATGGCCGATCTCACCCCAGCCGTTGCGCCACGCATCACCCTCCGCCAATTGCCCTTCGCGGCCCGCCTCGTGCTCAGTGTCTTCCTCATCGCCGTCGGGCTGGGTTATTTTTCGGCGATGGTCCAACTGCACATGAAGCATTCGAAGAAGGAAGGGGAGCCACTGCCGACCCCGGCCGATGTGGTCGAAGTCTTCGCCGGGTTGAAACTGTTCGACCCGACCGCCCCGGTGCCCATCAGCCGCGCGGAAACCCTGCTGACCGGCGATCCGACCGCCACGGATATGGGCAAGGACAACATGGCCCCGGCGTTCTTTGCGAAGTCCAAAGGATGGACGAAGCAACAAGACGCCCGGCGTGCCGACCTACCCCTACTCAAAGCCGAACACGACGGGGAATTGAAGTCGATGCTCGCGTGGGTTCGCAGCGATGCGGCCAAAAAGAAACAAGCCTACGACCAAGACAATTTCCCACGCCCCGACGAGCTGAAAGACCAACCGATCACGTCCAACTTTCTGACGGCCGACGGCGGGGTCAAAATGAAATCGCTGATTGAAGCCCGCTGCCAGAATTGCCACGCGGAGCGGTCGCCCTCGCTCGAAACCTACGCCGAGTTGGAACCGTGGATCTCGGCGCCGAGCCAAGAACTTATCGACGGCAAATGGGTGCGCAGTTCCCGGCAATCGACGGTCGAGCACCTCACGCAATCGACGCACGCGCACCTGCTAACTTTCGCCGTCCTCTTTACGATGACGGGCCTGACCTTCGCATTCAGTACGTACTGGGGGGTCATCCGCGGAGTCGTCGGCCCGATGGTGTTGATCGCCCAAGTCGCCGATATCTCGTGCTGGTGGTTGGCCCGCGTGCCCCATTACGGTGTCTACTTCGCCTACGCGATTCTCGGAACAGGTGCCGTCGTCGGTATCGGGCTGACGATGCAGATCATCCTCAGCTTGTTGAACATGTACGGTATCAAAGGCAAGATCATCGTCATGCTGCTGTTGTTCGGCGGAGCGTCCGGGTTGGGCCTCATCGGGTTGAAGGTGATTCAGCCCGCGCTCGACGCCCAGAAGTTGGAAGCCGAGAAGCTCAAGAGCGCGGTGACGCCGCCGGTGGAAGTGGCGAAGCTCGATGTCGTCGCGGCGGCACCCAGCCACTTGGAAAAGCTCATCATGGGGCCACGGGTGACGAGCAAAGAGTTCCCGTACAGCGGCCAGGGGACGATGGCACCGTCGTTCTTCGAGAAAGACGGGGCGACCTACAAGAAGCAGATCAAAGACAAGCCGGCACTCGAAGGCGAGCGCGAAGGCGAACGGTTGGCACTCCAAGCGTGGTTGAACACGGCCCCGGCCGCGCGTGAGAAAGCCTTCGCCGATGACAGCTTCGCCTGGCCGCAAGCTGTCGCGGGCAAGCCGCTGACGCCGGACTACCTGACGGAGACGAAAACCGTGAAAGTTAAGTCGATCCTGGTGGATCGCTGCGTGCGTTGCCACGGGGCCGGTGGCGAACAAGAAGAGTATTCGCTGGAAACCTACGAGCAGCTCCGCAAGTACATTGATGCAAAACCGGCCGGTGCGAAGGATACCCCGAAGCCGAAGTATTGAAGGTGTGCTAAGATTCCTCTCGAATGAGCAGCACCTTTTCTTGTCGTTGCCAAAATCCGAACCCAGTTTCACTGGGCTTAGATGGCTGCGCGCACTGTGGCGGCGAGCGTTTGCAATCGTCAGTGGTCTGGAGTGAAGACGCTGCGGAATCGAAACGCCCACCACCGCGAACGGAAGCCCCCCGTCACGCTGAACAGGCCGCCCAACAGCTTTATCAGCGGGTCGCCTCGCGGCCGTCCGCTCCCCGCAGTGGCCGGTTCCATGGGCGGAGTATTCTCATCGGTCTGGTGCTATTCGGTGCCGCGGGCGTCGTTTATCACTTCGATTGGGATGTTGCCTTACTCCGGCTCGTGTCGATCATGCTGGCCTTCTGCGGTCTGATTTCGTTCTTGAAAGGCTTGCTCGGCTATGGGCCGAGCCGCTAAAGCACATCTTTCCCATTTCGCCCAAAATGCCGACTTTAGAATTTCCTGATGAAATTCATTGCGCTACATGAAAAAGTGTTCTAAAATCCCGAACGGTTGGGATCAATTGATCCCATCGCTTAATTTTTTTACTCCATCTTCGGCACCGACGACCTATGAGCACGATTCGAAGCCTCTTGGCCAAGAAGCTAATTTCCCGTTTCCGTAGCCGCCCAACCGGGACGATTGTCCGGACGTGGAACGTGGAACGTTTGGAAGACCGGTTGAACCCGGCACCGACCCCGGTCATCGGCGGTCTGCCCGGCGCCGGCACGCTCAAGCCGTTGATCGGCGAATCGACCAGCATCGCCTTCACCTACACGAACACCGGCGATCAGACCGGGTACTCACCGTTCCTGGATGTCGGCGTCGACACCACTGGGGCCGACGGGCTTGGGGCAGCCGTCGATGACGGCATTGTCGCCGCTCCGACGATCAGCGGCGTCTCGGGCACGCTCACCCCGGTCGGTAGCATTGTCATCACCGGGCCGACGTACAACAACACCTTCACTGGCGAAACGAATGTCGCGGTACCGGTCGGCCTCGGCGTC
Organism: Fimbriiglobus sp.; assembly: GCA_043727675.1. GTDB lineage: Bacteria > Planctomycetota > Planctomycetia > Gemmatales > Gemmataceae > JALHQU01. The sequence goes on from JAYSYJ010000027.1 coordinate 6,876, forward strand.
GGCGATACGATCTATGTCTACCGCTTGCCGTTCGGCAGTTTCACGCCGACGCAAACGACGAACCTCACGCTGAACCTTGCCAGCAGCAACCTCGCCGATCAGAACGTCGCTTTGCCGTTTTCACTCCGGCCGGTCTTCCGTGATGGCACCAGTGCCACCGGCGGACTCCCGATTGCTGGCACGGCCTCGAATAGCGACATCACGCCAAACCTGTTCACGCTGAAGAAGACATACCTCGGGCCGGAAGACGAAACGGCGACCGGGCCGAACTATAAACAGCGCTACCGCCTGGACGTGGATATCGCCACGGGCCAGACGATCTCGAATTTGCAAATCCGCGATCTCCTCGCCAACTCGATGCAGTGGACGGGCGCCGGAAACGTCATCCAGACCGTGCACGGCGCCGCGGTCGGTACGAGCGTCGGCACCAGCACCGCGACCACGACCGCACCCGGTGGAACGATCATCGGTAACTTCGGCAACGTGACCGGCGTCGCCGGGGACGATGCGAGTTTGAATTTCGAGTTCTTCGTGCCACGCGATTTCACGGACGGCACCGAAATTCTGCCGCAGCCGACGCCCCCTTTACCGAACCCGGCCGGCGGCACCGACAGCATCCTCCAGAACAACACCGGCAGTGCCAACGGCACCTGGACTCCCATCGACACCCGCGATCCGGCGAACCAAGCGGTGAGCCGCACTTTGGCACCGGACGCCCACGTGCTGCAAGAACAGTCCGTGGCCGTGCAGAAGACCGTGACCCCGGTGACGAAGTTGAACGCCCCGACGGGCGGTTCGATTGTTCCCGGCACAACCCTACTGCGGTACGATGTCGACTTCGAAGTGTCGGACTACTACGCCGTCAACAATCTTTTCTTGAACGACGTCCTCGGCGACGGTCAACGCCTCTACCTCGCGGCCGGGTTCGGCCCGACCCTGTCGGTCGACAACGCTTGGACGTACACCGCCGGTGGTACCCGCGCGGCGACGAACAGCGGCGCATTCGCCGGTGCGAACACCATCGGCTTCACCCGGAACTACAGCATTCTCGGCTCGACGAACTCCGATCCGAGTACGTACGGTGCCGCTCCGGCCGGGGCACCGTTCCAAGATAACGGCACCGGCACTATCAACGGTACGACGGCCCTGCGGTTCAACATTTCACAAGAGCTGATCGCCCGTGGGTTGTCCGGTATCCTCGTCGGCGGCGAAGTCCCCAACGGTGGCGGTAATCCGAGCAATGCCAACCCCGCCCCATTCGGGGCCGCACGCGGTCGCATCACATTCTGGGTCGAAGTGAAAGAATCGTTCAGCGACGATTTCCCCTCCGGCAACCGGCTCGTGAATCAGGGGGATATCCTCCGCAACGCCGTGCCGTTGATCCAAGGCGATCACTTGGCGACCACCGATCTCAGCGATGGCACGCCGACGGATCTCGGGACTAAAGGCACCGACGACACCGCCGCGAGCGTGGTCATCCCGCGCGGGATCCAGTCGAAAGACCTTTACGCGGTGAATGGTTCCACCGTGAACCTCGGCGCATTGACGGCCGTCCAAGTCGGCGACCGCGTGACCTACCGCCTGCGTTACACGCTGCCGATTTCGAGCTTCGAAGATTTGAAGTTCACCGACTTTCCGCCGTTGCCGGTATTCCCGGTGCCACCGGGCACGAGCTTCAATTTCAATTCCACGACGACGCCGACATTCGCCCCGTACGAAATTGCCTTCGGGCCGAGTGAAGTGGCCGGTGGAACCGCTGGCTACTTCGAAACCTTCCCCGGTCAACTCCTGACCCCGGTGAACGTGGCGACGGTGGCCGCTCTCGGGGCCGCGTACAACCCGACGGGTGGCCCGGCGTCGAATGGTCAATTCTCCGGTGCGCCGCTAGTAGTGGATGGCGTGACCCTGGTGAACGGCAGTCGCATCTTGGTGAAGAACCAAGCGATTGCGGCCCAGAATGGGGTCTACGTCGTAGTCTCGGCCGGCAACTGGAACCGGGCGACCGACTTCGATTCGATCGCCGAAGCGGACACGGGAATTTTGGTTCGCGTTCTCGCCGGTACCGTCAACTCCGGTAATGCGTTCATCCAGACGAACAAGTCGTTCAACACCTTCAACGGTGCCGGCGCGGTGGGGGATATCTCGTTCGCGTCGTTTATCACCACCGACCCCACGACGAACTCGATCACCCTGAACTTCGGCTCGTTCCAGAACGTGATCACCCGAACCTCGACGACCGTCGACATCTTGGTCACCCTGGTCGTCGCCGACTTCCCGTTCGTCAGCGATTTGAGCTTGACGAACCAATTCCAAGTGTCTGAAGGCTCCACGAACAACGGCTCGCAGACACTCGAAGCGATCCGGCAGTTCGAATTGGTGCGGCCTGCCGTGACCATCAACAAGGGTGTCGTCGGCATCAACGGTACCGGCTCGAACCTGGGCGGTATTATTTTCACAGCCCCGACCGCTGGATCGAACTTCAGCGGTGGGCCGATTGATACGGCGGCCGAAGCGACGGCCATCGGTGCCCCGAATGCGATCAACCGCGATGCGGGCGAAGAAGTTCGCTTCGCAGTGGTGGCCCAGAACACCGGTCGCGGCGATGCTTACGACCTTGTGATCGAAGACACGATCCCACCGGAATACGATGCCCCGATCACGGCGGCCGGCTTTCTCAGCGGTGTCCAAGGCGTTCTCCGGCGCGGCGATGGAACCCAACTCTCCGATGCCCGCTTGGTCAATCAGATCGTTCGCGTAGCGAGCACGGCCGATGTCGGCGGGACGTTCGCCGGTTCCACCATCACCGGGGCCACCGGCACGGTCGATACGATCGCGCTTTCCGTCGGTGACTTTGTGCTACTGAAGAATCAGACGAACCCATCGCAGAACGGCGTGTACCTCGTCACGGCCATCACCGGAGCCGCAGCCGAAACGGTGACGTTGACCCTGGCGACCGACCTCAACGGCAACCCCGCCAGCGACGGTCACAAAGTCGCCGTGCTCGGCGGTTTGACGAATGCCGATCTCCGTTTCACGGTTCCGCTCGCATCGACGGTCTACACCGCCGATGTGGCGCCGATCACCGAGAATACCTTCTACTACAGCTACAACCCGACGACACACCGCTACCAGATCAACCTGCCGGACAATTTGACGTCGCTAAACACAACGGCGACGACAGCCGACGACCACACCGGTGCATTGAGCCGGGGCTTCTCGGGCACGGCGGCCTCGCTGGTCAACGTGGTCAACGGTGGGAACACGGTGGTGTTCACCTACGACGTCGTCATCAACAACACGGCTTCCCCGAATCAGACGATCATGAACACGGCGATCGTGCGGAACTACGGCACGAGTCAAGGCGGCGGCGACCTCACGAACCCGGCTTTCGTTCCCGGTGCGACTGAACCCGTGAATTCCGCCACGGTTACCGTCACGACGGTCGGCATCATCAAGACGCTCGACAGCACCGAATTCACCGCCCCCGGCAACAACGGTCCGGATCAGGCGACCATCGGCGAAATCATCACGTACACCGTGACGATGACGATCCCGGAAGCCACCGCCTACCAAGCGAGACTGGTCGACACACTCGACGCCGGCTTGGCTTTCGTCGATATCACGTCGGTGACCACGTCCGCGGCGTTGACCTTCGCCAACGGCATTCCGTCCCTCGCCAACACAATTGTGACCAGCGCTGGCCAAGTCATCACGTTCAATTTTGGAACCGTCGTCAACAGCGATACGAATAACGCCAACCCGGAAACGATCTCGATCACCTACCGCGTGGTCGTGCTCAACACGATTGGGAACCAAGCCAACGGATTGCGGAACAACTCGGCCGCGTTCCAATGGGCCACGAGCGAAAGCGCGCCGTCGAGAACGCAGAATAGCACGGCGTCCGCCAACAACGTCACCATCGTCGAACCGACGCTGAGCACGCTCAAGCAAGTCCGTAACGTCACCCAAGGCGGTGTTTTCAGCGGCTCCACCGGTGGCGATAACAGCGACACTCTTGAATACCAAATCGGCATTACGAACGGGAATCTCGCCAGCGACACGACCGCCTACGACATCGTCGTCAGCGATCCGCTGCCCCCGACGACTCTGTTCCAGCCCGGTGCGGGTCAGTTGCAAATCACCAGCATCACCGCCACCGGCGGCGGTACCATCACCGTCACCGGCGGGACGCTGGCCAACGCGTTCGTCATCCTCGGGAACACCGTGCAAGTCGCGGCCGGCTTCAATATCGACATGACCAAAGACACGAAGATCACGATCACGCTCAGCGGGGTCTTCACCGGGGCCGCCGGTGTGATCGTGCCGAACACGGTCGATGTCCGCTGGACGAGCCTCGACGGATCGCCGGGTGCCAAGAGCACCTACAACACCGCATCGACGGAACGCGGCGGTGCCGATGGCGTCCTGAACGGGGGCACACTCAACGACTACCGCGTGACGAGCACCGCGCTCATCGACTCGCCGCCCTTGGTGCGCAAGACGATCATCTCCACGAGCGAACCGAGCACACTGCCGAATCCCATCGCCGCACCCGGCGTGACGACCGGCGTGAACGTCGCCATCGGCGAAGTCGTCCGCTACCGCATCTACGTCAGCGTCGGTGAAGGGGTCACGCCGAACTTCCAGATCCAAGACAACTTGCCGGTGGGCCTCCGGTTCCTCAACGACGGCACCGCCCGGTACACGTTCATCAGCACCGGTGGGGCCGACATCGCCTCGACTTCGATCACCGACATCACCGGTCTCGGCACGGCCGGTATTTTGGGCACCGGTACAACGCTCGCCACATTGGCATCTTCGTCCGTGGCGGGCACTTTCAACGACGACAATATCTTCACGGCGGCCACTGGCCCCGGCACCGGCGACGCGGCCATTTACGCTTCGGGTCAGGGCGTCTTCTTCCGCTTCGGGAACCTGAACAACACCGACAATGACGTCGACAATGAATTCGTCGTCGTCGAGTTCAACGCCCTCGTTGAAAATATTCTCAGCAACCAAAGCGGCATCAACCGCGCGAACACCTTCAACTTGCTCATCGACAACAACAACGATGGAACACCGGGTTATGTCTCGGTGGTGCAAGACAATGACGGAAGTGGCACCGGTAGCGCCGGTGACACCACGGTGGCCGCGAACGACCCGAACAACAACGGCACCGGCACGAAGGCTCTGTCCAATACGGCGACAGTGACCATCGTCGAACCGGCAGTGACGCTCGCCAAGACCGTGCGGAACGAAACGAACAACGCCGGTGGCTTGTTCACCGAATCGGTCGTGGCCGATGCCGGCGACGTGCTGACGTTCCAACTGGTGCTGGCCAACACCGGCAACGCCGATGCGTTCAACATTGCTATTCTCGATGCGTTGCCGAGCGGCGTGACCTACGTCGCAGGTAGCCTCGTGCAAGTGGCCACCGGGACGGTTCTCACCTCGTTCTCGTTTACCGGGAATACTCTGAACGCGACATTCGACGGCACCGCACTCGACGGCTTCGACAACGGCGAAACGATCATTCTGCAATTCCGGGCGACCGTGGTCGGTGCTGTCACCCCGAACCAAAACAACGCCAACACCACGAACACGGCCAGCGTCACTTGGACGAGCTTGCCCGGTGCCGGTGCCACCACCCCGGGCGCATCGGGCACTGCTACGGGTGAACGCACCGGAGACGATGGCATCGGCGGGCTGAATGATTATGCGACCAGCGACCCGGCCAACTTCATTGTCCCGGTGGCTTCGTTCACCAAAACCTTCTTCGCCACCGATCTCGCCAGCACACCGGGCAGCAACGTCGGCATCGGCGAAACCGTCACCTACGCGTTGCTGGTGACTTTGCCGGAAGGAACCACGCCGGCCGGGATGACCTTCCGCGACAATCTGCCGGCCGGAATGACGTACAGCAGCTTCACACTGGTGACCACAGCCACCGGCAGTGGCGGGTTGCTCGCGGCCGACTTCAGTGGCACCGTGGTTGACCCAATCGTCAGCGGTGGGCCATTCGCCACCGGCGTCGATCCCATCTTTACGTTCGGTGCCATTTCGACAACGGGCGACAACGTCACGAATAACAATTCGTTCTTGATCCTCGTCAAGGCCATCGTGCTCAACGTGCCCGGCAACGTGGGGATCGGTGCCACACCGACCACGCTCGCCAACACCGCCACGTTCGATATTCCCGGCGACGGCGTCCCCGCGGCCACCAGCCCGCCTGTCACCGTCACCGTGGTCGAACCGCGCTTGCAGATTGTCAAAACCATCGTCGGTGGCGATGCCACCCGCGATGCCCTCGACGAAATCACCTTCCAATTGGTCATCGGCCACACGGCGAGTTCCACCGCCGCCGCATTCGACCTCGCGATCCAAGATTTGATCCCCGCCGGGATGCAGATGGTCACAAGCTCGGCGATCATCACGGCTCAACCGGGTTACGCCGGTGGCGTCATCACCACGAATGGCCCGAGTCTGCTGATCAACGCTAGCGAACTCCGCCTCGGCGACACGATCACCATCACCTACAAGGCGTTCTTGGTCGGGCCACCGACTGGCGGAGCCATCGCCCCGAGCGGCACGGTCACCAACACCGCGACGGTCGATGCCGACACGTTCCCCGGTGCGAACCTCGAGCAACGGGCCATCCCGCAAGCTTCGGATACCAAGATCGTGACGGTGCAGACGAACAGCATCGGCGGGAATATTTGGAACGATTCGAACAACGACGGCCTGTTCAACGGTGCCGAAGTCCTCATCGCGGGGCAGCCGATCACGGTCGTGCTGAGCGGCACCGATCACCTCGGTAATCTCGTGGACGTGACGCAAACCACCAGCACGGGCACCTACAACTTTACCGGCTTGCGACCGGGCGTTTACACCGTCACCGAGTTCAACCAACCGACCGGTTTCCTCGATGGCCGCGACACCCCGGGAACTTCGACTCCGGGCGTTGCCTTCGGTGGCACCGGTACCGCTGCGACCACGCCCCGCAACTTGCGTGACGGCGACGCCATCGGCGGCATCACCATCGGGCTGGGCGACGACAAAGCGGGCATCAACTACAACTTCGGGGAAATCCTCCCGGCCGCACTCGGCAACTTCGTCTGGGAAGACACCAACGGCAACGGCCGTCAAGACATCGGTGAACTGGGCCTCGTCGGTGTCATCGTCACCCTGGCGGGCACCGATGATAGCGGACAAGCGGTCACGCTGACGGCCACCACGGTCGCCGGTGGGGCGTACTCGTTCAACAATCTCCGACCGACGGATGCCACCGGCTATGTGCTGACCTTCGCCACGCCGACCGGTTACGCTCGGACGATCCAAAATTCAGCGGTGGCGACTTCGGCCACCGATAGCAACGGCAACGTGACCACGGGCCAAACGGCCGGGGTCGTGCTCGTGCCGAACCAGACCGATAACACCATCGATCAGGGGATGTATCGCCCGGTCACTATCGGCGATACGGTCTTCTACGACACGAATGCCGACGGCACCCAGAACGGAACCGCTTCGCTGCCGGAACCGGGCATCCCGGGTGCCATCGTGCGACTGTACTACTCTGGTGCCGATGGGGTGTTCCAAGCCGGCGAGTTGACCACCGCGGTCGCCACGGCCACGACCGACGCCAACGGAACCTATTCGTTCCCCGGCTTGATCCCCGGACTGTACCGAGTGATTCTCGATCCAGCGTCGTTGCCCGAAGGGACGTCGCAGATCACCACGCCGGTGAGCCAAGATTCGACGACGACTTCGGGAGTGGATGATCCGAACCGCGATTTCGGTGCCCGTGGCATCGGAACACTGGGCGATACGATTTTCTTCGATCAAAATGCCAACGGCGTACCCGATGCCGGCGAAGGTCTCAACGGAGTCGTTGTCCGGTTGACGGGCGACCTCAATGGTGATGGCACCCCGGAAACGCTGACGGCGACGACCAATGGGAATGGCCTCTACCAGTTCACCAATCTGCGCACGACCGCAGCGGGCTTGCCCTACACCGTGACGGTGGACACGACGACGCTGCCGTCGAGTGTGACCAACACGGTCGATCCGGACACCGCTGGCACCGGCAATAACACATCGAGCACGGCACTGACCACGGCCGCACCGAGCAATCAGCTGCAAGACTTCGGTTACCGTGGCGTCGGCCAAATCGGCGACACGATTTTCCTCGATCAGAACGGCGACGGCACCGCGCAATCGGCCGAATTGCTCGCCGGTGTGGTGGTGACGCTCACCGCCGACGTTGATGGTAACGGCACATTCGCCACGTTTACAGCGACCACCGACGCCAGTGGCCAGTATCTGTTCAGCGGCCTGCCGACGACCAATCCTGCCGGCACCAACATCGTCTACACCGTGACGATTGTCGGTTCCTCGTTGCCGACCCTCGTGACCAATACGATCGATCCGGACGGTGGATTCGATAGCACTTCGAAAGTCACGCTGACGCCGGGCGCTCCGATCAACTTAGCGCAAGATTTTGCCTACCGCGGCGTCGGCCAAATCGGCGACACGATCTTCCTCGACCTCGACAACGACGGCCTGCCGACGCCTGGCGAAGGGATTGCTAACGTCACGGTGCTGCTCATCGGCGACATCGATGCGAACGGGACGGCGAACACCTTCACGACGACGACCGACGGCGATGGCAACTATCTGTTCAGCAATCTGCCGACGACTGACAAGAACGGTGTCAATATCAAGTACACCGTCCGAGTCGTCACGGCGACCCTGCCGGCCACGGTGACGAACACGGTCGATCCGGATGGCGGATTCGACAGCGAATCGACCGTGACTTTGAACGTAGAGTTCATTCAAGATCTGAACCAAGACTTCGGCTATCGCGGCAATGGCAGCTTGGGCGATCGCATTTGGCTCGATGCCAACGGCAATGGTCTGCAAGATGCATTGGCGACGGAACCGGGCTTGGCCGGCATCGAAGTGACACTAGTTTTTGCCGGGCAGGATGGCGTCTTCGACAGTCCCGACGATATCTTCACGACGACCACCACGGGCGCGGACGGCAGTTATCTCTTCACGGGCTTGCCCGCCGGGAAATACTTGATCTTAGTAAACAGGAACACGCTGACGTCGAATCTCACCGAGACGTACGACCTCGACGGGATCAGCACGTCGAACCGAGCCGCCCGGACATTGGCCGATGGCGAAGCGGCGACGGATGTCGATTTCGGGTACCGCGGTGCGGCATCGGTCGGCGATCTCGTCTGGCTGGATCGCAATGCCGATGGCACTCGGAATCCTGGCGAATCGGCGATCCCCGGTGCCGTGGTCGTGCTGCGTTGGGCCGGCACTGATGGTACGATCGATACCGCCGACGACTTGACCTTCACCACCACCACCGATGCCAACGGCGCGTACTTGTTCCAAGGTCTGCCGGTAGATGCGTTATTCGAAGGAAGCGACGACTACCGCACCACGGTGACGCTGCCCATTCCGGGCATCGTCCAAGTGTTCGATCCGGACGGCACACTCGACAACACCTCGAATTTAACCCTGGCGGCGAGCCAAAACCGGCTCGACCAAGATTACGGCTACCGTGGCACCGGTTCCCTCGCGGGTACCGTCTACCGCGACGATAACAACGATGGCATCCTCGGCGCCGCGGAAGTGCGGATCCCCGGTGTGCTCATCACCCTCACCGGCGTCGATGTCCTCGGCAACCCCGTGAGCTTGACCACGACCACCGATTCCAGTGGAAACTACTCGTTCGGGTTCCTGGTCCCGGGCACCTACAACGTCACCGAGACGCAGCCAACCCAGTTCGCGGACGGAATCGACACACCCGGAACGCTGGGCGCGAACACCACCACCGACGACCGCTTCGGTGGCGTCTCCGTCGGCCCCGGCCAAGCGGGCACCGCTTACAACTTCGGCGAACGAAGCACCGGCCTCTCTGGATACGTCTTCCGCGACGACGGCCGCGATGGCAACCGCACGGGCGATCCGGTACTGTCCGGTGTCGTCATCACGTTGATCGGCGGCGGTGCCGATGGCGATTTGAATACCACCGGCGACAACACGACGGTCACCACGATCACCGACGCGGCCGGGTTCTACCGCTTCGATAATCTCCCGGCGGGCGATTACCGCATCATCGAGACGCAACCGGCCGGCTACGGTGACAGCCCGTTGACACCGAGTACGACGCGCACCGTGACCCTGCCGGTGGCCGGCTTGAGCGAACAGAACTTCGGCGAAACCCTCGGCTCGTTGACCGGAACTGTTTATCACGACCGCAACGACAACGGCACCTTCGACGCCGGCGATACGCCAATCGCCAACGTCGCCATCGTGCTGACGGGCACCGACTCGAACGGCACCGCCATTACGCGGACGGCCTTCACCGATGCCAGCGGCCAATACAACTTCCCACTGCTGTTCCCTTCGAACGGCACCGGCTACACGCTCACGGAACTCCAGCCACTCCCGTACACCGATCGCAGCACGAACCCGGGCAGCCTCGGCGGTACCGCGACGACCAACGCGACTTCGGCGATCCTGTTGGCCGCGGGCCAAGTGGGTACCGTTTACAACTTCGGGGAACTGCTCCCGCCGAACTCGACCTTCCTGAGTGGGGCCGTGTACCGCGATGACAACCGAGATGGCAATCGCCAGTCCGGTGAACCGGGCATCGCCGGCGTGGTGGTGCAACTGCTCAACCCCGATGGCAGCATCGCGGCGGTGGCCACCACCGATGCGAACGGCAATTATGTCTTCACCGGGCTGACGCCGGGGGCGAATTACTCGATTCTCGAATTGCAACCGGCCAACTACGGCGATAGCCCCGTCGGCCCGCCTCGGTTGATCCCGGTGATCAACTTGCCTCTCGGCGGTTTGACGAATCAGAACTTCGGCGAGATCCTCGGCAGCCTGACCGGGAACGTCTTCTTCGATGCGAACAACGATGGGACGCGCCAATCTGGGGAACCGGGCATCGGCGGCACCACCGTGGTGCTCTCGGGCATCGCCGCCGATGGAACGACCGTGCTCCGCACAGCCACCACCGACTCGAATGGTCAGTACCTGTTCGGCGATCTCCCGGCCGGAACGTACACCGTCACGGAAACGCAACCGCCGCTCTACACCGACGGCCGCGATGCCGTGGGCAGCTCGGGCGGTATTCTTGCGAACGATCTGCTCAGCAATATTCCGCTGTCGGGTGGGCAGAACGCCACGCAGTACAACTTCGGCGAAATCGGTGTGCCGGTCTCGGGTGCGGTCTTCTACGATGCCAACCGCGACGGTAACCGCGGTGGTAGCGAAACACCGATTTCCGGTGTGGTGGTTCAACTCGTCAATGAATTCGGCGTGGTGGTCGGCAACGCCACGACCGATGCGAATGGCAACTACACGTTCCCGAATGTGCCACCGGGTTCGTACACGCTCCGCGAGCTGCAACCGAGCGGCTACGGCGATCCGCTCTCCGGCCCGTTCTCCGCGAACGTCCGGCCGATCACCGTCGTCAGCACGCCGATTGCGAATCAAGATTTCGGCGACACGCTCAGCACGCTCAGCGGCATGGTCTACGTCGATGGCAACAACGACGGCATCTTCCAAGTCGGCGAGGCACCGATCTCCGGCGTCCGCGTCGTGCTGGTCGGCACCGATCTTTCCGGCAACGCCATCACCCGCACGGCGTTCACCGATCCGAGTGGCCTGTATCTCTTCGCCGATCTTCCCGCAGGTACGTTCCGCGTTTCGGAATCGCAGCCGGCACCTTACCTGGACGGGCTCGACACGGCCGGTTCGGCGGGTGGCAACACCAGTGCGAACGACATCATCGATTTGATCCCGGTGGGCGTCAGCACCGATGTGACCAACAACAACTTCGGAGAACGTCTCCCCGCTCGGCCGTTCATCCGCGGCACCGTCTACCTCGACCAAAATAACGATGGGACACGCAACCCGGGCGACATCGGGCTCGCCGGTGTCGTCGTCGTCCTCAGAGACAGTCAGAATAATCCGATCACCACCACGACGACCGATATCGATGGAAACTACGTCTTCACGGGGTTGAACGTCGAGCAGAGTTACATCGTGGTGGAAACGCAGCCGACGCTCTATGCGAACGGCTTGGAAAATCCCGGCAACTCGATCTCCGTGCCGAACCTGCTTCCGACCGGATCGAGTAATAACAACTTCGGTGAAATCGGGGCTGCGGTTTCGGGCACCGTTTATTACGACCGCGATGTCAGCGGCACCCAGAACACCGGCGATGTTCCGATTGCCGGGGTGTTGGTCACCCTCACCGGCACCGATGGTCTCGGCAACGCCGTCAGCCGCACGACGAACACGAATGGGGCTGGCTTCTACCAGTTCACCGGACTCGCCGCCGGAAGCTACATCGTCACCGAGTCGCAACCGGCCGGTTACAACCAGGGGACGAATCAACCCGGAGCGCTCGGCGGCACCGTCTCGGGCGATGCGATCAATGCGATTCCATTGCCGGCGGGTGGCAATGCCCCGAACAATTTGTTCGGGGAAATCGGCACCACGGTTTCGGGCCGCGTCTTCAACGATATCAACCGCGATGGCACCCCGACTGCGGGCGCGGGCATCGGCGGCGTGATCGTCATACTCATCGATGGCCTGGGTAACGTGGTGGCCACCACCACAACGCTCGCGGATGGTTCTTACCTGTTCACCGGGGTTTTGCCGGGGAACTACAGCATCGTCGAATCGCAACCCGCGACTTACGGGAACAGCCCCGTGGGGCCAACCACCAACCGCACCATCGCGGTGCCGCTGACGGGTGTGACTGATCAGAATTTCGGCGAAATCCTCAGCCGCCTCAGTGGTTCGGTCTTCGTCGACTTCAACAACGATGGCATCCGCCAAGCCGGCGAGCCGCCGATTGCCAACGTGGCGGTGATCCTCACGGGCACCGACGTCAACGGGAACGCCATCACACGGACGGCGACCACGAATCCCGCCGGACTGTATCAGTTCACCGAATTGCCAGCCGGCAATTACGCGGTGCGGGAAATCCAACCGACCGTTTGGGGCGATGGCCGCGATACCCTCGGCTCGGCGGGGGGCGTCGCAACGAACGATCTGTTCACCGCCATTCCTCTCGGCGGCGGCGTCGAGGCGACCGGCTACGATTACGGCGAAATCGGTGGCAGCATCGCCGGGGTCGTCTTCAACGACGAGAACAACAACGGCATCCAAGATCCTACGGATCTCGGCATCCCCGGTGTGGTCGTGGTCCTCACGGGCATCGATGGCAACGGCCTCCCGGTCACCGTCACGGCGACCACCACCGCCGCGGGAACGTATCTGTTCGAGAATTTGCCAGCCGGAACGTACACCCTGACGGAGCGCCAACCGGCGAACTTCCAGGATGGCATCGACACGGCCGGAACGGGTGGCGGCACCGTGCCAACCCCGGACAGCGACGTGATTCGCAGCATCCCGCTGACACCGGGTGGACGGCTGACCGATTACAAGTTCGGCGAATTCCAACCGTCGTCGATTTCGGGCACCGTCTACCACGACATCAACCGCAATCAGAAACAAGATCCGTTCGAGCCGGGCATCGCTGGGGCGGTCGTGATTCTCACGGGGGTCACCGATCGCGGGGTCGGCGTGACCTTGACCACCACGACCGACGCCAGCGGCTTCTATAGCTTCGGATTGCTGCGACCCGGAACGTACAGCCTCACCGAGTTGCAGCCAGCCGGCTACGCTCAGAGCGGAAACCGGATCGGTTCCAACGGCGGCTCGCTCGCACCGGTGGACGTCATCCGGACCATCAATTTGCGACCCAACGTGAACGCCACGAGCTACCTCTTCGGCGAAGTGGTGATCCCCGCCGTGCGGACCCCCGTGACGCCGCCACCTCCGGCACCGGGCGATCCAGAACCGCCGCGGGTGCCGAGCAAAGGTGAATTCCTGAGCAGCACGCCACCGGTTTCGACGGCCATCGGGTTGAAGACGTCGCCGGATTACAGCTTGCTCGGCAGCATTGATCCGACCCGTCCGAGCCAGTTCTTCGCCACGGCCGACGAACAATTCGTCCGCGTGTTCGATGTGACGAGTGGGGCCGAACGCTTCCGCTTCAATCCGTTCGACGGCTTCACTGGGGGTACGCGGGTCGCCGTGGGCGACGTGACCGGTGACGGCGTCCAAGACATCGTCGTCGCGGCCGGGCCGGGTGCGGCCCCGCGGGTGGTGGTGTACGACGGCAACACCGGTGAAATGGTGCAGTCGTTCTACGCGTTCATCGAGAACTTCCACGGCGGTGTGTTTGTGACCTTGGCCGACTTCAACGGCGATGGCCACGAAGATATCGTGGTGGCCGCGGGGCCGGGCGGCGGGCCACACGTCCGCGTGCTGTCGGGGGCCAATCCCGCCGTCGAACTCGCCTCGTTCTTCGCCTTCGCTCCTGAGTACTTCGGCGGAACCCAAGTGGCGTCCGGCGATATCAACGGCGACGGCACACCGGATCTGGTCATCGCGGCCGGGCCGGGGGGCAGTTCGCACATCACCGTGCGCGACGGAAACTCGATTCGCGCCGGTGGCTCAGCGACCCTGTTCAACGACTTCTACGCCTTCGATCCGAACTACCAAGGTTCGATTTCGATCAGCGCCAACGACACCAACGGCGACGGTTTTGCCGATGTGGTCGCGGGTTCCGGAGTCGGCACACCGGGGCACATTGTGGTTTACAGCGGAGCCGGATTGCGGGTGAACCAGTACTTGCAGATCGCCAGCTTCTACGCCTTCGATCCGAGTTCCACAACCGGGGTGCAGGTGGCCACCGTGGACCTCAACGGCGATGGCCAGTCCGAAATCATCGGGGTCGGTGGGCTTGGCCAACGGGCGGTGGTTCGCTTCTACAACTCGGCGACCGGTCAAATCATCGATCAGTTCGCCGCGAACTGGCAAGGGAATAGCAAAGAGGTTTACATCGGGTAAACCGGGGAGGGATCGCAGAAATCAGCCGGTGGTCGACAACCACCGGCTGGTGACAGCCGACTAGCCGAACACGGCATGACAGTAAATGGGATGCGGGGGAAACTCAGACCGGACCGCTGAACTTCGACACCGTTCCATCTTCGAGCACCGCGACGAGTTCCTTCGAGATTCGGGATTGGCAAATCGCCACGACGCGCGCACTGTTCTGAAGTTTCCAATCCGCCCAGATCTGGCGGAGCTTACCGCTGACGGCCCGGAAGACCAAAACGTTGTTGGCGCGGGTCACGGCGGCGACGGCATCTCCCCGCGTCAGGCGGATCGACTCTGGGCCTATGCGAAAGCCTGGCTTTACGAGCGACTTTCGGAAAATTGAAAAATAATTGGCGCGGATCGGGCGCGGATTTCGCATTCTGGGGACACGCCCGGAGGATTCCCGATGCCGACCGACCGCGACTTGTTCCAATCCGCCCTCGACATTCCCGATGCCGCTGACCGGGCCGCGTATCTGAACGCGAATGCCCCCGACCCCGTTCAGCGAACGCGGGTGGAGCGCTTGCTCGCCGCTCACGAGGTCGCCGACGGCTTCCTGGAACAATCTCCAGAAGATGAAAACCG
>JAYSYJ010000028.1:0-7443 GCA_043727675.1 Fimbriiglobus sp.
TGCCACACCACCGAGTTGCAGCAGGCGGCCGAAAGGATCGCTGACGAACGATTGCCCCCAGAACTCGATTCCTTCGTTCACAAGCACCTCGTGGCCGACGCGGTTCACAGCACCGACGTAGACGCCGTTGGCGATGGCGTGTGCCCGCATGCTCGTTTCCCAAGCGCTGTGCTGGGCCTCGCCGTACTCGTCCTTCTCCTTCGGGTGCCAGCCGATGGCGGTGGGGTAAAAGATCACCTCGGCCCCTTGAAGTGCCGTCAACCGGGCCGCCTCGGGGTACCATTGATCCCAACAGACGAGCGTGCCGACCTTAGCGTACTTCGTGGCGAAGACTTTCCAGCCGAGGTCGCCGGGGGTGAAGTAGTATTTTTCAAGGAACAGTGGGTCGTCCGGGATGTGCATTTTGCGGTAGATGCCGAGGAATGAGCCATCGGCATCGTGGACGGTGCTGGTGTTGTGATAGACCCCCGGCATCCGCTTTTCGAAGAACGAACCGATGACGACGACGCCGTGCAACTTCGCCGCAGCACCGAGGCGGTCGGTACTCGGCCCCGGCACCGGCTCGGCGAGATCGAACAGGTTGTAGTCTTCGGTTTGGCAAAAGTACGGCCCGGTGAACAGTTCCGGCAAGCAGACGATTTGCGCCCCGGCCTTGGCCGCATCGCCGATGGCCGCCTCGGCCTTGCGCAGGTTCGTCTCGCGATCCGCGTTGCAGCTCATCTGCACGAGGCCAATGGTGAAGGTATCGGACATGCGCGTTCCGGGTGAAGGGTCTGATGCAGATACTGGTTTTGTATGAACGTCACTTCCGCCAGTCGGCGGCTTCTTCGCCGTCGAGTCGGAGGGTCAAACATTTCGCGCTGCCGCCGGCTTTCAAAAACTCGTCCAATTCCACTTCCACCGACAGGAAGCCGGCTTGTGTCAGGCTTGCCCCGAGCTTCGGGCAAAGGCTGTTGTGGATCACCGTTTTGCCGACGACCACGGCGTTGCAGCCGAACCGCTTGGCTTCTTCGGCGTCCACGGGGATGAGCGTCGGGATGTGCGTTTCGAGCACGCGCCGGCCATAGGCATCGAATGCTTCGGGCAAGAATAAGGCGATCCCAGCCGCGAGCGGGCAAAAGCAGGTATCCAAGTGGTAATAGCGCGGGTTGACCAATTCCAACGGTAGGCAGCGGACACCGAGTGTCTCGGCGACCCAGTTGTGGGCGTTCGCATCGGAGCGGGTGCGGTAGCCGGCGAAGAGGATCTCTCCGCAGAAGAGGGCATCGCCCGCACCCTCATGATAAAGCGCTTCGGGCAGGTGTTCGACGGTGAAGCCGTTGGCCGCGAACCAAGCGTCGAACACCGGCGATTCTTTGGCCCGCACTTCGTGCTTGAACCGACTGCTGAGGAACCGGTTGCCGAACACCAAGCCCGCGTTGGCGGTGAAAACCAAGTCGGGTAAGCCAGGCTGGGGGGTCAGCGTTTCGATGGTCACGCCGAGGTTCGCCAACGTGTCGCGCAGGGTTGTCCATTGTTGGAAGGCCACAGCACGCACGGCCCCGAGACTCCGGTTCATCCACGGGTTGATTTCGTACTCGATGCCGTAGTGATCCGGCGGGCACATTAAAATTCGGGGGCGCATGGTGTGGCTTTCGGTGCCTGGCTTTGCAGGATGGACGTGATTAGATTTTAAGAATCGGCCGATGCGAATGGGAGATGAAATCTTCGCAAGGGTAATTCTTTAGTGTATTCGGATCAAATTGCATGCGCGCGTAAATTCACGCCGCCCAAAAGCGCGGCAACTCGTTACGCAGGAACTTCCAAAGCCCGCGCACCGTCAACCAACTTTTTCTCGCTTTATCGCGGCGACCCGTGCAGTAACGCACCGCCGCCTGCAAACTCTTTTCGACCAACTGCACCGGCGTGTCGAGCGTCACGAGGATTTTGTAGACGAGCAGGGCGGCGCGACCGACGCCCGCTTTGCGGAAATAGTGTACGTAGCCGATCGCCACATTCGGTTGGGCAAAACCGACGTTGGCACGACTGGACACGCGGCCGTAATGCAAGATTTCCACATCGCTGAAGAAGACCACATCGCCATGCCGACCGGCCTGGGTCGACAAGTCCAGATCCTCACCACCGAAGCGGTAACGCTCGTCCCAGCAGCCAGAAAGTTCGAAGGCCGAACGGGGTAGAAACACGGCGGCGCCCATGAGCACTTCAACGGGGCGGACGGCGTGCGGATCGAACGTGTCACGGCGGTAGCGGTAGTAAGCCGGCCGGAAAAGCCGCGTCCAGCGCAGCAAGCTGATCCGGTGAAAGAGGGCAGCGATGGTCGGTTTGGTGCGGTAAGAAATTTGCGGTTCCCCATCGGCGCCCCGCAGGCGCGGGCCGATCATCGACACGTCCGGATTCGCCTCGGCATACTCCACGAAATCGGCCAAGGTGTGGGGGGGGACTTCAGTATCGTTGTTCAAAAAGAAGAGGTAGTTGCCACGGGCATGACGGGCGGCTTGGTTGTTCGCTCGACTGAAGCCGACGTTTTCGCAATTCCGAATCAAAATCACATCCGGAAATTCGGCGGCCACCATGTCGGCGGCGCCGTCCTCGGAAGCGTTGTCGACCACAATCACTTCGTTCGGGACGCCCTGATCGTGATCGAGCAACGACGCTAAGCAGGCGCGCAACAAGTCCTTGCAATTCCAATTGGCGATGCAAACGGAAACGAGAGCGTCCGCCGCATGAGTTGGAATCGCCCGGGATTCGTTGGTAAAAAGCGGAATCAGTTTCGGTGCATCCTGCACGGTGCGAAGCATTCTCAATCCCCGAATGGGGCTACGGCCAAGCCCACTTCCGTACGGGCGGCATTCCCGACCGGAAACTAACACGATTGTGAAGAGCGTGTCAATTCCGACCCAGAATCACAGTTTCCACATAGTCGAACAACTCTCGTTCGTACCGTGCCTTGTTGAACGGTTCAGCATTCTTTCTGGCGTCGGCGGGGTCGAACAATCTGCGGACTTTCTCGAACTGTCCCAAGGCAGTCACCACCGCGTCCACCGTTTGCTCCATAAAAAAGAGGCCGGTCGGCTTTGGCTCGCCTACACCTCGAATCGTTTCAGTCGCTCCGCCCTTACCGAAGGCGATTACCGGTGCCCCGCATGCTTGCGCCTCGACGGGAACGATGCCAAAATCCTCTTCGGCGGGGAAGAGTACCGCGGTGCAGCGACGGAAATGATCGCGGATCACCTCATCCGGTTGCCAGCCTAAAAAGGTCGTGGTTGGCCCGGCACTCGCCTGAAGCTTGGCCGATTCTTGCCCGGAACCGATCACCACGAGACGTTTGCCGAGCTTGCGGCATGCCTCGACGGCGAGATCGAACCTCTTATAAGGGGCCAGCGCCGACACCACGAGGTAAAAGTCTTCGCGTGGCACCTCGGCCGAAGTGTAAAATTCGGTATCGACCGGCGGGTAGATGACGACGCTTTCACGGCCGTAGCATTCCAAAATGCGTTGTTGGATGGTCTTGCTGATGGCCACGAAATGCGTGACGCGATCGGCCGTGCGGTAATCCCAATCCCGGAGCCGTTTTAAGATCACGCCGATGGCTTTGGCCTTCCAGCCGCCCCGAAAGTACGATTCGCGCATGTGCCAGGCGTATCGCATAGGGCTGAAGCAATAGCAGATGTGGGGCACGCCACGCGGGGGACGGGCCGCTTTGCCCACGCAGTGGCTGAAACTCAGGACGAGGTCGGTGGACGACGGAATCGGCCACCGGGCCGCCAGCGGCATGAGCGGTAGTAAGTAGCGGTAGTAACGAGGCCAACCGGGCAAAGCGTTCAGTGCGCTCGTCTGCGGATGCAGCCGTTCGATGATTTCGGAAACCGACCCCGGCTTGTGCAGCAACGTGTAGAGTTTGGCATCGGGCCACCGTTCGCAGGCCACTTCGAGGCACTTTTCGCCACCGCGCATGCCCGTGAGCCAATCGTGAATGAGTGCGACGCGCAGCGGGGATGTAGGCATCGGTGTAGTTTATTAGCTCGCAGGCACAGATCGCACTTCCCACCTACCCGTCCGGGCGCGCCTTTCTACCATAGCACTTTCCCGATCCGCCTTTGCCGCGCGAGAGTGGCCCATGACGTCGCCTGCGATTGAAGTCCGGAAGCTCTGCAAAAGTTACGGCCCGATCAATGCCGTCGACGACATCGATTTCAAGATCGAGGCGGGGGAACTCGTCGGCTTCCTGGGCCTCAACGGCGCCGGTAAGACCACGACCATGCGCATCCTCACGACGTTCATGCCGGCCAGCAGTGGCTACGCGTTCGTCGCCGGATTCGACGTGATGTACCAGTCGATGGAAGTGCGGCAGAAGCTAGGCTACCTCCCCGAGAGCGTGCCGATTTACCCGGAAATGCGCGTCGAAGAATACCTGCTCACCCGGGCCAAACTGAAGGGGATCGACCGCACCAAGCGGGCATCCCGGATCGATTACGTTCTCGACCGCTGTCGGATTGTGGAAGTGCGCCGCCGTTTGATCGGCTCGCTTTCCAAGGGATACCGTCAGCGGGTCGGTTTGGCCGATGCGTTGATCGCCGATCCGCTCGTGCTGATTCTCGACGAACCGCTGTCGGGCCTCGACCCGATTCAGCAAGAAGAGACGTTGGCCACCATTCGAGGGCTGGCGGGGCAGCACACGGTACTCTTCAGCAGCCACCAACTCACCGATGTCGAGAAAGTGTGCGATCGGGTCGTCATCATCCACCGCGGTCGGATCAAGTTCGACGACAAACTGAGCCAATTTGCCAACAAACAGCCCATGCTGATGGTCGAAGTGCGCGGCCCGCTCGGCGAGGTTCAAAAAGCGTTGAAGCAGCTCGATGGCGTGACCGACGTGCGCGATGGTGTCGCCGACGACGGCTGGACAACGTTCGAATTGCAGCTTGGGCACGACAAAGATCCGCGTGAACAAGTCGCCCGTAAAATGGCCGAAAAAGGGTGGGGACTCCGGCGTTTGGAACTGCGCCGCGAGCGGCTGGAAGACACGTTCTTGAAAGTGGCGTACCAACGGGCGTGACAAGTGGACTCCGCTCGCGACGCGAACGGAGTGCAAACGCGGTGTGACTGATCGATCACGGCGAGGATCATATGAGTCAGGCGAATCCGGTTCTGTCGGCACCGCGCGAGCAGGCCCCTTCGGACGTGCATGCCGACAACCCGTTGGCGCTGCGCATCGTCGGCGTGGCCAGTCTTTTTCCGACGACGCTGGGTGTCGCGGCGATCATTGCGAACCAATATGGGCCACGCTGGATCGGCGAAGGTCAGGGCTATGTCCTCGCGGCATTCGGCATCGTCGGTCTGCTCATCCACGCCCTGCGCGACACCGATATCGAAATCCGCCGGGTCTACGGGGCGGCCGGAGCGTTGTTGATCGCGGCGGCCATTGTCATCAGCTGCATTCCCGGCAAGCCGGAGGGTGCGACCGAAGCGATCATCGGCTACAAATTCTTCCCATGGGGAGCGATGGCGGGAACACTGGGGCTCCTGTTCTTCACCCCGTTCGCCCGTAACGAAACCGACCCGACTCTCTCGCTCGTCGCCGAGATAATGCTGAATTTCTTTGGCTTTTTCTGCTGCACCCTGGCAATTGTTTTGGGGCTGTACGAGCCGAGCGCCCTCGTCGGCCCGTGCATCGTGCTCGCCTTGTTGGGTCTGGGTTTCTACGGAGCTTACTTCACGCTGCCGATTGATGTCGGCCGACCCCGTGCGCTGCTATTCCGGTGGTTCGACGTGGAATCGCTGTCGATGAAATCGGCGAGCATCCCGAGTGAAGACCGCTATCGCGCCGCGAATATTCTCGGCATTCTCGGCGTGGTCGCCGTGTTGATCGCACTCGGACGCACCGTGGGCCCCGGTGTGCTCCACGACGGCCCGAGCGTGCTGAAGAAACTGGATCAATCGTACGATGCGTGGAGCCTGTTCGGTCGCGGACTCATGATCGCACTCGGATTGGCCGGACTATTCGCTTTGCGGTTGAGGTCGTCCCCACTATGGGTGCGAACGTCGATTGTGCTAGTTGGCTTGGCCTGGGCGACCATCTTCACCGTTGGCATCTTCCCGAACATGCTGACACGGGCACCGGAGCCGTACCTGATTCCGTACGGCCTCAGCCTGTTTGGGATCGGGCTGACATTTGTGGCACTCGCCGTGCTCACCACGTCCGACTCGCATTTGGTCGTGCTGACCCGCCGCGAGTTGTCCGCGTACTTCTATTCGCCGATTGCGTACATCGTGCTGGTGGGGATGGCGGCCTCGTCGGCCCTCGGGTATTACTTGTTCGTCGATGCTATAACGGGTGGCCCGCCTGGAATGCCTCACCGCGAGCCGATTGTGCAAAGCTATCAGACACTCACGATCTTCGCGGCCATCCAAACAATCTTCCTCGTGCCCTTGCTGACGATGCGCACGTTCAGCGAAGAGAAGCGAACCGGCACACTCGAAGTTCTTCTCACGGCGCCGGTTCAAGAGTCGACGGTCGTTCTGAGCAAGTTCATCGCCACGTGGCTGTTCTTCATTCTGAGTTGGATGCCCGCTGCCCTCTACCTCATCGGCTTCCGGATTGTCGGCGGTCAACCGTTCGATTTCAAACCGCTCCTGAGCTACTACGTGGCCCTGGGCGCTTGTGGCGCGTCGTTCGTCGCTCTCGGGATTTTCTTGTCGAGCTTGACGAAGAACCAGATCGTCGGGGCGTCAATCACGGGGGCGTGCTTGTTTGCCCAACTCTTGACGATCATCGTGCGGCAGTCGACGTCGGAATTTTTCTCGCCGGGCATCCGTCGGGTACTCGGCAAATTCGACTATCTCACGCTTTGGAACCAAGCTCTCGGTGGCCAGCTGCTCGTGGCCGACATCGTGCTGCAACTCACCCTCGGTGTGTTCTGGATCTTCCTGACGATCAAAGTGCTGGAAATCCGCAAGTGGGGCTGACCGCCCGGAGAAGGAACCCAACGCGATGACCTCGCCTCTGCCCCCCTCGGCCGATCCGATCCTCGACCCGCTGGCGCGAAACCGCGTCGCCGTCGGCACCCTGTTCGCCGTCATGGCCCTGATTTTCCTGGCCGGGAGCGGCTACTGCTTCGTCAAAGCCTACACCGACGCACCGGTCGTCGAGAAAGCAGACGAAGCCAAGCCCGTGATCAAAGACGACACCGCGCTCGTCGAAGCGAAGCTGTCGCGGCTGTATTCCAACGAGTACACCCTCGGGGGGATCGTGGGGTTGCTCGCGGCGCTCACCGCGGGTGCGGCCGGTGGCTGGCTCATCGGTCGGTTGCCCGTGCCGGATAGTGCCGAGGATCGCCGCACCAACCGGCTGCTGCTCTTTTTCGTCGGGGCGGCACTCGGCTTGGTGTTCATGATTCTCGGCTTCGTGCTCTTTTATCTCTGGTTCGGCGAACTGACGAAGTG
>JAYSYJ010000029.1:0-7432 GCA_043727675.1 Fimbriiglobus sp.
TGAACTCGACGGGGATTTCGACTTGCTGGGGGAAAGGGGCGGAGCGTTTCGGGGGAGAAACTCTCCGGGCCAAGTGATTCGGGGGAGAATCACCGGGCCGGCATCTGCAAGGTTCTCCTTCGCGTGGGGGTGGTCGGCTTCGGGGGAAAAGCCGGCCGTCGCGACTTTGAACCACTCATTTCTGAGATGAAACTAAGTAAAGCACCGTGCGTGCCAATCGGATTCTTTTGAATCCGACCGGCACAAATCGCTGCATTTTCAGGCTTTCGTAAACAGCATCT
This sequence comes from Fimbriiglobus sp., assembly GCA_043727675.1. Taxonomy (GTDB): domain Bacteria; phylum Planctomycetota; class Planctomycetia; order Gemmatales; family Gemmataceae; genus JALHQU01. The sequence goes on from JAYSYJ010000029.1 coordinate 282, forward strand.
GGCTTACTCTCCGATTCCGACTCGGGTCGATTTCCCCGGACTTGCAAGAATTGCAATAGTTACCGGCCTAATAGCGGGTAAAAACAACACACTCCACAACATGAAAAGGGTACTGGGTATGTTGCGGAATTTACTGGTTTTGGGAATTGTGGTCGGGGCACTTGGATGCACGAAGTCATCCGACCGCGTCGTGGTTTACTCGGCTCAAGACGAAGAATTTGCAGCGCGGGTCTTCGCGGACTTCGAAAGCGACCACCGGCTCAAAATCGCGCCGAAGTACGACACTGAAGCCAATAAGTCGGTGAGCCTGACAGCCGAGTTGGAAGCCGAGGCCCCCCTGCCCCGCTGCGATGTCCACTGGAACAACGAAATCCTCGGCACCATTCGGCTGGCTCGAAAAGGCATTTACCAACCTCATACCTTTCCCACGCAGTTCCCGGACTGGTCGAAGGCCAAGGATGGCACCTGGCAGGCCTTCGCCGAACGCGCCCGCGTGCTGATTGTCAACAAGAATCGCGTTCCATTGGGTGTCCAACTGACAAGCCTGTTCGACATGGTGTCACCGCAGTGGAAAGGCCAAGTGGCCATGGCCAAACCGCTCTTCGGCACCACGGCCACGCAAGCGGCCTGTTTGTTCGAACTGTTGGGCAGCGAGGCCGCAAAACAATTTTATCGGCAACTGAAGGCCAACGACGTGCAAATCGTGCCCGGCAACAAGCAGGTGGCCCGGGGCGTCGCCGACGGTACTTATGCTTTCGGGATCACCGATTCCGATGATGCGATTCTGGAAGTGCTCGCCGGGAAACCGGTGGTCATCGTCTTCCCCGATGCGAACGGGCACTCGACTTACCCGAGACTGGGTACGATCTTCATTCCCAATACGCTGGCCATCGTCAAAGGGGCACCGAATCTTGAAGGTGCGAAGAAGCTGGTCAATTATTTGCTGTTGCCGACGACCGAAATGATGATGGCCACGGGTGGCGGCTACCAGTTCCCGCTGGCGCCGGCGATCCTCTTAGCCCAACACCCCGCTTTGAAGAATCGCCATCAGGTGAAAGCGGCCGAGATCGACTTCGAGAAGGCTGCCGACCTCTGGGACGACAGCCAATTGTTTTTGAAACAGGAGTTCACCCGCTGAGTTACTTCTTCACAGTCGGGGTCGCGTCCGCTTCCAAGTCGCCGGTGGCATATTGGATACCAGCGAGATAATGCTTCAAAACGGCCGGGTTCCAGTAGATCTCTTCGCGGTGGCCCAACGAGCAATAAAAGGTGCGTCCTTTGCCGAAGGTGCTAATCCAACTGATCGGGTAGAGGCCGTCCTTGCGCTTGCCCTTGTTGACTTCTTTTTCTGGCATGTTCGCCGTGTCCATCACGAGCAAGAACTTGCGATCCGTGGGCAGTGCCGTGTCGACGCGGAACTGGTAGATTTCGTCGTTGATTTCTAAATCCTTGGCATCAAAGGCCGCGTTCACCGCGTTTTTCGGATCGGCGTTCTTCACCGGGATCTTCTGCGTCCACGGGTGGCCATCGAACGCTCCGCCCATCATTTGGTTGTATTCTTTCCAGCCCGCGTACGTGTCGGTCGCTGCGTGGATGCCAATCAACCCCTTTCCGCTCTTCACGAAATCGAGGAGCGAGGCCTTCAGTTCCCCTTCGCGCTTGGTTTGTTCTTCTTTGGTTCCCGCTTTCGGTTTGAAGCAATCACCGGTGGTGTTGAGCATGAACACCGCGTCGAACTTGGCGAGTTTCTCCGGTTCGAAGTACGATTCGTCTTCGGTGGCAAAGGCCGTGTACGCACCGGTCTTGTCGCCCAGCAACGTGATGGCCCGCGTACCCAGGGCAATCGAACTGTGACGGAACCCGGTCGTCTTGCTGAAAATCAGGATGTTCCGCTTGGCCTTCGGCTTGGCCGGGGCCTCCGTCGGCAGCGCCTTCTCGACCTTTTCGACATCCTTCGGATTCGGAGTTTGGGCGAACGCCGAACCGCCGCACCATGCCACCAACGACAAGACCAACAACAACCGACGCATAGGAACTCCTGAGAGAGGTTAAACCGTACCGAACTCAAAGGGCATTGTGACCGAGAGCCGAGTCGAAAACAAGCAAAGTTCATCAAACTGACACCGAGTACTCGGAATAGGTTCCCGGGACTCTGTGGTGAATCTTTCGGCGACTCCGATACCATTTCCGCATCGAACATCGGGAGTGGATCAGCATGGCGGACGCATTGGGAATCGCACTCGTCGGCTGCGGAACGGTCGGTGCCGGGGTTGCGAAGTTGCTCTTGAGCGAGTCCGCGCGGTTGGCGCAACGGGCCGGTCGGCCGCTCGAATTGCGACACGTCGTCGTGCAGAATCGACACAAATGCCGACCGGTGGAACTTCCGAGTTCGATGATCACCGAAGATTTGAACGTCGCACTCCACGATCCGCATGTGGACGTCATTTGCGAATTGATGGGTGGTACCACGACTTCGAAACGAGTGGTTTTGGCAGCGTTGGCGATGGGAAAACATGTCGTCACTGCCAACAAGGCGTTACTCGCTGATGCTGGCCACGAGATCTTCCAAGCGGCCCGCAACGCAGATCGTACCGTCTGCTTCGAGGCGGCTGTAGCCGGGGGCGTGCCGATCATCCGTGCTCTCGCGGAGAGCCTGTCCGCGAATCAAATCACGTCGATTCAAGCGATCCTCAACGGCACGTCCAATTTTATCCTCACGGCGATGGCCGAACGTGGCATCCCGTACCAACAGGCACTCGCGGAAGCCCAACAATTGGGGTTTGCCGAAGCCGATCCGACGCTCGATGTCGATGGCTCCGATGCGGCTCACAAGCTGGCGATTCTGGCACAGATTGCCTTTGGAGTCACGGCGAAGCCGCACGAAATCGAGCGCGTCGGGATCGAGCGGATCGAAGCGATCGACATCCGCTTCGCTACCGAGCTCGGCTATACGATCAAGCTTCTCGCGGAGGCCTGGGTCGCCGGCGGCCATGTGGCACTCCATGTCGCCCCCGTGATGGTGCGTAAAACGGATATGTTGGCCCAAGTGCGCGGATCGTTCAACGCCATCCAACTCGTCGGGGATGTCGTCGGGGAAACGCTCTTTCAAGGCCCCGGCGCTGGCATGATGCCCACCGCCAGTTCCGTCGTCGCCGACTTGATCGACCTCGCCGTCGGTCGTGCGCAACGCACATTCGACGTCGCAAAGCTCTGGTCGAAAGAAGGCCGGGGTTTCTCGGTGGAACCATCGGAAAAAGTACAGAGCCGGTTTTACTTGCGATTGATGGTGATGGACCAACCCGGCTCGCTTGCCGACGTTTGTCAGGCACTCGCGACCCAAGGAATCAGCATTTCGAGCTTGGTGCAGCACGAAGCCCCCGAAGGGAACTCGCAGGCCGTGCCGTTGGTGATCATGACCCACTACGCCGAGACGGGCAAATTCCGCGCGGCCGTCAAAGTGATCGACCTGCTACCGGCGATCCAGGAACCCGCCGTGAGCTACAGCGTCGACGATTGAGGAATGACTTTGTCGACTCACCATCACGAAGGCTTCCGTTCCGGACCGGTCGCTAGCTTTTTCCGGAGGTGTTCGAGGGCCTTCTCTAAAGTTTTATCTTTGTAGTTCGGATCGTATTTCGGTTCGTCCGGATTGGTCTTCGGTGCCTCGCCTTTCGACTTGATCTTGTCGAGTTGGTTCACCGACAAAACGTGTTGGCGGCGGTCTTCGAGATTCAGCTTCACTTCTAAACCATCATCCGGGCGGACACCCCAATCGTCGGTGATCTTGGAAGTCGGCCAACGGTGGATGTTTTTCCCATTGGGTGTCAGCCAAACTTCCGCCGTGAGTTTCACCGCCGATTTGCGATCCGACAACTCGAAAATCTTCTGCACGCTCCCCTTCCCGTAAGAACGCTCTCCAACGATGACCGCGCGGCCGTTATCTTGCAGCGCCGCCGCGACGATTTCGCTCGCACTCGCACTGTCCGAATTCACCAGAACGGCCATCGGCCGTTCGCTCGCCGGCTCGAAGACGGTGCCTTCCTTTTTCGCTTCCCACTTGCGGCCGGTACCCGTGCGGTCTTTGGTCGACACGATTTTGCCAGAAGTCAGAAACAAATCGGAGATGTACACCGCTTGGCTGAGTAAGCCACCGGGATTGCTACGCATGTCGAGGATCAGCGCCTTGGCCCCGCCCTGCTCCGCCTCTTGCACGGCCGCTTTCAATTCTTCGCCGGTGTGTTCGTTGAATGCCGAGAGCCGAATGAGGGCGATCTTGTTCTCTTTGTCGGCGAGGTAATCCCACTTGGTTAAGTCGTTCGGATCCCGTGCGAAGCCCCGCACGGCGAGGATTTTGATTTCGGCCCGAACGAGGGGCACATCTTCGAGCTTTTGCGAACCTATCCGGAGGACATTCAGAACAAGTTTGGTACCCGGTGCCCCTTTGATGAGCGCACGGGCTTCATCGACGCGCATGTTCTCCGTCGATTTGTCGTCGATCTTGTAAATCAGGTCGCCCGATTGCAGCCCGGCCTCGAATGCGGGTGTGCCGACCATCGGCGAATCGACCATCAAAATTTGCAGTTGGGGGTGCAACGAAAGATATGCGCCGATGCCACCGAATTTCCCTTCGGTGTCGTTCGTAAATTGTTGGAGATCTTCTTCGTTGAAGTAGGTAGAATGCGGGTCGAGCCGGCTCAGCCCGCCGTGGATCATATCTTCGACGAGCTTCTTTTTGTCGTCGTCCGTGAGTTCTCGAACGTAGTTTTTATCGACCTCGGCGAGCACATCCACGACGGTGCGGACGAGTTTGTAATCCTTCTCCGGAGGTGGGGCCGTCGCCGAGATGACCGCCCCGAGGAGCACGAGCGCGGGCACCACCAGTAGCCAAGCGAGATTGCGTTGCGACATCGAGTGCCCCGTTATAAGCCGTACAGTTTGCCCAGATTTCCAGGCCGATTTTAGCGGTTATAGCCAAGATTCCCGGATTGCGGGAGCCGAACCCTGAACGCCAGCCCGACTTGTACAATTTACCACAAGTTATTTTGACTGGTCACATCGGCGTGCATAATTATTCTGCAACGTCGACCCAGACTACCCAAATTGCCGTGGATCGAAGATCGCCCTGAACGCAAAGGATACCTGTAATGTACACACTGGTAATGATGACGGCCTTGGCCACCACGCCGGAAGTGACCCAGTTCAACGGATTCTTCCGCGATTTGGCGGGCGGCAGTGGTTGCCGTGGCGACAACGATTCACGCTCCGATTCCACGAAAGAGCGCGGCAGCAGCTGCACGGGTTGTTGTGGGGGTGGACTGTTCCACGGGCGGATCATTTCGTTCTTCAGTTTCGGCGGTCGTGGGAGCTGCAATGGCTCGTGCAACGGCCGCAGTGCAGGGGCCGGTTCGAGCTGCCACGGAAGCAGTTGTCACGGTAGTGGTTGCAATGGCAGCCGACGGGAACTCGACTACGGGTCGTCGTGCCAAGGTTCCGGTTACTCAGCGTCTTGCTTTGGCTCCACGTCGTGCCTGGGCAGCACATTCGCTCCGATGTCCATTCCCAATGCTGGTTACCCCGGCGAATACGCCCAACCGATGTCGACCAATTCGGGTTACGGAAACGGTTGCTTCGGTTCTGGAATGCCGAGTAACCCGATGAATGTTCCAAGCGGTGGTTACGACTATTCACCGCCCACGTCGGTGCCGAGTGAGCGAGACACTTACCGGCCGACGGTCGTTGATGATTCCAATCGGGGCATCGTAATTGTGCGCTTGCCAGAAGATGCGAAGCTGTTCGCAGAAGGCAAGCTTTTGGTGCTGAAGACCGACGTGCGGCGGTTCGTGACTCCACCCCTCGCGACGGATCGTGAAGCGATATACAACATTCGTGTCGAATACACCCGTGCCGGGGAAGTCATCACCCGCACCAAGAGGGTTCAGATCCGAGCCGGTGACACGAAAACGATAGAATTCACCGAGCAAACCGCACTGAGTCCGTCGTTGAATCCGCCGGAACTCTTCGCCGATAAACCGACTCTCGGTTCGCCGATGGCCCCGATCATTCCGACGCCCAGTTTGCCCACCGGCACGCCGACCGTCAACAAACCTCAGCCGCTACCCCCACTCAGTGGTGGAACCGTGACGGTGACCCCTCCCCCGCAAGCACTTTCGGATCGTGCGAAAATCACGGTGAAGTTGCCGACTGGTGCGACGCTCTTCGTTGATTCCAAAAAGAACGACCGGGCGGAAACCACGCGGGAATTCACGACGCCCGTGCTCAAGAAAGGTGATCTCTACACCTACACGCTCCGGGCCGAGTGGAATCGCAATGGCCGGGCAGAATCGGAAGAGCGGAAAGTGGAATTCATGGCCGGCGAACTGCACACGGTTGATTTCACCCTGCCGAATTACCGCGTTTCGAAGTGATAGACCAACAGATCTGACGCGACTTGAACAACAGACAAACCGAATGACTCCACGCCGAGATCCTTCTCGAAACGTGGAGTCATCCGGTGACGGGCGAGATTAGTTCTCGCGTTTCGCTTCGGCCAACGTGCGAACCCGTTCACCGAGGAGCGCGACGTCGAACGGTTTCTTGAAGATGTCGTCGAACCCGTACTCCTTGAGTTTGTCGGGCTCGGCTTCGTCTTCACCCGCCAGCCCGATGATGAGCGTGCTGGTGTAGGCGTCGATCTTCCGCAAATTGGCGGTGATCTGGATCGACTCGCTCCGACCCAATGACAGGTCGATGACGATCGAATCCGGGTTGAAACTGTGAGCCAAGCTCCCGGCTTGGAAGCCGCTGCTGGCGTACTCGAATTTGAAGTCTTCGGAGTCCGGCAACAGCTCCTTGATCCGATCGTTGAAGAGCTTCTCGGTGCCGATGAGCAGCACTTTGTGAAGTTCCTCTTCTTCGAGATCCCCGAGCGGCATGTTGTGGTCCTTGAGGAACCGAATCAACTGCTCTCGTGGAATCCGGCGGTCTTGGCTGCCGGGGATACGATACCCCTTCAGACGACCGCTGTCGAACCATTTGGAAACGGTTCGGGGGGCGACTTTGCAAATCTTCGCGACTTGCCCCGTCGTAAACACTTTTTTCATGGCCATGGGCACTCCGTTACGAACGCGTGTCCCCGGTGGGGTGTCCTCACG
>JAYSYJ010000030.1:0-22384 GCA_043727675.1 Fimbriiglobus sp.
CCACTACCCGACGCTGTTCTGTGCCGCCGCACCGGGGGCCGGTTTCAGCGAGACTCCTGAGTTCCTCAAGGTTTTCCAGAACGAAAAGGTCGAACCAACTTGGTACGAGAAAAAACTCTGGGGAATGTACAACGCCACTGACACCGCGCAGAACATTTTCAACATCCCGACGGTGGCCTACAGCGGCGAAAAGGACAATCAAAAGCAGGCTGCCGATGTGATGGCCCGTGAGATGAAAAAGCTCGGCATGGAGCTAACGCACATCATCGGGCCGGGCGCCGGGCACAATTACGAGAATGCCGCGAAGGAAGAAGTCAACAAGCGGATCGACGCCATCGTGGAGAAGGGGTTGCCGAACGAGCGGAAGGAGATCAAGTTCGTCACTTATACGCTGCGGTACAACCAATGCGATTGGCTAAGAATTGATGGGCTGGATAAACATTGGGAACGTGCTGAGGTAGAAGTAACACTCCAAGACACCGCCTACACTATCAAGACGAAAGGTGTCACTTCACTAACGATCACTTCAGATTTGCCCGTTGCTAAAGTTCAGATAAACGGCGGCTCAGGTGGGTGGGCACGTAAAACACCAGGTTCGAAACAGTCGACTTGGACAAAAGCCGGTGCCGACTGGTCGCCAAGCTCTCCTAGAGCGGTTCTCCGCAAATCCCACGGTCTCCAAGGCCCCATCGACGATGCATTCCTGGATTCCTTTCTGATGGTCTCTCCCACCGGCAAACCGATGAACGAAACCATCGGTAAATGGACGGCCCAGGAAATGAAACACTCTACCGAGCACTGGAGGAAGCAGTTCCGCGGCGATGCCCCGATCAAGGCCGACAAAGATGTGACCGACGACGACATCAAGAACAACAATTTGATTCTCTGGGGAGATCCGAAGAGCAATGCGATCTTGGCGAAGTTCGCCGACAAGCTGCCGCTGGTCGAGTTCGGTGACAACACGGTGACACTGAGCATTTACCCGAACCCGCTGAACCCGAAGAAGTACGTCGTGCTGAACTCGGGCTTCACATTCCGCGAGTACGACTACCTCAACAATGCCCGCCAAGTGCCTAAGCTTCCGGACTACGCCATCATTGACGTGACCACTCCCGCCAACAGCCGTTACCCCGGCAAAGTGATCCGGGCCGGATTCTTCGACGAGCAATGGAAGCTCCAAAAAGACGACGGGAAAGGGAAGTGACCATGCCCCGGCCACTGCGCGTTTGGATCATTATGCTCCCGTCGCTGGCGTTCGCCGTCATCGCGGTGCTGTTTCTGTTTCGAACTCCACCAGAGCCCGTGCCCGCGGGAACTGCGTCGCCGGCACTGAATCGTTTCACGACCGCGAAGCTCGTCGTCGTTGTGTGTTTCGATCAGATGCGTGGCGATTACTTGGATCGTTGGTCGAAGCAGTTCGGGTCGAACGGCTTTGAAAAGTTGAAACGTGAGGGTGTCTGGTACAGTAACGCCCACCTGCCTTACGGTTGCAGTTCGACGGGGCCAGGGCATGCCAGCATCGGAACCGGGCAGCCGCCCTCTGTGCATGGGATCATCGAGAACCGCTGGTACGATCGTGCCACCGGTCGGGAAATCAACGGTGCCAGCGGCGATAAACGCACCCGTCGTATTCCCGAAGTTCCCGGGAACGATGATCCCGCCTTCGCACCGGATCGACTTCTGTGCGAGGGGATCGGCGATCAACTGCTGAAGTTCGAAGGTGCCAAGGCTCGCGTCTTTAGCTTCTCGTTGAAGGAACGCTCGGCCGTGCTCATGGGCGGCAAGCACCCCACGGGCGTGTATGCTTTTGACACGGTGAAAGGCGAGTTTCACACGTCGAGCTACTACACCGAAACCGTGCCGGCGTGGGTGACGGCCTTCAATAAATCGGGGAAGGCCGATGGCTGGTTCGGCCAGAACTGGGATCGGCTCGGCGATGGCTCGGTGTACGACCGGGTGGCCGGGCCGGACAACGTGGCTTCGGAAGGCGTTGGCATCAACGCACAAGGTCGCACCTTCCCGCATCCGCTGAGCTTCGGGCTGGCGGAGCCGAACAAGAAATACTACGACGCCCTCGAAAACTCTGGGCACGGTAACGATCTACTTTGGGAATTCACCAAAGCGTGCTTGGACGGGGAACAACTCGGGCGGGCTGCGACCCATGATTTGCTGTTCGTCAGTTTTTCGAGCAACGACCTCATCGGTCATGTATGGGGGCCAGATTCCCACGAAGTACTCGATGTCACACTCCGCAGCGATCGACTGATTGCCGAATTGATCATGAAGCTCGACCTCGATGTGGGAGTTGGTAACTACACTCTGATCGTCACGGCCGACCACGGGGTCTGTCCGATGCCGGAACTCGCCGTGAAAAATCACACGGAGGCCACGCGATTCAATCCGAAGGAGGTGTTTGGCAACCTCGGTTTGATGCTCGATGAAAAATTCGGCCCCGTCGGCGACAGCCCGGAACTCTGGGTGAGTAAGATCGCTTTTCCAGACATTTATTTGAACCGGGCCGCGATGACGGCGGCCGGCAAACCGATTGGCGAAGTTGAAACAGCCGTCGCTCAGTGGGCCGGAAACCGCGATTCGATGCTCGTGGCATTCACCCGGAGTACACTGGCCGGGCCGGTGCTGAACGATCCTCTGGCCCGCAGAATGCAACTCGGTTACCAAGCGGAGCGGAGCGGCGATGTGGTGGTGGTGAATCAGCCCTATTGTTTACCGATTGGCAAACTCAGCTTCGGGTCGAGTCATGGAAGCCCGCACGACTACGACACCCATGTGCCGGTACTTTTTTACGGAGCAGGCATTCCGGGCGGTGACACAATCGTTGAGCCAGTGAGTTCATTCCTGGTCGCCGAGCAAATCAAGCGGTCACTCGGTTTGCCGCGTTGACAGGCTGGCACGAGCGGTCAAAATGAGAACTGTTCCCACACCCATTGAGGTTCTCGATCATGGCCGAAGAGACGACTCCCGAACTCCGCCAAGCCCGAATGAAGGAATTCATGAGCTTGCTACCACTCACGATGGAACTGGCCGGTCTGCCCAAAGCGCACCTCGGCACCATTTTCAACGAGGGGCAAATGGAAGTGCGGGTGATGAACATCCGCAGTGCGTTCAAACTCGCGCGGGCGCTCGTGAAAGAAGTCGGCGAGGGGTAAGGCAGCGGATTTCGAATTCATTCAGCCGCGCATGGCAATCGCCGTGGCGGTCGCGAACAATCGGCAGTAGCTGAAGCTCACGAGGACGTTGGCGACGCCGCGGGCTTCCATGCGATCCCGTGTGACGCCGGTGATCACGGCGCGTGGTTCGATGGCATTCTCGCAGAGAATTTCGACATCGCGCCAGTCGACGCCGCGCTTCCATTTGAACCCGAGTGCGCGGAAGGTCGCTTCCTTCGCGGCCCAGACCGCGGCGTAATACTCCGTGCTGTGGCTGCGGTCGCGGCAATAGCGAGCCTCGGCATCGGTGTACACTTCGCGGATGAATTTCTCGACGTGTTCGTCGATGAGTTTGCGAACCCGAGCGCACTCCATGATGTGCGTTCCCATACCGGCGATCACCATCGTGCCCTCGATCTCGACAGAACTTTTGCCTGTAACCGATAAACTTCCTGTAGCCATTGTGGCAGATGCTGGGCCGGGTTCAAACCCCGCTTGCCGGAAGGACTCTGATGACCGCCGAAGAATTGCTAGCCGACCTGACACCCAACCAGCAACTCGCGGTGCAGCACGGGGCCGGCCCGTTGTTGATTTTGGCCGGGGCCGGTTCGGGAAAAACCCGCGTCATCACCCGGCGTGTCGGTTATCTACTGCTCAGTGGTGTCAAACCGTGGAATATCTTGGCGATCACGTTCACGAACAAAGCCGCCGGGGAAATGAGGCACCGCGTCGACGTCATCAGCCCTGGGAATCGCGTGTTGGTCAGCACGTTCCACAGCCTCGGGGCGCGGTTACTCCGCCAGTACGCGGATCGGTTGAACCTCGACAAAAACTTCACCATCTACGACACCGACGACCGCAACAAACTCATCAAAGATGCTCTCGAGCGCTCGGGCATCGACAATGTGAAGTTCACCCCCGAGCGGATCGGCGGAGCTATCAGCAAAGCGAAGAACGCACTTCTTCCACCGGGTCAATATGCCCAGACGGCGAGCGATTTCTTCAGCCAAACCGTGGCGAAAGTTTACACGATCTACGAGAAGCGTTTGCGGCAAGCCAACGCCATGGATTTCGACGATTTGCTCTATTTGCCCGCACTCGCGCTCAAGCACAACGAGGAACTCCGCGCCGAACTCGACGCCCGGTTCAAGTATGTTCTCATCGACGAGTACCAGGACACGAACCAAGCTCAGTACGAGTTCGCCCGGCGGCTGAGTATGCACAACCCCAACATCTGCGTCGTCGGTGATCCGGATCAAAACGTCTACCGTTGGCGCGGGGCCGACCTGCGGAACATCATGGATTTCGAACGAGACTTCGCGGGCGCGAAGGTCATCACGCTCGAACAGAATTTCCGCAGCACCAAAAACGTGATCGCGGCAGCGAATAGCTTGATCAAACACAACAAGCACCGCAAAGACAAAACGCTGAACACCGATAACGGCGAAGGGACCCCGGTTCGCGTGTTGCGCTTCGACAACGGTCTCGACGAGGCCGAGGGGATTGTGCTGGCGATCAAAAAGACCGTGCAAGACGGCCGCTTTCGGTACCGCGATCACGCCATTTTCTTGCGGATCAACGCTCTCACACGGTCGTTGGAATCGGCGTTCGTGAAGCACGGCGTGCCGTTCCAAATTGTCAAGGGACTGGCGTTCTTCGACCGCAAAGAGAACCGCGATGTCATGGCTTACTTGCGGTTGTTGGTGAACCCCGCCGACCCGATCAGTTTCCTGCGTATCGTCAATGAGCCGACGCGGGGCATCGGCAAAGTCTCCCTCGATAAACTCGTCGCGTTCGCCACCGACAACGAGTTGACACTCACGGTCGCGTGCGGGCAAGTGCACCGCATCCCCGAGATCCGCGGGAAGGCAGCGACGGGGTTGAAGGATTTCTTCCGACTGATGACCGAACTGCGGGAGAAGCAAGATCTGCCGCTGCACGAATTGATCGGCCAAGTGCTCGATTTGTCCGGTTATCGCAAGGTGCTGCGTGAATCGGGCGACGAAGACGACGCGGATCGATTGGCCAACATCGAAGAACTCATCACGGCCGCCCGCCAGTATTACGAGGCCGATCCGTCGCGGGTGCTCGGGGACTTTTTAGAACAGGTGACTTTGGCCAGTGACGTCGATAGTTGGGACGAAAAATCGGACTGCGTCAGCGTGATGACACTGCACGCCGCCAAGGGATTGGAGTTCCCGGTGGTCTATCTCATGGCGTGCGAGCAAGGCATTTTGCCCCACAATCGCAGCATCGAAAGTGGCAAAGATGACGACTTAGAAGAAGAGCGGCGGCTCTGCTTCGTCGGCATGACACGGGCCATGCAAGAACTGACACTGTGCCACGCCCGGATGCGTGAGTTCCGCGGCCAAGTGACTTACGCCATCCCGAGTATGTTCCTCGACGAACTGCCACGCGACGTGCAAACGCAAGATCCCAGCAGCGGGCGAAACCAAGCCCGTTCGGCCATCAACGAGTGGCGTTCCGGTATCGGCGACACCGCATCGAAGGCTGGCTACGCCACCAAACCGATGGCGCCGGCCGCGGCGGGCACTCCCATCGCGGGGACAAACTACACCGTCGGCGGCGTTGTCCAGCACGACGAATACGGCATCGGTCAAATCACCGATGTGAGCGGCTTCGGATCACTTCGGCGGTTGAAGATCCGCTTCCCCGCCGCGGGTGAGAAAACCTTCGTCGCCGACAAAGTAAAGCTGAGGGTGATCGAACGGAAATGATCGACTGTGGTGGCGTGGCCGTTGTCGTAGCTTTTTGGCTCGTGCCCGAACGGATCTGCGAACCGGAACCTTGGCTCCTACCCACGTTCGCCATCACAATGGTACTCGAATGGATCATTCTGGATGGCTTCGCTCGCGGAGGTCGAGGTGTCTCGATTACCTTCTCTCAAGCGATGATGCTGATGGGCGGTAGCGCCGTGATTCTGTATTCGCATTCGGCACGTTTCATGGAAGTCAGCACGATGGCGAGTGCCGCCTTGTTCGGTATCGGCGTCGTCGCCTGGGTCGGTCGCACCACCAACCTCAGCGGTAGCATACCCGCAGGCGTCGTCCTGCTCCCCGGCTTAATTCTGTCCTCGAAACTGTGTGCCGAAAGCCACGTTCCACCGATTGCCTACTACCTCGTGGCATTGGCTCCGCTCGGTCTAGCACCGTGGTTAATCCCAACGCTCGCTCGGCGGAGCGGTCGGGTATCGACCGCGCTCCAGTTCATCGCCGTCGCCATTCCGATTGCCATCGCGGTGATTCGAGCCGGACAAACCGAGACTCTTCCTTGGGAAGAAGAATGGTAAATCGGCCCGGTGGATATAAACCACTGGAGATTCCATCGCTGCGAGAATTCGACCATGTTTACGCTGTCAGCATTCGCCGATGAGATTTCACCCGATCCAGCGGAGCAGATCGCGGTTCTGAAGGCGTGTCGAATTCGCTTCATCGAGTTCCGCTCCATCGACCGAATCAACGTGTTGAAACTGAGTGATGCACGCTTGGGCGAGTTCAAGTCGATGCTCGACGGCGAAGGGATGAAGCTCTCGGCCATCGGCTCGCCGATCGGGAAAATCCCGATCGACACTCCTTTTGAACCGCACCTCGATTTGCTCAAACGCTCGGTCGAGTTGTGCAAACTGTTCGACACGCCAAACATCCGCATCTTCAGTTATTATCCACCGGCCAATCGTGTTTGGGATGGCGACTGGGCTCCGCACCGTGCCGAAGTGTTACTCAGGATGCAGATCAAAGCGGAACTCGCTGAAAAGGCCGGAGTCATGCTGTTTCACGAGAATGAGCACCGCATTTACGGAGACTCGCCCGAACGGGTCGCGGACATCTTCACGAATGTAAAATCGCCGGCATTGCGGGCCGCGTACGACGCCGCGAACTGGGTCTATTGCGGTTACGATCCCGTCGACGGTTGGAACCGCACCAAAGAATCGACGGTGCATTTCCACATCAAAGATTGGGTGAAGCCGCCAGGCGACGACGGGCCCGGGCAGGGCGTCATCCCCGGTACGGGCGCGGGTCAGGTAGCGGTGAGCATCCGTGAAGCGGTGCAGCGCGGTTACGAAGGCTACGCCGTGATGGAACCTCACTTGCGCGGCGGTGGCCCGACCGGCGGCGTCACCGGCCCCGATTTATTCCCGTACGCCGTGCAAGCGTTTCGACAGATCCTCAACGATTGCGGAGCGCGTGAAGGCTGATGCTCAACGTCCATTTGCGGTTCACCGATTCGCTCACCAAGTCACTTCTGCCCGTTCGATTGCGGATCACCGGGCCGACGGGTGGCACCTTCGTGCCGTTGGGTCGGTTACCGATATTTCCCTGTGGCCGCGCCGAGGAACTCGGCGGGCACGTCCGCCTCGGGGGAGAAAACTTCGTCACCATCGACGGCGGCTGTGAGGTACCCCTGCCAGCCGGAGTTCCTCTGAGAATCCGCGCGAGTCACGGCCCGGAGTACGAACTCCTCGACCAAGTGGTGACGCTCAAGCCCGGTCAAATGGCGTTGCGATTCGAGTTGACCCGTTGGCCGATTTCTCGAGACGGTTGGGTGTCCGGTGATTTGCGGGCCCACTTCTTATCGCCCCACGCGGCAGCGCTCGAAGGCGCGAGCGAAGGTTTGGATTTCGTTCAGGTTTTGGCGCGTTCGTCGTCCGTGCTGGCCCGTGATGGCAACACCTACCCGGTTTACAGCAACATTTGCGAGTTCAGCGGCCAGGCGCCGGCACTGTCTGCTCACGGCTGCGAAGTTTTTGTCAACACGCTGAATACGCACCCGATGCTCGGCTCGCTCGCGTTGCTGAATAGCCATCGGATTGTGCATCCACTTTCGTTTGGTGGGGTCGATGGCCCCGACGATTGGAGCTTGTGCGATTGGGCCGATCAGTGCCATCGCAAGAATGGCCTCGTGGTGTGGGTCGATGCGTTCCGACCGGAAGCCGGTCTGCTCGGGGGCGAAGCGTTGATCGCGCGGATTCTCGGGAAGATCGATGCCATCGAATTCGATTCGCAACCGCGCTCGCAACCATTTCTGCCTTGGTATTACCGTTTGCTCAACGCCGGGTTCTGGACACCCCTCGTGGGCAGCAGTGGCAAAGAGAGCAACCGCACGGCACTCGGTTCCATGCGGACTTACGCTCAATTGGGAAATAATGGCACGGAAAGTTGGGTGGAAGCGGTTCGAGCCGGTCGCACGTTTACGTCTAACGGGCCACTGCTCAAGCTCGAAGTCGTCGATGGGTTGGCAACCGCGTCGGTCGAAAGCCAAGTTCCGTTTGAGAAACTCGAACTCGTTCAGAATGGCCGGGTGGTGGCCACGGCCGTCGCCGATTCTGGAACTCGTTTCACCGCCGAGTTGAAGTGTGAAGTGGCACCCCACGGTTGGCTGGCGGCACGCTGCATCGGGGGTGCGGGGTCATCGCTTTATCCGGGCGGGCCGGTGTTTGCCCATACGTCGCCAATCCAGTTGGGAGCGGAGCCGGGTGAAGTGAGTGCCACTGCAATGGGCCAGCTGCGCGACTGTGTGACTAGCACCAAAGAGTGGATCGAATTGGAAGGGCGATTCAGCACGGCGAAAGGAAAGGAACATCTGCTGGCCAGGTGCGCGGAAGCCTTGGCCATACTCGGAGCGGGCGCACCGTGATCGTGGCGACAGACAATTCAACAATTGCGACAGTTCCGCTTTTCATCTCCGGTAAAAATGAGTTATTCTGTACTCAGCCTTCCTCATGCTTCACATTACATGTGCCTGATTCGGAGCTCCCAGATCCGAATCGCTCCTGTTTCGAGGGTTTGAATATTATGCGCCGTGTTCTCCTCTCCCTCATGATGATCGCTTTGATCGTATCGATTGGCCGAGTGGCGTCGCCACCGCCGGCACCCGAATTCGCCCCGAACCAGATGGCCCAGAAGCCGGCCCCCTTCCCGATCAAAATGGTCGATCAAGGAACGATCGACCCGAAGTTGAAGGGACTCTTCGCGCCGGAGGGATTCAAAACCGAACTCGTCGCCGACGCCCCGACCATCATCAATCCCGTCGGGATGACCTTCGCCCCAGACGGCACGCTTTACGTGCTGGAATGGCGACCCGATCCGGGCCGCGAATGGGCCGAGTTCAAAGAGACCTTCCATTACAAAGATGGCAGCAGCAAGCAAATCGCCACGATGAAGAAGTTCACGAACGACGTCGTGAAGGTGCTGAAGTTCAACGAGAGGACGAAGACATATGACAAGTCCGAGATCGTGATCACCGAGGAACTCCCCTCGAGTATTTTGTTCCACGACGGTTGGTTGTACGTCAGCGGGCGCGGCTCGATTCGACGCTATAAGCAGTCCGTGACAGGTGGGCGTTGGGATCTGCGCGAGACGATTGCCCAAGGCTTCTGCGGCTTCCACCACCACCAAGTTTCGGGGATGACCATCGGCGGTGATGGCTGGCTGTACATCACGAGCGGCGACGACGATAACTTCGCCGAAGGCTCCGATGGTTCGCGGGCCACGGTGCTGCGTACCGGAGCGATCTTCCGCTGTCTGCCCGATGGTTCGAAGATAGAAACCTTTTCGCTGGGTTACCGCAACCCTTACCGCGATGTCGCTTTCGACGATCTCGGCAACATGTTCCACACCGACAACGATCAAGAAGATGGCAGCAAATTCACCGGCTGCCGGATCATGCACGTCGCCGAGGGTTCGGACTTCGGCTGGCGGCTCCAAGAAGGGGCACGCTGCTGCCGGGCCGACGTGGATCGCTACGCAGTGGCTGGGGAATTGCCTGGGAAACTCGCACCGATGATCAAGACCGGGCGCGGTTCACCGGCGGGGGTGTTGATCTACAACGACACCCAATTGCCGAAGCAGTACCGCGGGTTGCTGTACTACCCGGATGTGTTTCGCAAAGTGGTGCGGGCTTATTCCGTGACTCCGAAGGGGTCGACTTTTAGCATCCCGACCGAGTTCGAATTTCTCAAGTCCGAAGATCCCCTGTTCAGGCCGTGTCAGATGGTGACGGGGCCAGACGGCGCGATTTACGTTTGCGATTGGCGCACCGACTCCGGCGGCGCGGGCAAACTATGGGGCGACGGAGTGAATGGCCGCATTTACCGGATGACTTGGAACGGCACGAGCGAACAGCCGGCGTTGCCAACCAAAGGCCTCGATAGTTGGGCGAAAGTATCCGGTGTCGCGACCAACGAAGTCGTGGTGCAAGGATTGAATTCGCCCGATGGAACCGTGCGGCAGCGCGCTCAATTGGAACTGCTCCGCCGGGCGAAGACGACGCCCGACCCCATCCGGGAACTGTTTCGAAGCGCTCTCGATCTCGAGTCCAAAACCACCCTCCAAACACGGTTGCTTTGTTTGGGTGGCTTGCAACAACTCTGGAACGCCGACGTTCAGAAACTATTTGTGAAATTGGTCGCGGACAGAGACGAGAACATTCGCCGGCAGGCCGTGGAAGCGTTAGGGCGGAATGCCAAGTCAAAAGACATGGCCGTGCACGAGGTACTAGCCAAGCTGCTCAGCGATGATGCCCCGGCCGTTCGACGTGCTGCGGCACTGGCCATCGGTCGTATCGGGGCAGATGGCTCCGGCGATACTTTGTTGAATGCTTGGAAGGGCGATGACGGCAAAGATGCGTACCTCACCGATGCGTACATTCGGGGAATCGAACGCCTGGGTAAACCGGGGCTGCAATCATTGTTGACATTGGCCGCGTCCGGCAAGCAAGCCGAACTCGAACGAGTGGCGATCGCGTTCACGGCCATGCGAACCGCCGCCGCCGCCGAGTCGCTCACTGAGTTACTTCGGAATCCGCACTTACCAGAGTCGTCCCAGATCGCGTTGGTTCACTCGTACCGCAATTACCAACTCGATCCGCCGATCTCATTCGAGCCGCTCGCCGGATTTTTAGAGGCCCATTCGAAAGCTCCATCCGCAGTTAAAATCGCCGGGTTGGAAGTACTCGCGGGGACGGCGAATCTGGGTGGGGCAAAAGGGACGGCTTACATTTTGTCGCTGTTGGATGCCCCCGAAGACGAAGTGCGCTTGGCCGCAATCGGTGCCATCGAACTCGGCAAACTTGGCGCCGCCTCGGCGAGGCTGCACACGGCCGCTGTGGATACAAAACGAGCCGTTGGCGAACGCCGAGCGATCCTCAAAGCGATCCACGCCATCGGCGCTCCGAGTTCCCGGGCGATCGTGACGCAGATTTTGCAATCGGCAATGGAACCGGCTCTGCTGAAAGCCGACGCCCTGCGAACACTCACGCAACTGGATCCCATCCAAGCTCGCAAGTTGGCCGAAACATTCCTCGATCAACCCGATCCGACGCTGCTCACTGAAGCCGTGTTGGCACTCGGAACCTCTGAAAGTGGCGCGAAACTGGTCGGGGAACGTTACCTCACCAAGAAATTGCCTCGGGAACTCTTCCCGCGGGTATCCGAAGCGTTGCGAAAATACCCCAACAACGCGGCCATTGCCAAACTCAACAGCGACGTGATGAAAGGCGGGCTGACGCTCACGAACCAGCCGGGGCAGATCGATCTGATCCAGAAGCAAATTCAGACCAACGGTGACGCCAAGCGTGGCCGGGCGATTTACCTGAACACGGCGGTTTTGGCGTGTGCTTCGTGCCATCGTTTGGAAGGCATCGGCGGCAATGTCGGCCCGGATCTCACTCGAGTCTGGGAGACGATGACGCTCGAAAAATTGATCGAGTCGATGGTGGAGCCGAGCAAAGAGATCAAAGAGGGTTACACATCGTACAAGGCGACGACGCTCGCGGGGCAGACCCACACCGGATTGAAATTATCGGAGACAGCGAAGGAACTCGTCATCCGCGAGGCCAATGGCCGGGATGTCCGCATCGACAAGAAAGACCTCGACGAAGTCTCGGCTTCGAAGATTTCAATCATGCCCGACAACGCGATCTCGCAACTGAGCTACGACCAATTCATCGACCTGCTCGCTTTCCTGAAAAGCAAACAGGAACAAGAATCGCTGCGGGGCAAACTGCTCGATTTCAACGTGCTCGTCGGTGTGCCGGGTGATTTGAAGTCGACACATGCCATCGAAAAGACCGCCGATTTGAAAGCCAAGCTCGAAGCGGGTCTGAAGTGGCTACCCGCCTCGGCGGATGCGAACGGGTTGCTGGCACTCAAGCCGTTCGTACCGATGGAACCAACCACCGTTTATACGCTCGCTTATGTTTATTCGCCCAAGAAGCAGACTTCGACTGTGACCGTATTGACCGATGGGCCGACGCGGGTCTGGGTCGGTGGTCAATTGAGTTTCGAACGCGCGGTGCCCAAACAGACTCCCTTCAACCAAGAGGAGAAGTTCCCCGTCGAACTCGTCGTCGGCTGGAACTCGGTTCTGTTGAAGACGGTGACCAGTGGCGGAACCCACCGCGTCGGGTTGCAATTCACCGGCGATCTCCTGCGCATGGCAGCGACTCCGGATGATCAGTGAACGTGAAGTTTGTTCTTAGTAAGATGCCTCTCTTCACCGGGAGGCATCTTTTTTTATGCGCAATTTCATGGCCTGCATCATCGGCGCGGGGTTCGTGTTCATCGTCGGCTGCACCAAAGAGACCGGTTCAAAAAATTCCCCCACAACCGTGACCCCGGCCGATGGGCCGATTCGAGTGATCGTGACCACGCCGAAAAAGCAGACCATCGCTTGGGGAATCGAACAGCCCGGATCGGTGCAGGCTTACGAAAGTACCCCGTTGGTCGCCAAGTTCCCCGGGTACGTCAAACAACTCTCGGTGGACATCGGCGACAAAGTGAAGGCCGGCCAACTGTTGGCCAAGCTGTCGATTCCGGAGATCGAACTCGAAGTCAAACAAAAAGCGGCGTTGCTCGAGATGGCCACCGCCGAAGTGGTTCTCGCACGGCGGAGCGCCGAAGTTTCGGTTCAGACTGCAAAAGCCGTCGAGCCGTTGGTGACCGTCGGGTTGGCGAACGTGGATAAAGCGAAAGCCGACGGTGCCCGTTGGGATTCGGAAGTGAAGCGGGCCAAGGAGTCGTACTCCAAAAAAGTGATCGACGAACAACAGCTCGATGAAACCGTTCGGCAAGCGGCGGCGGCGGTTGCCGCGACGGCCAGTGCCGAGGCAACTGTACTGGCCGCCAAGGCGAATTTGAAGGAAGCGCAAGCCAAAGTGGCCCGTGCCGAAGCCGAGATCGCCGTGGCCTTGGGGAAAGAGAAAGTCGCCGCGGCGGCGGCCGATGTTGCGCTCGCTCTGTCGGATTACTCCGACATCCGTGCCCCGTTCGATGGCGTCGTGACGGCGCGGAATGTCCACACGGGGCACTTTCTCCAACCGACCTCCGGCGGCAAAGTCGAACCGCTGTTCGTGGTCGCCCGGCTCGACACGGTGCGCATTTTTGTGGAGGTGCCCGAACTCCAAGCGGAGAAAGCCAAAGTCGGTGCGGCGGTGATTGTCCGCATTCCTGCTCTTTCGCATCGGGAAGTGGCGGGCACCATCACACGGACAGCCGAGGTGCTTTCCCCGGAATCGCGGACGCTCCGAGTCGAAATCGATTTGCCCAACACCGATGGAAGCCTCCGACCGGGTCTGTACTGCAACGTGCGAATCGCGGCGAATAGCACCGATGCCCAAGTGGTGCCCGCGGCCGCGGTACTGTTCGCCGATGAAACCGCTTACTGCTATCAACTGGAGTCGGGCAAGGTGGTGAAGCTGCGCGTGCAAGTGGGTCGGGCCGATCGAGGAAACTTGGAACTGCTCGGGAAACGGCTGGCTCACCTCGCATCGGGTACTTGGCAACCGATCACCGGTACCGAAAGCATTATCGTGGGTAATTTGGGGGCCTTGGTCGATGGTCAAGAAGTGCAGCTCGAACGCTCGACCCAGTAAACTTGGGTGCAATTTTCACGATTAAGGCAATTCGTTGTCGGCCGGTTGGAAAGATTCCGTGCGAAAGGGTCGGAACGGTTAAGAAAGTTGCAGTGCGGTTTCGGCATCGGTCGATAACTCCGGTACGCGGGGGTTCGCTCGTCGGCTGGTCTCTCCAGTCGCCGGCGGTGTCTCGGTTCGGGGGTAGAGTCATGACGCGAACGCAGCGAGCCATCCGCAATATTGGGCTGTGGGCGTTCAGTGGCATGGCCATCGTGAATGCCGGCTGCATGAATGCGCCGATCCGACAGAATCAGGCGGGTGCCGATGGCCAAAGCATCGGGATGCCGGCACCCGGTTCGGTGCCCAGCGAGCTCGCCATGGTGAATCTGCCAGATTACGTGATCGAGGCCCCGGATGTCTTGGTCATCAACGCCGTGATTCGCAATACAGTCGTCGAGGAAAACGCTGGCAACGACAAAATCCCACTGATCGACGCGCCGAAAAAAGAAGACTCCAAAAAAGAGAAAGCTGGGGACAAGAAGCCGAATCCGTACGGAAACACGGTTCGCAGTTTGCCGATCCAGCCCGTGTTCACCAATTATCAAGTGCGGCCCGATGGTACCGTCTTCCTCGGCGTGTACGGTTCAGTACCCGTTGCGGGGTTGACCCTGAGCCAAGGAGCCGCCGCGATCCGCAAGTCGCTGGCCAAGCAAATTTTTAGGGATGACGGTGGCATCCAAGAAGACGCCTTGCTCGTGGTCGTGGACGTGGCCGAGTACAATAGCAAGAGCTATTTCGTAATCGTCGACGGCGGCGGTGCCGGCGAGCGGATCACCAAGTGGCCCATCACGGGTAAAGAAACGGTGATGGACGCGCTGACGAATGTCGGTGGCTTGGCGGAAGAATCGTCGAAACGGAACGTGTGGGTGGCGCGGCGGACACCTTTTGCGAATCAACCTCAGCAGATTCTGCCGGTCGACTACGTGGGAATGACGCAGCACGGCATCACGACGACGAATTATCAACTGTTCCCCGGCGACCGCGTTTTCTTGAAAGCCCAACGTCTGGTGACCATCGACCGCACGATAGCCCGGATCATTTCGCCGGTGGAGCGGATCTTCGGCATCACGTTACTCGGGACGAGTTCTGTGAATGCGATTGTCGGACGCGGCAACGGCTTCGGTGGCAACACGGCCCGCTAACCCAGACTCAACCCCGAAGGAGTTTTCACCATGAAACGCTGGCTTCTCACTCTGATTCTTGTGGCAGTTTGTACCATGCCAGCCGTGGCCCAGTATCCCGGAGCCGGGGGACAACCCGGCTTCACACCGGCTCCGGGGCAGTTTCAGCCGAACATTTATAACCGGCAAACGCAACCCCTCAGCCCGTATCTGAACTTGCTCCGCAACCAGGGCATTCCCGGGATCGATTACTACTACGGCGTCCGTCCGGGGCAGAACAGCGGCGGTCAACCGTTCGGCAATCAGTCTGGGAACAACAACAATCTCGGCAGTTTGGGGAACTCGCAATTGCGGACGGGTTTCCTGCCGCAAGCGGGTATCGCGACGACGGAGCCGATTCCCCTTCCCGACCCCGGTCAGGATGTGATTTTGGCGCCATCCGGGCACGCGGTAAGCTACGGCAACCGATTTGGGATCAGCAAGACAGGCCCCGGCGGGACGAACAATCGTGCCGGGGCCTTTTTCGCGCCACCGAGCAGTGGCACTGTGAAGAAAAAGAAGTAGTTCTCCATCGACCTCCGAAGGAATCGGACCCGTGAACCGAGACAAAAGACTCCTCCGCTGGTTACCCCGCCTCGTTGTGGGAAGCTGCGGCGCGTTGGCCTTCACGGCGGTACCGGCGTTCGCCCAAAAGCGGGAACCGGCCGCCACACTGTTGCCGGCACGTCCTGCGCTTGCGCCGGTGATCATTCGCGGCGCGACCCCGGATGCGACACTTCCCAGTTTCACGGGAACTTACGTCCCGACCGTTCCGGCGCCCAATCCAAAATCGTCGTGGGTCGGCAACAAATTGACCAGTTTGAAAGAGACGGTGATCGGTAAGCCGAATCCAAATCCAGAAGCGAGGAGTCCCGATCCCGATCCGCGTTTGATCGGTGCCCCGACGAACCCGTTGATGGGCAGCGGTCCGCAGGTTCAGCCTCAGCAACCGCCTCAAAGTGTTTACGCGACCCCACCGGCCTACCGCTGGTATGGTTGGGGCGGGACGACACCGGGGGCGAATCCGCACGCACCTTCGGGGGTGTATCCACAAGGGTCGGCCAACTGGTATTCCCAGACGGGCGCCACGCCTGGGGCATTCCCTGTGACCTTGTCGAAGTCGACTGCGGAGGCGCCGAGCATCGAACCGCCTGTTTACGCCGGGAAGATCAATGCGGAACCTGGCTTGGAAATCAACGTCGCGGTGAATCCTCCGGAATCGAAGCCGATCCCGCGTTACATTTCCGGGCCGCCCGTGCCCGAACCACGGATCGTTGCCCGGACGCCGGTCGGGCAACCGATCGCGGGGTACGAGTACCCCGTCTCGCCGAGTCTGCCGAGTGGAACGCCGGTCGCCATTGCTTCGTCGTCGTCCGATGGTCGGACGATTCCGGCCGAACCGTTCGTGGCACCCGCACCCGATCTGAACTGGCAGACGGTGACCAATCGTCCCGGCACGGTGACGAGGGAACCCGACCCCGTCCCGCAAGCAGTACCGATGGCACCTCTTCCCGCGGAAACACCGTGGGCACCGGTCAGGACGAATCCGAAACCACCGTCACCGACTGTTTCCGTGATCCGTGGTCAGGTCGATTACCGCGAGCCGCAGTCGATTGAGCAATTCATTCGCAATAGTTGTGTCGGCCGTGTGATCCGCACCGAAGTGCGAGCCGTCACCCCGAAAAAGCTCGTCGTGACGTTTGTCGTCGGCAACGAAAACGCGGCCCGAGATGCGGCGGCGCTGGTTGCCAATTTGCCGGAATTGAAGCCGTACGAAGTCACGTTCGAGGCGCAGATCGTGCAGCGTTGATAGAATTGCCGCATGGCACTCATCCGCTGGTCGAACGGCATTGTTTACGATCCCCGAAACGGGGTCGATGGTTCTGTTTGCGATCTCTGGGCACGCGACGGCAAAATCATCTCGCCGCAACCGACCGGCATCGCAGCCGACAAAACCTTCGACCTCACGGGCCTTGTGGTGATGCCCGGTGGCGTCGACATGCATGCCCACATCGCCGGGCCGAAAGTCAACGTGGCGCGGAAATTTCGCCCCGAAGACCGCCGCGATTCTCCACCGTTCCACCGCACCGAATTGCTACGATCCGGAACCGCCGGCAGCACGCCGACGACGTTCGTGACGGGCTACCTGTACGCCGGGCTGGGCTACACCACTGTTTTCGATGCGGCGATTCCGCCCCTCGGTGCCCGGCACACGCTCGAAGAATTCCACGACACCCCCGTAATCGATAAAGGCTTCTTCGTGTTGGTGGGGAACAACCATTACGCGATGCGGCAAATCGCTGCGGGTGAACGTGACCGACTCCGGGCCTTTTGCGCTTGGTTGCTGAATTCGACTCGCGGTTACGCCCTGAAAATCGTCAATCCCGGTGGCGTCGAGGTCTGGAAGCAAGGCAGCAATGCGCTGGCGCATCTCGACGACCTTGTCCCAGGCTTCAACACGAGTCCGCGTGCCATCGTCCGGGAGATCGCCCGAACGGCCGACGAATTGCGGCTGCCCCACGCAGCCCACATCCATTGCAACCAACTCGGAATTCCCGGCAATTGGACGACGACTCTGGCGACGATGCAGGCCGTCGAAGGGCACCGCGGGCACTTCACGCACATCCAGTTCCACAGCTACGGTGGTGGCCCGGACGACCAAGGAACTTTTTGCAGCAAAGTGCCGCCACTCGCGGACTACGTGAATAGCCACCCGAACGTCACGGTCGATGTCGGCCAAGTCGTTTTCGGCGAAACGACCTCGATGACCGGCGACGGCCCGCTCGGGCATTACCTTCACAAAGTCACCGGTCGAAAATGGTTCAACAGCGACACCGAGTGCGAAGGGGGTTGCGGGATCGTGCCGATCACCTACCAAGAGAAATCGTTCGTGCACGCCCTGCAATGGGCCATTGGGTTGGAGTGGTATCTGCTCGTGAAGAACCCGTGGCAAATCGCCATGAGCACCGACCACCCCAACGGCGGGGCATTCGTGGCTTATCCGGAAATCATCACGCTGCTCATGAGCCGAGACTATCGCCGGGAAGTGTTGAAGCGATTGCCGGCCCATGTTTTGGAACGCAGCACGCTCGCCGATCTCGACCGCGAATACACCCTGGCTGAGATTGCCATCATCACGCGGGCTGCCCCCGCAAAAATGCTCGGACTGCCGCACAAAGGGCATTTGGGCGTCGGGGCCGATGCGGATATCGCCGTCTACACGCCGCAGCACGATCGGCGGGCGATGTTCGAGCTTCCACGGTATGTTTTCAAGGCCGGCGAGTTGATTGTGGAGCAGGGTGAGATTCGCAAAGTGCCCTTCGGGCCAATCATTTGCACGGAACCGAAATACGACATCGGTGCGGTACGGCACATCCGCGATTGGTTCGAACAGAGTTATTCGATGTCGTTCAATAATTACCCCGTCGGGCCGGAGTACCTCGCGCAAGGGAAAGTCGTGGTGCCATGAAATTGATCCTCGCCATCATTCAGCCGAGCAAGCTCGACGCTGTCAAAGCCGCGCTGAACAAAGTGGAAGTGTTCCGCCTTACGGTCGTAGACGTGCAGGGATTCGGCCGGCAGAAAGGGCAATCCGAAATTTACCGGGGGCACGAATTCACCGTGAATATGCTGCGCAAAGTGCAGCTACAAATTGCGGTGAATGAAGACTTCGTCGAGCCGACGGTGAATGCCATCATCGAAGCGGCCCGAACCGGCGACGAAGGCCGCATCGGCGATGGGAAAATCTTCATTTTGCCATTGGAAGATGTCGTTCGCATCCGCACCGGCGAGCGCGGCCCCGAAGCGATTTAGGAATAACACCGATGGCCGACCGCTTCTTCACCGACATGCCATTGTCACCCGGGGAGTTTATCCTCGACGGTTCGGAAGCCCATCACATGGGCACCGTCAGGCGGTTCGTCGCCGGCGATGCCGTTGTCCTCTTCAACGGGGACGGTGGGGAGTACCCGGCCGAGATCGTCGCGATCTCCAAAAGACAGATCGTGTTGCAGCTTCTCAGCCGGGAGGAGCCGGTGAAAGAAGTGCCGTATCCGATCATCATCGGGTCGGCGCTTCCCAAAGCGGATCGGCTCGATTTCATGCTCGAGAAACTGGTGGAAGTCGGCGCGAGCCGATTTGTACCGTTGATCACGAGTCGTTCGATTGCCAATCCGAAATCGGAAAAGATCGAGAAGTGGCGCCGCGAAGTGATCGAAGCGAGTAAGCAGTGCGGCCGAAATGTGCTCATGCAAATTGACAAGCCGATGTCGTTGGCGGAATTTCTGAATTCGACACCAACCAACCTTCGGTTCATTTTACATACGAATCTCAAATGCCTTCCAAACTCTGATTCCAGTCGAGAGCATGGGCGAGTTGTGGCACTCGCCGTGGGGCCGGAAGGCGGCTTCACCGATGAAGAAGTGATAGCCGCACAGGAAGTCGGTTGGTCGCCTCTGAGTTTCGGCCCGCGAGTTCTCCGCATCGAAACCGCGGCGATCCTCGGAGCTAGTTGGGCGGCACGCGGTCAGTAATCCTGCTTATTCAACTTGGCGAAGGCGTCTTTGAAGTCTTTCGCCGAAGCGTACCGTTTGGTTTTATCGCGTTCGATCGATTTCATTAAAATGCGACAGACTTCCTCGTCGAGATCGGGCCGGAGATCATGCGCATTCCGCGGCGGTGTGTTCAAATGCCGGCGCAGTGTCTCTTCCGAGTTCGGAGATTTTTCCCACGGGAGCAAGCCGGTGAAGACTTCGAATGCCGTCACGCCGAGGGCGAACATGTCGACGCGGACATCGGTGGTGGAACGCTTGATGACTTCGGGCGCCAGGTAATCCACAGTGCCCGTACGATTTCCCGGCTGACAGAACGGCGCTGTGTAGGGGACGGTTAAGCCGAAGTCGATGAGTTTGATGACCCCTTCGTTGGAGACCATGACGTTGCGCGGGCACAGGTCGCGGTGCAAAAATTTCTGACCGTGCAAGTAATCGATCGCATCGCAGAGTTGACCGATGAAGTTGATCCGATTTCCTTGGAGCATTTGATGTTTGTTTTCGATCAAATAATTCAATCCCAGCCCTTCAATCCACTCCAGAACCAAGTAAGGTTCCGCTAGATTTGTGAGGCCGTGCTCGAAAGTCTTCGTGATGTTATCGTGACGAAGTCCTTCGCAAATTTCACCTTCGGGTGGCTTATTCAACCCCTGGAGTTTGAATTTCTCTTCGAATTTGATGGTCTTGGCTTTGTCGAGCACTTTCAAAGCGACCACGCGGCCGAGTTCGCGGTCGTACGCTTTCCAAACCTTGGACATACTCCCTTGGCCGGTGCGCCCTTGTAGGTCGAACCGCTTCGCAATCGTGGTGATTTTGCGTTTCTTGCCAGGTTCGCCAGGTTTGAAGAGTCGTTTGAAGCCGTCGAATAGTCCCACGGTACACTCTCCCGTTCGAAGCGGATCGCAATGGAACTGTTTTATTGGATTTCGCAATAGTCGATGATACTCGACACTTCGGTTCGGATGTCTTTTCGAGACACGATGCGATCCACGAAACCGTGTTTGAGCAAGAATTCGCTCGTCTGAAAACCGTCCGGCAATTCGAGTCGAATTGTATTCTTGATGGTTCGGGCCCCGGCGAATCCGATCATGGCTTTTGGCTCCGCGATCGTGATATCACCTTGGAACGCCCAACTCGCGGCGACACCACCCATCGTCGGATTGGTTAGAATGCAAATATAGAGTCCACCGGCCAAATGGTATCGAGCGAGCGCCGCCGATACTTTGGCCATTTGCATCAGCGACAGAATCCCTTCTTGCATTCGCGCACCGCCACCGGAACCCGATACGAAAATGAGTGGCCGTTTGAGTTCGGTCGCTTTTTCCGCAGCCCGTGCCAGTTTCTCGCCGACGACCGCCCCCATACTCCCAGCCATAAACGCGAAATCGGTAATGCCGATGACCACCCCGCGACCCCGGATGAACCCGGTACCGGACACCGCGGCATCTCCCATCCCCGTCTTCTTTTGCTGCTCGACGATCCGCTTGGCGTAAGGTTGACTATCGACGAAGCCGAGGGTGTCGACCGGCCGCAAATCCGCGTCCATTTCTTCGAAACTGTTTTCGTCGAGCAGTTGCATCAAGCGGTCGCGCGCGGAGACATAAAAGTGATGGTCGCAGTCGGGGCAAACATTCAGCCTGGCCTCGACTTCCTTGCGGAAAATCGTGGCTTTGCACTGCGGACATCGAAGCCACAGCCCTTCCGGGATGCCGCGTTTGTTCCGCTCCACTTTCGGCATGACACTCACCTCGGCTCCTCATTCCCGTTTACTTGTCGTCGATCTGAGCCAGCGACTGGAATTTTTTACCTTCGACGTACGCCAAAAACGCGCCGCCGCCTGTCGAAACGTGCGTCATGTTCGCATCGAAGCCGAACTGTTCGACGGCTTCTGCCGTTTCTCCACCGCCGACAACGGTCACCGCTGAACTCGCCGCCATCGCCGCGGCCACGCCCTTGGTACCGACGCTAAAAGCGGGTTGTTCGAACCAGCCCACCGGCCCATTCCAGATGACCGTCCCAGAGTCTTGGATCTTTTTCGCGAAGAGGGCGAGCGTCTTCGGCCCGATGTCCACCCCTTCGTATCCCGCGTCGATGTTACCATCAAACAGTTTCGTGGCGGACAAATCGTCGGACTTCGCAGCGAGGTAATCGACAGGCAGGGTGATTTTCCCGCCGATGTGCTTCAGCAATGGCTTGGCCGCGTCGAGTTCCTCGGCGGCGACTCGCGTGCTACCGACATCGACGCCTTGCGACTTCAGGAACGTGTAAGCCATCTTGCCACCGATGAGCAGGTGATCGACCTTCAAGAGAAGTGCGTTGATGAAAGCGATTTTGTCCGACACCTTGGCTCCGCCCATGATGGCGAGAACCGGGTGTTTCGGCGCCGTCATCAGCCCTTCGATGATTTCGAGTTCCTTGGCGACCAACAACCCGACCCCACGGGGTTTGCCAGCAGCTTTGAGAACGGCTGGAACTGCGACCATGGAGGCGTCTTTGTCGTTGTGGCAGGTCCCGAACGCATCGTTGACGTAAGCGTCGCCGAGGGCGGCGATGGCCGCCGCGAATTCGCCATCGT
>JAYSYJ010000031.1:0-7411 GCA_043727675.1 Fimbriiglobus sp.
GGCATGGCGTGGCAACAGCGATAAGAGCGGCCGGCCGCGTTCGAAGTATCCCCAAGTTCGACGCACTTCGAATCGGATCAACTCGCCGAAAGCGGCGTCGAATCGTTTTGTGCCAATTTGCTCGTCGCTCACACCGAATCGTTCCCGATCTTCCCGTGGCAAGTAGATACGGCCGATCTCGAAATCGCGGGCCACATCTTGCCAGAAATTCGCCAGTTGCAGCCCGGTGCAAATTACATCGGACAATTTAGCCTTCCGGTCATCGCAGGTCTCGAACAAGTAAAGCACCAACTGCCCGACAGGGTTGGCGGAGTTCGCGCAGTAGCCCAGGAGTTGGTCGAAGGTGTCATATTTCGGGACACGTTGATCTTGCTCGAACGCAATCAGCAGATCGAGGAATGGCTTCGCAGGAATCGAGAATCGTCGAATCGTTTCGCGGAGTGCCATGAACACCGGGTGCCGGCACTCCCCCTCATAACAATCCAACAGTCCCCGACGCCACCAGTCCAATAGATCCAGAGTTGCGGCCCCGCCGCCGGTTTCATCGGCGAGATCATCGGCCCAGCGGCAGTAGGCGTACACGGCTTGGAAGTGGGGGACAATCGCTCGCGGCAGCAACCACGAAACCACCGTGAAGTTCTCGTAGTGCGACCGCGTCACGGCGGCGCAGTAGGCGAGGGCCTCAGAGGGTGACAGGGGCTTGTCCGTAGACGCAGGCCCGTGTTTCCTCAACTCGTCGGCGAAGTTCCACGGCACGGCTACTTCTTCGCCGGTTCGAGGATGCGAATCTGCGTGCTGAGCGAATACTTCAGCCCGTCGAGGTCGTATTCGCACTCGGCGAAGACGGCTCGGAAGCCGGTGCTCGGCCGATCCAGTTTGATTGTCCAAGTCCCTTCGACCGGATCGGGCATGACGCTCGACCACTTCGCTTTCCGGAAATCGCGGGTGTCCGCTTCGGCCGTCCAGAGCCGCAATTGTTTGCAATCCTTCCCGCCATCGACGGTGAACTCCAAGCGTGTTCCCTCACCGGTCTTCCAGTTCATCACGGGAGGTTTTTTGTCTTCGATGAACCAGCGTGCGGCGGCCGCCATGGTGTTCATCACCCGGTCGCGGTCTTTCTTGCCGTCTGTTTGAACTTGTTCGAGGCCATGGCCGGCGTTGGGCACGTACAGAATCCACTTCGGGCCTGGCAGGTCGTCCCAGTACAAGTTCAGCGCGTCTTGCGTCCAGTACGGATCGTTCGTGGCATTGATGATCACCTTGGGCAGCGTCAGCTTCTCGCGATAGCTCCACGGGTCAACCATCGCCCAGAGTTTCTGGCTCTTGGGGTTCTCCGGCATCTTCGGATCGAGCAGGCCGCGTTCGACGTAATCCTTGATCTGATCGCTGTAGGCTCCGTAGCTCTTCAACTGATGCGGCATCTGCGCTTTGAAATTCACCGTGTCGATCACCATCGGGATGATCGCTTTGACCCGTTTGTCGCCGGTGGCCGCCGTCAGCCACGTTGTCCAGCCGCGCTTCGAGGCCCCCGTCACCACGAAGCCGGTCACGTCCGTTTTCCAGTCCTCTTTCGCAAAGGCTTGCAACGTGTCCATCGCCCGCACCACGCTCTTGGCCATCGGGAAGAGCAGCGGCCACGTGGCGTCTTCGGTGGCGAGATATTTGGTAAACGTCTCCGCGATCAGCCCGTCTTCTTTCAACTCGAAGATGGGCTGCTTCGGGATGCCGTATAAAAAGGCGACCGGGGCTTTGACACGCTCGGAAATGGCCAGTCCGAAGATCGCGTTCGTCGGCGACGGCGCCCCGCCGGTGTTGTAGAGCAGCATCGTCGCTTGGGGCTTGGCCCCCTTCGGCACAAAAATCTGGATGTCGTGTTTCCAGGTGGTGTCGTGCCACGTCTGCGAGGTCATCGTCAGGTTGTACACCGTCGACGCGGGCGTTTCGATCTTGCCGTTCGACTTCCACTCGTAGGCTTTGTCCGGCTTCTGCACAAAGTCAACGAGTTCTTTCGGAACGTCGGCACGGATTTGGCTTGCCACCAAAGCGGCCAATAATGCTAGGCACCACTTCATCGGGTCGCTCCGGGTTGCTAATTTCGTCGCCAAGGCGGGGTGTCGTCGTCTTCGTAGTAGTAACCGCGGCGTTGGGCCACTTGGAGCATTTGGTAATTCTCGAACGCGAACATGGCCATCCAGATCGTCATCATCGGGCTGCTGCTCAAATAGGCGATCACGGTTCCGATCACAGGAATACCCTTCGCAGGGATTCCGATTCTCAAGTAAGCCAACACGCCGATGGCAGCCAATGTACCCGCGAGTACCAACGACAATCGGTGCACGGTGGCATCGGGGTTCCGCAGTTTGGCGAGGGCAAACAGTTCCCGGCAGACTTTCCCGCCGTCCAATGGCCAGATCGGCAACAAATTGAACAAGTTCCAGACGAGATTCATGAAGGGCAAATACCGGAGTGCGGCTTCGGCGTAATCGTTTTGGATCTCGCCATTCGATGCCAGTGCGACGGCGACTACCAGTCCGAGCAGGCCGAAGCCGGCCCCTGGCCCCGCCAACGAAATGAGGATGCGTTTGACGGCCGATCGTGGCGGATTGGAATATTGCGCATAGCCACCGAACGCGATCAGTGTGATCGACACCGGCGACCCGTAGAATCGGGCCGCGACGGCGTGCCCCATTTCGTGGACGAGGATCGAGACGAACCCGCAGGCGACGAAGACGACCAGAAAGAGCGGGCCTTCGCTGTTGAAAATACTACTGCCCAGCAGAGCCATGATTATCCAGAACCACGGGCTGACCCGCACCGGGATTCCGGCGAGCCGGAATTTCAAATCGAACGGGGTCGGTTGATCGCTTCCAAACACGGGCGGACTCCCTCGCTACCACACGTCAACCGGAACAAACTTAGTTTACTCTCCCGACGACGATCCGCAGTCGAATCAGTCAGAATTGTACCATTCTGACCGTCAGATTTATCGAGCAGGCGAGCCGACTGCGTGAGCTGTCGGTGCTGCACTTGTACCAGGGTGGGTGTCGGAAAGTAAAAGTTACTTCACTGCGGCCCAATCGGGTGGTGTCACTTGGCCATTCACCGCCAGTGCTCGGGCACTCACTTGCAGCACCCGGAGGAACCCTTCGCTGTCGGCGTGGTCGAAGCTGCCGATGGCTTCCATGCTGGCGTTCGCTTCCGAATACAACTGCGCCGGAACGTTTGCTGAGCTCTCGTAGGTCAGCGTTCCTTTGTACAGAGTCAGTGCGATGGTGCCGGTGGCGAGTTTCACAATCGGCTTCATCGCCTCGCGGGCCATTTGGGTGGCGAGGTCGAAACCGTAACCTTGGTAAATCTGCTTGGCCACGAATCCGGACAGCGTGTCGAACAGTTCGCGGGCACGCCGATCAACGATGAGTTGGAGCAAGTAGCGGTAAGCGGTGCCGAGCAGTTCCATCCCCGGCGCCTCGTAAACCCCCCGGCTCTTGATGCCTACAAAGCGATTTTCGACGAGGTGCGAACAAATGCCGATGGCATGCTTACCACCGATGCTGTTGGCTTGCTGAATCGCTTGGAACGCCGTCGTCCCTTGGCCGTTGATCGACACCGGCCGGCCTTGTTCGAACCGGATCGTCACCGTCTCCGGTTCGTTCGGCGCATCTTGCGGTTTCACGCCCATGCCCGGCGTCACGAACCACGGGCCGACGGTGAGGTGCTCCAATTTCCCGGCTTCGTGGGTCAGGCCGAGCAAGTTCGCGTCGGTGCTGTACGGGGCCTCTTTGCTCACTTTGATGGGCAGCTTAC
This sequence comes from Fimbriiglobus sp., assembly GCA_043727675.1. Classification (GTDB taxonomy): domain Bacteria; phylum Planctomycetota; class Planctomycetia; order Gemmatales; family Gemmataceae; genus JALHQU01. The sequence goes on from JAYSYJ010000031.1 coordinate 3,805, forward strand.
GCTCGTGGCAGTAGTCGATCATCTCGGTGCGGCCACGGAACTGGGCGAGGAACGCCGGATCACGCCAAGGGGCGTAGATCGTCAAACTCGGGTCGAGCATGTTGGTGCAGAGCTGGAAGCGAACCTGATCGTTGCCCCGTCCGGTGGCGCCGTGTCCGAGGACTTTGATGCCGCGTTTCTGCATCTCGGGCACCAGCCCCGCGACGATGACGTGCCGGCCGATCCCGGTGGTGTTCCAGTAATTCCCTTCGTAACAGGCTTGGAACTGAATCACCTCAATGCCCGATTCCGCGATCATCTCGTGGAGGGGCAGCGCGATGTAATCGGAGGCCCCGCACTGCCGCATGCGCGTTCCGATCTCATCGAAGTTCGCTTCGTCGGGCTGGGCGATATCGGCCGTGAGGGCGACGACTTTGACGTCGTGTTCCGTGAGCCATTTGGTCACGGTGCACGAGTCCAGTCCGCCGGAAGCAGCGAAGGCCACGGTCTGGCCCTTTAAGTCGGCAACGGTCGTCATGGTAATCTCGGGTCGGACTTTCGGATTCGTTTCCAATAAATTACAGATATGCCCCGTTACCGCCTCCGGATTTTGCGGCCGATCTTCGAAGCGATGCTGGCGCACGCTCACGCCGGGCACCCGAACGAATGCTGCGGCTTCCTCGCGGGCCTCGCCGGCGTGGCCACCCACCACTTCCCGTTGGTCAACCTTTTGGCGTCACCGGTGGCCTACGAAGCCGACGCCCGCGAACTGCTGGCGCTCCAACGGACGCTGCGATCCCTCGGCATCGATGAAGTCGCGCTGTATCACTCGCACCCAACGAGTACACCGATCCCCAGCGCCAGCGATTTGGCACGCAACGGCTACGGAACGACGATCCCGCACATCATTCTCGGCCCCGGGGACGACGTGCGGGCGTGGTGGTTGAACGAAACGAACTTCGACAAGGCCGAGTGGAGCGTGGAATGAGTGCGCTCACCATCCGTGGCCTCGCCAAGAACTACCCCGGTGAGGTCGTCGGCTTGCACCCGACCGATTTGACGGTCGAGGCCGGGGAACAGTTGGTATTGCTGGGGCCCAGCGGATCGGGAAAATCGACGCTGCTGCGGTTGCTCGTCGGTTTAGAGACGCCGGACTCCGGGGAGATTTGGGTTCACGGTGTCCGTGTGGATCGATTGCCACCGCACCGGCGAGGAATCGCCTTGGTGCCGCAACGGCCGGCGCTCTACCCGCAGATGACGGTGCAGCAGAATCTGGAAACGGTTCTGGCACGGCCGGAGCGAACACTTCCGGCAGCGACCCTCGAACTTCTTCGACTCGGGGAATTGCTCCGACGTTTCCCGCACCAACTGTCCGGCGGGGAGACGCAACGGGTCGTGTTGGCCAAGCTCCTGATCCGCAAAGTCGGCATTTGGCTCCTCGACGAACCCTTTTCCGGCCTCGATCCGGTCTTTCGGGCCAAATTTCGTAAGGAACTCCACTTGCTACTCGGCCAAACGTCCGCCACAATGCTGTTTGTGACTCACGATCCGGCCGATGCTTGGTCGTTGGGCCGTCGCGTTGGGGTGCTGGGTGAGGGTGTTCTGCACTCCCTCGGCACCGCGTACGAGCTGCGAAGCCGACCCACAACTTCGTTTGTGGCCTCGACTTTCGGTGGTTTCAACCTGCTCGACGGCAGCATCGAACGAATCGTGAGTCCTAGCGACCCCTCCGCAGTACCGAAGCTCGTCTTCGCCTCGGAGTGCGGCTCGGTTCGAATTCCGGTTCCTGTTGATTCAGGGCCGAAACTCGAATCGACACACCGTTTGACGCTCGGCATCAGGCCCGAAGACGTTCGATCGGGGCCGGCGGAACAGTCCGCTTGGCTTCTCGTCTCGGCTGAACCGGCTGGCAGCGGATGGCTACTCACCGTAGCGCAGGGTCGCACCCGGCTACGCATGGAGTGGCGTTCCGGCTCGCCGCCCCCGGTCGGCACCCCCTTGGAATGGACACTCCCGCCCGAGCGGCTGCACTGGTTCGATGGTCGAACCGGCCGACGACTCGACGTTTGATTGCGCGCCGCCCGTCGGCGCGACACCTTGGAGAAGCACCATGGCGGTTCGCCGTAAAAAAGCCGAAGTCCTCGACGCGCCCAAAGCCAAAGACCATTTGCTCATGGGCAAAGAGGTCATCAAGCTCGTCGATGCGATGACCGAAGAAAAGCGGATCCCGCGCGAAGTCATCTTCGGCGGCATCGAAGCCGCCATCCAACTCGCGGCCCTCCGGCACTTCGCCGTCGAGGAAGGCGTGATGGTCCGCATCGACCGGAGTACCGGCGAAATCTCTGCCCGCTTCGGCGAGAGCGAAATCGAACCAGAAACGCTCGGCCGCATCGCCGCCCAGTCGGCCAAACAGGTGATGATCCAAAAGATCCGCGAGGCGGAATCGGACACGGTGTTCAACGAATACGCCGCGAAAAAGGGCGACATGATCGTCGGCACGGTCACACGGGTCGATGCCGGTACCGCCATCGTTTCCCTCGGCAAGGCGGAAGCGCTGCTGCCCCGCTCGGAGCAGATCCCGGGCGAAACGCACCATGTCAATGAACGCGTCAAAGCCGTGGTGTTCGAAGTGCGCAAGACCGGTCACCGTGTGAAAATCGTCCTGAGTCGGGCTCACCCCGACTTCGTGAAGTCGCTCTTCGAGGAAGAGATCCCCGAGATCAACGACCGCACTATCGACATCCGCGCCGTGGCCCGCGAAGCCGGTTACCGCAGTAAATTGGCCGTGTCGAGCATCGATATGAAGGTCGATTGCGTCGGGGCCTGCGTCGGCGTCCGCGGTAGCCGGATCAAGAACATCATCGAAGAACTCAACGGCGAACGGATCGACATTGTCCGCTGGAACGATTCGCTCCAAGTGTTCATCCCGAACGCATTGCAGCCGGCCGCCATCAGCGACGTCTTCACCTATCCGCGCTTGGGACGGGCCATCGTGCTGGTCGAAGACGACCAACTGTCGCTGGCCATCGGCCGACGCGGGCAGAACGTCCGCTTGGCGTCGAAACTCGTCGGTCTCGACCTAGAAATTATGACGCACGAAGAGTTGGGCGAATCGCTGGAACGGGCCGAACGCTGGTTCCGCCAACTGCCGCATTGCGGCGAAGAACAAGTGCAAGCACTCATCGAAGAAGGCTTCTTGTCTTACAATGAAGTGACCTTCGTGGATGGGCAAGAGTTGCACCTGTTCATGAAGCTCGATTTGGAGCAGTGCAACGAGATCGTCGATTATGCCGAAGAATACGCCCGGATGATGGACGAAAGCGTCGAAGATGAACGCCGACAAGTGGAAGAAGCCGCCCAAGCGGCTTTGGCCGCTCAGGCGGAAGCGGATGCTCTGGCGGCCGCCGAAGAATTGGCGGCGAATCCACCTGCCGAGGAAGTGTCTGGTGAAGGTCGTGTCGAATCGAGTTTGGATGAATCGCAAGCACCCGAGGAGGGGACGATGACACCTGAAGAAACCCCCGCGTTGGCCGATGCCGTCGCGACCGAAACAACCACCCCGGAAGGAGCGTCGGCATGATCGCCGTCGCACAACCCCTTCCCAATAAGTTTTTACCGTTTACAATAC
>JAYSYJ010000032.1:0-22198 GCA_043727675.1 Fimbriiglobus sp.
CACGACGATTCCGTCGAGTTCTGCGGTGGTACGCATGTGAGCAATACCGCCACCATCGGCTACTTCAAAATCTTGAACCAAGAGAGCGTGGCCAAGGGGGTTCGCCGTGTCTCCGCCGTGACGGGCCGGACCGCTACGGAACTGCTCGCCAAGTTCACGGGGACCCTCGACGAACTGACGGCGAAGTTCCTCTGTAAGCCCGAGGAACTTCCCGCACGAATCGACGCCCTGGAAAGCGAAGTCAAGAAATTGAAGGCCCAAATCGCCAAGGGGCAAGTTGCCGAACTCGGCAACGCCGTTGACAAGTTGATGGCAGACGCCAGCGAGATCAACGGTGTGACAGTCATCGTCGGCCAACTTCCGGCCGTGCCGATGGAGGCCGTCCGAGCGCAGATTGATCGCATCCGCCAAAAGCACCCGTCGAGCTTCGTTACTTTCGGTTGGATCGAAGACGATGGTAAAGTCCCCGTGGTGGTCGCGCTGTCGAAAGACTTGGTCGCCAAAGGGCTTAAGGCTGGAGAACTCGTTAAACTGATCGCGGCCATCGTCGGTGGCGGTGGTGGCGGCAAGCCCGATATCGCCCAAGCGGGTGGTAAGGATGCCAGCCAACTCCCCGCGGCACTGGCGAAAGCACGCGAATTGGCGGCGGAGAAACTATGATTTTCCCGTAACAGTTGGCCAAGCTGCATGTGTTGATAGATTGTTGTGAAGGTATTATTGCATTCTTGAGGTAGCATCCATGAGAGTTTCGTTTCGACGTGCCTTCACGCTGATCGAATTGTTGGTGGTCATCGCCATCATCGCCATCTTGATTGGGTTGTTGTTGCCGGCTGTGCAAAAGGTTCGTGAAGCCGCCGCCCGGATGAGTTCGCAGAACAACTTGAAACAACTCGGGTTGGGTGCGGCCAATTACGAAAGTTCCTTCCAGCACTTCCCCAACGGCGGTGGTTACGACTACGGTGTGACGCCCGGAAATTCGTCACCGTATACCACGACATCCGCCGGTGGCGTGGTGTTAACTCCCAATGCCTACACAACGATTCCGGGTTACGGGCCGTTCCGACCCCGTTGGGGAGACAGTGCCAAACAAGGGAAGAAACAACTCGGTTCGGCCTTCTTCTCCCTGCTGCCGTACGTGGAACAAGACGCCATCTTCCGGGATGGGTTGATCGCTTTCGGCACGCCCGTGAAAAGCTATTACATGCCGTTGCGACGCTCAGCAGTGGCTCAACAATCTCCGACGATTGACCCGAACTATCCCGGCTGGGGTTACAACGACGGTGGAGCCGGCCCAAGCGCCCGCACCGACTACGCAGCCAACGACCAAGTTTTTTGGACGACTTATTCCGGCTGGGGTAAGGTCAGCACCTTTGCGAGCATTGCCGATGGAACTTCGAACACGATCTTCTTCGGCGAGAAAGCGCTTGCCGCCAAGTCGGTGACGGCCGGGTCTTGGTACTGGGATGAACCTTACGTGATGGGTGGCACGGGTGGCACCGGTCGCTGTGGGGATGAACTGTATTCGGATAGTCAACTCAATAGTTTCCCGGCATTGGCCAACGGCGCCGGTTGGTCGGTCGGCGGCGAATCGTGCGGTGGTGGCAACTGGGGGTCACCAAGTTCTTCCGGTGGCCCGCAGTTCGCTTTTGGTGACGGCAGCGTCCGGACCGTGCGATACACCACTCCCGCCCCCATGGTGCGACTGATGATCCGCCAAGCCGACGGCCAAGTCGTCTCTTTCGAGTAATACCCCCATGACACTGCGCATCGTTTTTCTGATACTGATCGTGGCGTTCACCGGTTGCAGTTCGAACAAGCCGAAGCTGGTGACCGCAACCGGCAAAGTGATGTTTAAGAACCAACCACTCACGGCGGGAAGTCTGTTTTTTCATCCGGAATCATCGAACGACTCAGCCAAGATCAGCAGCCTGCTGCAACTCGATGGTTCGTTTGCCATGAAAATGTTTCCGCATGGCGATGGTGTGCCGCCGGGAAAATATAAAGTGACGTTAGCCCCGGAATTAGCCAGCCGAATCGGCAAGCCGATGTACGGAGACCCGGCCAAAACCCCGTGGACGGTCAACGTGCCAGATAGTGGCCTAACGGATCATACGCTCGAAGTGAAGTAGCGGTAATTTCAGACGCACGAAACTCTTGGAGTCGGAACATGGTCGCTATAATTCCCGTACCGAATCGGACACCTCCGGCGGCGATGCAAGTGATCAAATTCCACGCCAGTTTGAACGTCTCCGACTTGGCGAAGTCTGTTTCGTTTTACACGGCGTTGTTCGGTGCGGACCCGGTAAAATCCTATCCGGACTACGCCAAGTTCGAAATCGACGTCCCGCCGTTGGTGTTGTCCCTCAAACCCAAGCGGGCTTGTGCGGGTGGGCCACTCAATCACCTCGGCTTGCGGCTGGTGTCGCTCGACCAATTGGCGGCGATCCATGCCCGGATGAAAGCGGTCGGTGCCCGTATCGGCGAACAGGACGACGTGAAGTGCTGCTACGCCCTGCAAACGAAACTCTGGATCACCGACCCGGACGAGACGCTCTGGGAAGTGTATGTGCTCCACGACGACGTGCCGGACTGGGGTGAGAAACACAAGAAAATCAAGCTGCTGGCCGCCCCTCTGAAAGCCTTCGGAATCCGAGGGTCAATCCGGCGGATGTGGAATAACAAGTTCCGCGCCCGTCCGTCGCCAACGAACACACCCGTGGAACAAGCCGTCGAAACCGCTGCCTCTTGTGCCCTACCCAAAGTCTGATCCGAGGCGATCAATGCTCGCCGCAGTGAAGTATTGGCTCGGCATTCCATTCCGGTTGATCTACCAAGCTTTCCATAATGGGCACGGTATCGTCCGTGTCTTGGACATCACAAAATTCCGTCCGTTGCCCGCCGGGCTTGTTGGATTGAAGCACCCGTGGGTGACCGGCTTGAATCCGGCCACCGGTAAACCCATCTGGCCTGAGAACATCATTTTCCGAACGACCCGACCAAATGACCGGCTACTACCGACCGACGAGGTGGTGATCAGCGCCACCGGGAAATTTTTGGCCGAACGGGTACGGCAATCGGCAGTGACACCCGAGCTTCACGCGGGACCAAAGCGGCGGATGCCGCACGGCATCAACTACATTCACGGCTCATCGCATTTCAACAGTGGGATTTTACTCTTCACAGACTTCCCCGAATGTTACCGGCACATCACGGATCCTCGCTTTCGCCGAGAGTTGTTTCGGTTCGTGAAGGTCGAACGGCGCGAGGTACTATTCTTGTTCCGCGACCGGGACTATTCGCCCCGTGACTACGCTGAATTCTCCTGCTGCATGCGGGTGTTATTCCCCTGGTTCTGCAACCCGAACGGCCCTCAAAAGTCTGTACTCTGGGGAAACGCAGCCCCCTACCCCGCTGCCAATCTGATCACCGGACACTGGATCCGCGACGTGTACGCGTTGAAACATCGTGGTGGAGCCGAGCGTGTGGTTCGCGCGCCGATTGCCGCCGGTGAATTTTTCACCGAGGGTCAGTATGGCGGCGGACGGGAACGTCCTAAATGGCCCGAGAGACTACTGGCTCAACTGACCCAGTTGCGCGTCCGGTTGCGCGGGGCAAAAGGCGGGATGTACTTCGTGGATCGACGCAAAGTGTACGCCGACCAGATTGCGTTACAACAAGCACGTCGCTGAAGCCATTACCTTGGTTTTAACCCTGCGGACAAAGTTCGTTTCATCCCGGGGCCGCGGGGAACGCTCTTCTTGGCGACGACCTTTTTCGGGCCGAATTCGGGCTGCACGGTCTGCAACCGTTCCCGGACCGCTTCGGCGTACTCGGGCGATAATTCGATCCCGAGAAAGCGACGACGCAGACGCTTGGCAACGGCCAAAGTCGTGCCACTGCCTGCAAACGGATCGAGGACGATGTCGCCGGGATTCGTCGAGACCGAAAGAATCCGTTCGAGCACGGACTCGGGCATTTGGCAGGGGTGTTGTTGCGTCCGTTCTTTGAAGGTTCCGCACACCCGATTGAGGTGCCAGGTATCCGAGTCTTCGCGGAAATGGTCTTCCGACTCTTGCGGTCGTAACACCCATGTATCGTCCGGCAATTTGCCGACGGGATTGGCCCGCCGGTCGGCGTATTGCGTCTGCCGGGCCGAGGGAACTCGGACCGGATCGGCATTGAAGGTGAAGTTCTTCGGGTCGGCAACATAGTAGAAGATGTGCGCGTGGCTGCGACTGAATTTTTTGGTGCACGATACGCCGAAGGTGTAGTGCCAAATGATCCAGTTCCGCATCGTAAAACCGAGGGCGTCGAGCCGCACTTTAATTTCGGCGGCGTATTCGTCGCCAATCGCCACGTAGAACGAGCCATTCGGCTTGAGGACACGTTTGACTCCGTCGAGCCAAGCATCGGTCCAGGTCAAATACTCGGCCTTGCCGCGTTTATCTTGGTAGACGTCGTATTCGTAGCCAATGTTGAATGGTGGATCCGCGAAAGCCAAATCAACGCTTCCCGTCGGTAGTCCGGCTAATTTCTTCAGGCAATCGCCCTGAACGATGTCATCCCAAACCATACAAGCCTCACAAACGGTACTTTTCAGTTTGATTCTGTTAGTTTACCGGCATCAGAATCCAGCGCAAGCGCAAGATCGCTGCAATCCTCAGAATTGCTGCAATCAATTCGAGCATACCGCGTGTTACAGAATGCGCAAGCGCAAGACGTGTTATAATCCGAATGATTCGAGATTGAACAGTCCGACTGAATTTGGGGGTGTGACAACGAAACTTGGCCAAAAATTGATTTATCAAGCCTGGCAAGTGGCATCGTCCCGGCAGACTTGGTAGTGCTGTTGATTTGTTTGGATTGAGTCGCTATTGACCCCCGTAACAGCTTGGGGACTGCCGGTAACACGGTTGAACTCGAGTTTCATGTCGCGAGGGACATCCGTTTGACGGATGCGCGCGGCAGGGCACCCAAACCCTTTCGGCGGGTGCTTGAATCGCTCTGGTGCAGAATTGTCTGCGGTAGAATGGCGAGGATGTGTCGATCCGGTAGCCTGGCGAGTCCAAGGCGACTGAACATTGTTTATGGGTTCTCCGAAAGAAACCGTGGCAGCGTCTTCAGTTAAGTCGAGGGTTCCTGGTGACATCGGGTTGACAGGTAAGCCCTGCGGGTTATACTTTCCGCGTTCGTATGGCTCTGAACACCCCAACTTGCGTCGCTTCTGTAGACAACGACCGCGACCCATCCGACCGGCTTTCGCCGTTTTGTGTAGCTTCACAAAATGGCGAGATTCCCAGTCGCCATGTGCCAAGGATGGTTCCACGCCCGAACGCCGGCCTCGTCAGCCGTTGCGCGGGTTCCTTCATGCGAGCCGGCTGGAGCCGGAAGGATGGATGACGTATGAAGACGGTATTCACAACCGGCGAAGCCGCGAAAATCTGCAAGGTGAGTCAGCAGACCATCATTCGCTGCTTCGACAACGGACAACTCAAAGGATTCCGGGTGCCCGGTTCCAAATTTCGGCGGATTCCGCGTGAGTCGTTGTACCGATTCATGCGCGACAACCAGATTCCGACCGACGCTCTCGAAAGCGGCAAGCGCAAAGTCTTGCTCGTGGACGACGACGCCGAATTGGTCGAAGTCACCGCCCGGCTGCTCGAAGACGACGGTCGATTCGAAGTGAAGATCGCAGCCAACGGCTTCGATGCCGGGATGATGGTGAAAGAGTACCGCCCCGACATCATGTTGCTCGATGTGATGCTTCCGGACATCAACGGGAAAGAAGTTTGCATGCGGGTTCGCTCCGATGCGAGCCTCGAAGAAGTCCGCATCATTTGCATCAGCGGGATGGTCGAAGACGACAAGATCCAAGAGTTGCGGCTCGCGGGGGCCGACGATTTCGAACGAAAGCCATTCGACGTCGAGATTCTCATCGACAAGATGTGCCGGTTGTTGGATATGGAAACGGCCGCCGTGGCTTAACGCTTGAAATTCGGAATGCGGTTCCCGCATTCCGAATTCCGCATTCCGAATTTGAACCCGCGGGAGTTTCCGGTGAGTACGGTGTCGGCGGCTCCATCTGCGACGACGGTTCCGTGGCTTCGCCCGGCTTCCGAATCGCTGTTGGTACTGACGGACGACGCTCCCGATTCTTCGGCACTCCGCTTCGACCCCGGTCTGATCCTCCACGTTTTGCGCTACTCGCGCCCCACGCCCGGCCCGACGACTTTTGTTTTGAATGAAGGCACGCTCTGCCAACCGGGGCTTTGCGAAACAGCGGCAAAGCTTCTGGAATTCCCAAACGCGACCGCACAGTCGAAAGCCGATTCGGCTCGAATCGGTCAACAATTGGCTCACATCGCGACGAAACTTGCCCGGGAAACGAAACTCTGTTCCCCAGATGCAGCCTGGTGCGCGGGACTGTTAGCCCCGCTCGGGTGGTATCTGGGTGCTACACACCAAACAGTCCCGTTAGCTCGTAAACACTTGGCACGCTGGCGGATGCCCCATTGGTTCCAAATTGCCGTCGGCTACCTCGATTTGCCCATCGACGAAACTCAAACCCTCGGTGGCCACCTCGGGATGAACCGTGTGCTCCGGGCTGCCATTCGTGCTTCGGAGTCGGTGTACTTTCCAAATGTGAACCGTGAATCGGACGGAGAACTCGATTCCTTGGCGACCTGTTTTGCCAGCGAAACTCCGGAACACCGCGAGATGCGTTACGATGTCGAGCCAACATTGTTGCCCCGGCTGTTGAAGGCGACGGCGCAAGCCCGTGGCCGGACAGCACAAACGTGGATGGCCCCGCTCGAAGATCGCATCGATGCGCTGGTGGAACAGTTGGCCGAAGCCCGCCTCGACTTCGATCATCGTCTGCGCGATGCGAAATTGGACGCGCTCGCGGAATTCGCCGCCGGGGCGAGCCACGAGTTCAACAATCCCCTGGCCGTGATCTCAGGCAACGCCCAGTGGCTGCGCGGTCGCGAAGCCGACCCCGACAAAGCTCAGCATCTGCAAACGATTGTCCGGCAGACGCAGCGGATCCACGATTTACTCACGGGAACCCGGCAGTTTTCTCGGCCGAGCCAAGCGAAGACCAGCCCGCATTCGGTGGAAACGTTGCTGGCCCGCGTCCAACATGATTTTCAAGCCGATGCGGAAGCGCAAGACATCCAATTGTTCGTGCTGACCGATGCCGACTCGTCGATCCAAGTCGATGCGGCGCAGGTTCAAACCGCACTCGGGCACCTTGTTCGTAATGCGCTCGAAGCGGCCGGAAAAGGTGGCTGGGTGAAACTCTCGGCGACGACCGATCTCGAACGGGTGATCATCCATGTCGATGACAGTGGAACCGGCCCAGACGAACATGTTCAAGATCATCTCTTCGATCCGTTTTTCTCCGGTCGCTCGGCCGGCCGCGGCCGCGGTTTGGGTCTGTCGATCGCTTGGGCGTTGGCAAAAAATAACAATGGGGAAGTCCGTTGGGCAGGCCGCGATGGCCCATCCACCCGATTCACACTCACGCTGCCGCGGGCGTTGATCCACCATCAAGTCGTGCCCGCCCTCCAAGTGGCATAAGTCATGGGTATTTTCCGTACCGCCCTGCACGCTGTCGGCGAACTGGTATGGCCACGGAATTGCCTGGTTTGCGATGCGGGAATGCCTGCGGACCCGTCGTATCACTGTTTGTGCCCCTCGTGCACGTCGGCGTTAATCTCAGACTCTTTTTCGACCTGTTCTCGGTGCGCCAGCAGTATTGGCCCACACGTTCCGACCGCAGTGGAATGTTCCCGTTGTTCGAATGAAAAATACCACTTCAAAAGTGCCCAACGACTGGGCGTTTACGATGGCGTGCTGCGCGATGCGATTTTGAAGAGTAAGAATCCGGGTCAGGAAATCCTCGCCGAAACGATGGGATTACTCTGGGGCGAGCAGTTTCGATCCCGATTGTTGCAATCGGCACCGCAGATCATCGTACCCGTTCCTTTGCATTGGCGACGGCGTTGGGAACGAGGTTTCAATCAGTCGGAATCGGTGGCACGTGGCCTGAGTGTGGCTTTAAAATTGCCGTTGAGTTGTTGGGCCGTGCGACGTGTGCGTGCGACACCGAGCCAGACGTCGCAAACGCCGACTGAGAGGCGAAAGAACGTCATCGGGGCCTTCCGCAGCGGTGGATTTGCGACCGTGAAAGATCTGCGGATTCTCTTAGTCGACGACGTTCTGACAACGGGGGCCACCTCGGAAGCGGTGACGCTGGCATTGCTCGCCGCTGGGGCCGCACAAGTCGATGTTGCCGTGTTAGCCCACCGCTGAATTTGGCCCATTTCGTGTCGGTTCAACTATTCCTACATTTTAATTTGACAGACATCGGGGCTGGACTTATATTTGTACAGTATGATCATTTGAACCGTTAAAGATTCGACGAATTGGATTGTGCGGGCTGGCGCGACTTCGGAAGCGTGGAGCGTGTCACTTTCGGTATCACGAGCGGCGCAAGTCGATGTGAGAGTGCTCGCTCTCCGATAGTACTTAGGGTAGTGGGCCATGTTTGGTTGAGCCTGCCGGTTGTCCGCAGCGTTCCGCTTAGTTGGTACAGGCCGGGCGTGGATGACCCCTAAGATTGCCTTCTCCAGTTTTTTCCTCATGTAGTTTGGCCAGCATCCCTGGTACATTAATTGCAACGGCATCCGATGGCTTTTCGGGGGGAAATGCCGCCCTTGCCGCTTTTTGGGAGTATTTGCTATGTGGCGTTTGTTCAGCACAATTTGTCTCGTGTCCACACTGGCGACTACGGCACAAGCCGGGGCACCGGATTATTTCTCCGAAACCAGCAAAGACTTTTCGACCACGTCGATCGGCCCGGTGCTGGCCCACTACTTCACCATCAAAAACACCACCAACGAGACGATCAACCTCGGTACGCCGCGGATTGGCTGCGGGTGTGTTTCTGCGACATTGCTGAAGAGTCAACTCCCCGCTGGTGAATCGACGTACATCGTTGCTTACATGGACACCAAGAAGATCCCGACGCATCAACGGAACACATTCAAGAGTGTGACTGTGACCGTTCCATTCATGAATCCCGTGCAGGAAGAAGTGGTGTTAAAAGTTTCGTGCGTGGCTCGCGAAGATCTTTTCTTCAGCCCCGATTCTCTGAACTTCGGCACGGTGCAAAAATCGGTCGGTGGTAAGGCCACCATGAAAGTGACGCTGTTCAACCAACCGAATTGGGACATCAAAGAAGTCAAAAGCAACGGTAAGTTTGTGAAAGTGGAAGCGAAGTCGGCTGTCCGTGCCAACGGCGAAGTTTCTTTCGAGATCGCGGCCACGCTCGATGCCGATTGTCCGAAAGGCAACTGGATGACGGAAGTGTTCCTCACGACTAACGCGGTTGGCATCGAAAGGATTCGCATCCCCGTGACCGTCAACGTTCAAGAATCGATCGCGGTCAGCCCTGCGGAAGTGACCTTCGGCAATGTCCCCTCGAGTGCGAAACCATCGACGCAGCAACTGATGCTGACCGGTGAGACCCCGTTCAAGATTCTCGAAGTCAAAGTGCCGGAAGGGGCCGTGACCGTCACGCAAGTCACCGATGGAACTCGGGCCGCTCACGTTCTGAAGGTGAACATGGCCGCCGATACGGAAGGCGAAGTGAAACGCACCATCGAGATCGTGACCGATAGCAAGACGCAACCGAAACTGATCGTGAATGTTTCCGCCATCGTCAAGAAGTGACGGTCGTGCGGAACGTTCGACGCAACAACCCCGGCCCGGCCGGGGTTGTTGCTTTTCAGGGTCGGCTCAATTCCGTATCAAACGGTTTGTGCTGTTGTCGTCGAGGATTGTTTGCCATGTCGAAACCGATTACCAAGTTGATGGTCGCCAACCGCAGCGAAATTGCCATCCGGATCTTTCGCTCGGCCCACGAGTTGGGCATTCGCACCGTGGCCATGTATTCGCACGAAGATCGCTTCGCGTTGCACCGATTCAAAGCGGATGAAGCCTACCGCGTCGGTAATCCCGGCGAACCGATCCGGGCCTACTTGGACATCGAAGCGATTGTGGGTCTGGCTAAAGAAGTCGGCGTCGATGGCATTCACCCCGGTTATGGCTTCTTGAGCGAGAACGCGACCTTCGCCCAAGCCTGCGAAGATGCGGGCATCACATTCGTCGGCCCCCGACCGGAAATCCTAAGGCAACTCGGCGACAAAGTCGCGGCCCGGGCGATTGCGAAAATCGCCAACGTACCGATTTTGTCGGGTGGTGAGAAGCCGGTGTCGTCGCCCGAAGAAGCGGCGGCACTCGCCGAGCAGCTCGGTTACCCGGTGATGGTGAAAGCGTCGATGGGCGGCGGGGGCCGGGGGATGCGGGTCGTGCATTCGGCCGACAAACTCGCCGACGCTTTGGAACAAGCCCAGCGTGAAGCGGGCCAAGCTTTCGGGAACTCGGATGTGTTCCTCGAAAAATTCGTGCGACGGGCTAAGCACATCGAGGTGCAGCTACTCGGTGACCGGCACGGGAATCTCGTGCATCTTTATGAACGCGATTGTTCGATTCAGCGACGCCATCAGAAAGTGGTCGAGATCGCCCCGGCTCCGAATCTGCCTGAAGATGTCCGCCAGGGAATTTTGGCCGCGGCCCTCGCGGTCGGGCGGGCGGTCGGGATCGACAATGCCAGCACGGTGGAGTTCCTGTACGACACCGATTCGAAGAAATTCTTCTTCATCGAAGTGAACCCGCGAATTCAGGTCGAGCACACGGTGACGGAAGTCATCACCGGGCGCGACATTGTCCGTGCCCAACTGTTCATCGCGCAGGGGGTGCCGTTATCCGATTCGGAAATCGGCCTCGGTGATCAATCGAAGATTTTGACCCAAGGCTTCGCGATCCAGGCCCGCGTGACCACCGAAGATCCCGCCAACGGATTCATGCCCGATTACGGTCGTTTGACCGCCTATCGCTCCGCCAGCGGCGTCGGGATTCGTCTCGATGCGGGCACGGCGTTCGGCGGCGCGGTCATCACGCCCTTTTACGATTCACTGCTGGTGAAAGTCACGGCGAGCGGGTTGCGATTTGTCGATGCGGCCCGGCGGATGGAACGCTGCCTGCAAGAGTTCCGCGTCCGCGGGGTGAAGACAAACATTCCGTTCCTCATCAACTTGGTCACGCACCCCGATTTTCTCGATGGCAGTGTGACGACGCGGTTTCTCGATGAAGCGCCCGAACTGTTCATCATGCCGGTGCGACAAGATCGCGCCACGAAAGTTCTCACGTACCTCGCCGATGTGATTGTGAACGGTCACCCGGACGTGAAGGCGCCGCCCGTGCGAGTGCCCCAAACGGCGTTGCCGGCGGATCGTCCGTGGGAATCGAAAACGCGCGATCTGAGTCCGCTTCCGGAAGGGACCCGCGATATTTTTCGCAAGCTCGGTGCCGAGGGATTCGCCAAGTGGGTGCGTGCCCAGAAGCGATTGCTGGTGACCGACACCACGATGCGGGACGCCCATCAATCGCTTCTGGCCACGCGGATGCGCACCTACGACATGCTCGGAATCGCCCCGCGGTATGCCCGGATGCACGCCGGTCTCTTTTCGCTCGAAAATTGGGGCGGAGCGACGTTTGACACGTCGATGCGCTTCCTCAAAGAAGATCCGTGGGATCGCTTGTCGAAGCTCCGCGAGCGGATCCCGAACATCTTGTTCCAGATGTTGCTGCGTTCGGCGAGTGCGGTGGGCTACACAAACTATCCCGACAACGTCGTGAACTCGTTCGTAAAGGAAGCGGCCGATGCCGGCATGGACGTGTTCCGCATTTTCGATGCGAACAACTGGATGCCGAACTTGAAGCTCGCCATCGACGCGGTGCGCAAGACCGACGCCATTTGCGAAGCGGCCATCTGTTACAGCGGCGACATCCTCAATCCACGCCGCGACAAATTCACCCTGTCGTACTTCGTGAACTTGGCCAAAGAGCTGGTGAAGAACGGCACCCACTTGTTGGCTATCAAAGACATGGCCGGGTTGCTCAAACCTTACGCGGCGAAGAAACTGGTGCGAGCACTCCGGCAGGAAATCGACATTCCCATTCACTTCCACACGCACGACACCGCGGGTGGACAAATGGCGTCGTACTTGATGGCGGCCGAGGAAGACGTTGACATCGTCGATTGCGCATTCGCCCCGCTGGCGGGAATCACCGCTCAACCGAGTCTGAACGCCCTCGTGGAAGCGACCCGTTTTAGCGACCGGGATACGGGCCTCGATTTCGATGCTCTCCAAAATACGGCCCGCTACTGGGAAGAAGTTCGCAGCTTCTATTCGCCGTTCGAGACGGGTCAGCTTTCCAGTTCCGCCGAGGTCTATCAGCACGAGATGCCGGGCGGCCAATACGCGAACCTCTACGTGCAAGCGAAGTCGCTCGGTTTGGGCGATCGCTGGCACGAAGTGGGTCGGAAGTACGCCGAAGTGAATCAGCTGTTCGGCGACATTGTGAAAGTGACACCGACATCGAAAGTCGTGGGCGATCTGACGCTGTTCATGCTCGCAAACAACTTGACGCCTGACGATGTGAAGAACCCGGCGCGGGAATTGGCGTTCCCGGAATCGGTGATCGAGTTCTTCGAAGGGAAACTCGGCCAGCCACCCGGCGGATTCCCCGCCGACTTGCAGAAACGGATTCTGCGTGGCCGCATTCCACTGACGGATCGACCCGGTGCCACGTTGCCCCCGGCCGATTTCGAGGCGGCCCGAACGACCTTGCAGCCAAAGCTCGGCCGGGTTCCGACCGATCGCGACGTGGTGGCCTACTTGCTCTATCCTGAGGTCTACACGAAGTTCGCCGAGCATGTGGCCACGTTCTCGGACTTGAGCGTGTTACCGACGCCACTCTTCTTCTACGGCCTGCAAAAGGGTGACGAAGTCAGTGTCGAGATCGAACCGGGCAAGACGCTCATCATCAAGTTCTTCACCGTGGGTGAGCCGCAGGCCGAGGGCAAACGGAGTGTTTTCTTCGAGTTGAATGGTCAGCCGCGGGAAGTGCTGGTCGTGGATCGGACATTGGGGGCGGTTGCGGCGGCTCGGCCGAAAGCCGAACCGGGGAATTCCAAGCATGTGGCCGCACCGATGCCGGGAGCGATTGTCGCCATCATGGTGAAGACCGGCGAAGACGTGGCACCGGGCCAGAAACTCGCCATGTTGGAAGCGATGAAAATGCAATCGACGATCCACGCGGAATTCGGTGGCAAAGTCGCCGAGGTTTTGGTGAAACCGGGCACGCAAGTCGACGGCGGCGATTTGTTGATTCGCTTCGGTTGAGGTCAGCCGCGAATGAAGTAGCCCAATCCGAATGCCAGGCCGAGTAACAGCACCACGATGACCGCCAACACGGTCGCCTTGGTGCGACCGATGATAATGGCATCGGTGATGGCCAGAGGCGGAGTCGGTGGAATGGCAGCGAGTGGAGCTTCGCTCGGCAGCGGCAATGGCTTGGGTAGTTTGGCGTGCGGATCGAGCAGTTTTTCGTAATCGGATCGTTCGAAGAGAGGCATCTCATCCAGCGATTTGCCGGGTCGCAGTGAGGTTTTCGAGAGGGATTGCTCTTGGCCCACTCCGTTGGAGTCGCGCTGGGAGCGGCCCACGGTCAAGAGTAGTTCGGTGAGTTCCTCACCAATTTGCGAGGCGCTCGGCACCGTCATGCTCTCGTGGCAGCGTGGGCAAGCGACCGATTGGCCGATTTTACGGGTGGCAATGCTGAGTTTGCCGTTGCAAGTGTCGCAGCGGAATTGTACGGGCACGGGATTCTCCAACGCTTTTCCGGACGAACCGTTGAATGGGATAATACTCGATTCGTCAGTTGTATTGTTCCACCGGTTGCCCCGCGATGCAACAGAATGCTTGACCGCGATTCGAATTCGGGAACAATAGTGCTAGACCAATCGCTTTGACAGGCACTCGACCGGAGGTCGCGTCGATGATTCGCAATCGGATCGCCTTGCTAGTTTTTCTGGCACTGACCACGGGCATCGCCCACGCCGATGAAGCGGTCATCATGCGGGACGGCTTCACGCTCCGCGGTCGAACATTCAAAGAAGGGGAAACGGTTCGGGATTTCCACGGTGATGCCCAAACGTTTACCCGCTTGGCCGCATTCGACGTTCTGGACTGCGGCCCGAAGTTTTACATGTTCAGTTCTCACTCCCGCAAGGGCGCCGAAATCGAGAAGGATCTCGCCAAAGACAAATTGACGATCTTCCGGAAAACCTCCCCCGGATTTCGCAGGCAGAGATTGCCCGCCTTCGGCGAGATGCGGGTCGGCGAGTTCAACTCCGCTTGGAGACGAACTTTGGAAGTCGGCCCGCGCGGTGGTGCCGCCGAGAAAATCGACCAGATCATCACGTACATGGATCCGTACACGGTCTACGTCGTGTCGATTACACACGAATGGCGGCAAGCCTACGACACCAAAGACTTTGGCACGGAGACGATCCGGAAACTGCTGAGCACGCACCCCGAGACCCGCGATTCGGTATTCGGCTTCATCGACCCCGTCCGCCGCATCGCGATTGCGAGTTTCCTCAAAGAAGTCGGTTGGATCGCGGCGGCCCGGGCCGACTTGGATAAACTCAAAAAAGAGGCACCGTGGGTTTGGTCGACGGATGCGACCGAGAAGTACGACAAATTGACCAATGAACTCGATGCGGCCGAGACGCGTTGGGTCATCGGGGAACTCGAAGCCATGGTGAACGCGTCGCAGTACAAGGCGGCGAGCCGGTTTTTGAGCGACTACAAACCGAAGAATGCCGACGCGAAAGATTTGGCCCGGTTGACGGAGTTGAAAGCGAAAATCGAGATCGTCCAGCCGCGTTACGAGTTGACCAAACGGTTGCTTCGGGAACTGCTCGACCGCGAAAACGGTTCCGCCCGGCTCGTCGTCAACGGTGCCTTGGGCGGCGGTGCGGTGATTCCGCAAATTCCCGCGACAGCAGTCGGGATCGAAATGACGACGCTCCTGACCGGAGGCGAAGCGGTCTTCGCCGAGTTGCATCCCGACACGGTGCCGCGTGTGGATACGTTCACCGATCTCGCGGGACAAGACGATAAACAGAGGATCGCAGGACAAGATCCGAGTCGCAGCGCGAATCAGCTGCTGGCGTTGGCGATCACCGGTTGGTTGAAAGGGAAAGGAGGCGCCGACCCCGACCCGAAATCGGCGGTGAAATATTGGAACACCCGGGTGATGGCGATGGCCTACCTCCGCGATGAAGTCGTGAACAATCGCAACGGGTTGCTCCGCAACTATTTGCAATCGAGCGACAAGTTAGAGCCGAAGGAATTGGCTCAAGTCATCACGCTTTTGCCGCCCATCGACCAAGAGAACATCGCCAAGATTCGCGGGACGAAAATCGACCCGAAATTGGCCGGGGCCAATGAGATCTACACCATCGAAACGGGTTCGATTCCCGAAGATAACAAGGGGATGACCTACCTGCTCCGATTGCCACCGGAATATAATCCGGGGCGTTCTTACCCCGTGGTGATCGGGCTGAACGACCCGCGCTTGTCCGCGGAGAAAATGTGCGGCGCACTGGCCGGCGACGCGGCCCGCAACGGTTACATTTTGGCAGTGCCGCTCTGGTGCTCGCAGTTCGGCGATCAAAAATTCGATTACTCGGGGAAAGATCATTGGCTGGTGAGTGCGACCATCCGCGACTTGTCGCGGCGATTCCAAATCGACCAAGATCGCGTCTTCGCATTCGGCTTCGGGCAAGGTGCGAATTTCTCACTCGACTTGGCCATGAGCCGGCCCGATATCTTCGCGGGCGTCGTCAGCATGGGGCCGACACCCGTGCAGCAGTTTTACCAAGAGTACTGGCGGAATTCGCAAAAGATGCCGTTGTATTGCGTCACTGGGGAGACCGCCGGATCGTCGTATGAAAACCTTCGCAAGCTGTTCGAGAACTGGTTGCCGCGGGGCTATCCGTCGATCATGGCACTCTATAAAGGGCGCAGCATCGAATGGTATCAGAACGAAGTGCCGGTGATCTTCGACTGGATGAACCGAAAGACGCGGGTGCGCGGAGTCGCGTCGCTCCGCCTCAACGCCACCACCTTCGAAGCTTGGCACACCTTCCGCGAAACCGACAACCGTTTCTACTGGATCGGCACCGACTCCATCAATGCCCCGAACAAGCTCAAAGACCCGGAGCGCCCCGACAAACCGCCGATCTCGGCCCAGTTCCGAGGCGATATCCGCAAGAACAACGAAATCGTGATCGATGAAGTCCGAGGGATACGAAAGATCACCATCTGGCTCGAACGCGACATGATCGACTGGACCGTGCCACTCCGGTTGAACATCCCCTCGGCGGTTCTGGTGCCGAAGCCGAAAATCATGGTGCCGGACTTGCAGATCCTCTTCGAGGAACTCTACCGCACCGGGGATCGCAAGATGCTCTTTTTCGGCAAGATCGAGATCCCCGTAGCGGGCTGACACCGGCTACGGTTCGCCGAACAAACCGATGAAACCCTGCTGCAACTCACGCAACAACGGCAGGAGTTTTTTAGACGCGAGCTGTTCAGCCATCACGAAATGCAACTTGACGACCGCGCAACCTTCTTGCCGGTCGGCTTCCACCGTGGCCAACGCGCCGACCCCTTCGAATCGGGCGGCGTTGAAGGCACCCGGTTTGGCGACGAGCCAGACTTCGAGCGACGCCACTTCTTTCGTCTTGATCCGCACCCAGAAACGGCTGATCTCGGGTAGCCGCACGGTGATGGCATCGCGGACATCGTGCTTCAGTTCGGCCGTCGGCTCTACGTCGTGGAGGAGTTGCAGGAACTTCGGCAACAATGCCCGATCCCACTTCGGCTTCTTACCGGGCGGGAATCCTTTGTCGCCGACGTGCCATTGCTCGCCGTTGATTTTCCAGGGCATCGCTGCGTCCACGGCCGAGGCACCGTCGGTCTTCGCGGTCGCCGCCAGGAACGAATCGGCCGCCTGTTTCAAGAACTGTTGAAACGACTTCGCTTGCACCTCGGCTACTTTCACGATCGTCACAACGACTTCTTGCCAAGGGCCACGCGGGTTCGAAACTTCCACGCGATGATCGCGGGCGTAACCCTCGTGCCCGGGATAATCGCTGAGCGGGCGCAGGGCCAACTTCTCCACCACTGCGGCCTGCTTGAACGTGTTGCGGGCCACGCGGAAGACGAGTTTCAAGTAGGCTTCGTGACCCGTCATGGCGTGCAAGAACCAGCCGAGCGATTTCTTCGCGGCCGGTATTTCGACGATACTCCTATGCTCCCAGACGGTATCGCCGAAGTCCCCGAGTTGCTCGATTCCCGTGATGGCCTCGAGCAATGCGGCACCGTCCCATTTGCACGGGGTGCCTTTCGTGGTGATGCGATCGCGCGTGTGCCACTGGATGCCGTTCGCTTCCCACGGCAACTTCTGATCCTTGCCGACATCGTCCAGGGAGAGGTCGCCGAGTTTCTTGGCGAGAGCTTTCTTGGCATCGTAGCGTTCGCGTTCGGCGAACGGCCCGGCGACTAACACCGGCTTCAACGCGCGGCTCGTGTACAACGGTAACTCGGGGTGGATGTCCGCGAACTGGACGACCGATTCCGGGGTGCCGCAGGAGACCACTTCGCCACCGCCACTCCCGGCTTCCGGCCCCATGTCGACGATCCAATCGGCCGTCTTGATGACATCCAAATTGTGTTCGACCACGATCACCGTGTTGCCGAGATCGGTCAAGCGGTGCAGCACGTTCAACAGTTTTTTCACATCGTCGAAGTGCAGCCCGGTCGTCGGCTCGTCGAGCAGATACAGCGTCTTACCGGTGCTGGGGCGGGCGAGTTCCGCCGCGAGTTTGACCCGTTGCGCTTCGCCGCCGCTCATAGTCGGTGCCGGTTGCCCGAGTTGCATGTAACCCAGACCGACATCGGAGAGCGTTTGCAAGATCACACGGACTTTGGGAATGTTCCCGAACAGTTCGAGCGCGTCGTCAACGGGCAGGTTCAACACATCGCTGATGCTCTTGCCGCGGTAGTGCACGGCCAGCGTTTCGAGGTTATACCGGGTGCCATGGCAGGTGTCGCACTCGACCCAGACGTCCGGTAGGAAGTGCATCTCGATCTTCTTTTGGCCGTTGCCTTCGCACGCTTCGCACCGACCGCCTTTTTGATTGAAACTGAAGCGCCGCGGCGGGTACCCGCGCACTTTCGATTCGGGCATCCGGCTGAATAGCTCCCGGATGAGATCGAAGACACCGGTGTACGTGGCCGGGTTGCTGGACGGGGAATTGCCGAGCGGATCTTGATCGACGCGGATGATTTTGTCGATGTTCTCGATGCCGGTGATATCGTCGTGGGCCACGCCGGTGGTGCGGGCGCGATTCAACCGACGCGACAACGTGTTGAAGAGCACCTCGTTGACGAGTGAGCTTTTCCCGGAGCCGCTCACGCCCGTTACGACGACAAACGCCCCGAGTGGCAAATGAACATCGATGTTGCGGAGGTTGTGGTGCCGGGCGCCGAGCACGCTGAGGAAGCTCTTGTGCGGAAACTGGAATGCGGACCGGAGTCCGACTGCCGAAGCATCGGCGTACAGGATCGGTTTCTTCGGTTCGGGGTGTTGGATGCGCCGGTTCGTGGGGACTGCGATCGCGAGCTGGCCGGACAGGTACTGCCCCGTGAGTGACGCTTTGGATTTCAGCACCGCACTCGGGATTCCCTCGGCCGTGATTTCCCCGCCGTGCCGGCCGGCACCGGGGCCGAAGTCGAACAGGTAATCGGCGGAGGCAATCACTTCGCGGTCGTGTTCAACGAGTAACAACGTGTTGCCGAGATCGCGGAGATGGTGCAGGGCCTTCAGCAAGCGGGCGTTGTCACGCGGGTGCAAGCCGATGGTCGGTTCATCGAGGACGTAGAGCACGCCGGTCAGGCCACTGCCGATCTGCGAGGCCAAGCGAATCCGCTGGGCTTCGCCACCGGACAGCGTCGGGCCGGGGCGATCCAACGACAAATATTCCAAGCCGACATCGACGAGGAACTTGACACGGTTGATGATCTCCCGCAGCACTTCGCCGATGACTTTCTGTTCCGCGTCCGCCAGTGTCACCGCTTCGAATTGTCGAAGCAGGATGCCGATGGGGTGAGCGCAGACTTCGCGGATCGTTTGGTTCAAGTACCGCGTGGCGGCGGCATCGGCACGCAAGCGGCCACCGTGGCAGGCGACGCAGGGCACTTCATCCACGACGTGATCGAGCCGCGCCCGGTACTGGTAACTTACCCGGGATGCTTCATCGATGGCGGGGAAGAGACCCTTGTACTGGAAGTGCGGCGTTCGCAGTGCGGCATTCGGAATGTCAGAATCGTTGCTCTTCTTGGATTTAGACTTCGTCTTATTTTTCGATTCCGAATTCTTCGCTCCGGACTCCGCACGGAGCCAAGTCTCGCCGGTTCCTTGCAGGATCGCCCGCTGATGCACCGGATCGAGATCTTGGTACGGCGTATCGAGATCGAAGCCGACGTGGGCGGCAATGCCGGCGGCGAACGGGAGCCAGGGGCTGCCGGCGTCCGGGCGTGGCCACGCGACGATGGCCCCCTGGCGGACACTGAGCTTGGGGTTACCGATGAGCAAGGCCACGCTGGCCCCGCGTTGGACACCCAACCCCTCGCAGGTCGGGCACCACCCGAGTGGGCTGTTGAAACTGTAATTGTTCGGGGTGAGTTGCTCGTAGCTCCGCCCGCATTGGTCGCAGGCGAGGTGCTGGGAGAACCGCTCCACTTTCCAGAGCGTTTCATCCCGGTCGAGATCCACATAAGCGAGGTGCATGACCCCTTGGCCGAGGCTCAGAGCCTGTTCCACGGCGTCCGCAATCCGGGTGCGGGTACCGGGCCGGACGACGTTGCGATCCACGACGACTTCGATTTTGTGCTTCCGCTTGTTGTCGATTTCGGGCGGCTCCTCCACACCGTACGACTTGCCATCGACACGCATCCGCACGAAGCCCGACCGGCGGATTTCTTCCCAGATGGTTTCGAATTTTTCCTGGCCCTTGCGTTCCAACGGCGCGAGGATGTAGAGCTTGGTTCCTTCCGCTAGACTCAAGATCTTCTCGACGATTTCGTCTTTCGTTTGGGTGCCGATGGGGATCTGGCAGTGCGGACAAAAGCGCTGACCCAACCGCGTGAACAAGATGCGGAGGTAGTCGTAAACTTCGGTGATGGTGCCGACGGTGGAACGCGGCGATTTGCTCGTGGTCTTCTGTTCGATGGCGATGGCCGGCGACAACCCGGTGATGCTCTCGACGCGTGGTTTCTGCACTTGGCCGAGGAACTGCCGGGCATAGCTCGACAAACTTTCGACGTACCGGCGTTGCCCCTCGGCGTAAATGGTGTCCATCGCCAGCGACGATTTGCCCGAGCCGCTCGGGCCGCAGAAGACGGTCATTTCGTTGCGCGGGATGCGGGCATTCACATTTTTTAAGTTGTGCTGCGAAGCCCCCTCGACTTCCAGGTGCGTCATTTCCACTCGGAGTGCGGACGAGGACGCCTTGCGGATTTTTCCCGCTTTGGCCTTCGCTTTCTTCGGAAAGAGCACGGGCAACAGCGCCTGCCCAGTGTGCGAAGCGGCCACTTTCGTCAATGCTTCCGGGGTGCCGCAGGCAACGAGCTGCCCGCCGGTGCTGCCCCCTTCCGGCCCCATGTCGATGAGCCAATCGGCGGTCTTGATGACGTCCAAATTGTGTTCGATCACGAGAACCGTGTTCCCCTGATCGACGAAGCCGTGGAGCACCTCGAGCAACTTCCGAATGTCCTCGAAATGCAAACCGGTCGTCGGTTCGTCGAGGATGTACAAGGTTTTGCCACTCCCCTTGCGGCAGAGTTCCTTGGCGAGTTTGACGCGCTGGGCTTCGCCACCCGACAGCGTCGGCGAAGGCTGGCCGAGCTTGATGTAATCGAGGCCGACATCGTGGAGTGTTTGCAGCATCGCGTGGACTTTGGGAACGTTCTCGAAGTGCGTGACCCCCTGGCCGACTTCCAATTCGAGCACGTCGTGGATGCTCTTGCCGCGGTACTTCACCTGGAGCGTTTCGTGATTGAAGCGCCGGCCTTCGCAGATCGGGCAGGTCACCCAAACATCGGCGAGGAAATCCATTTCCAGCTTGTTGGAACCGTTGCCTTCGCACGCTTCGCAGCGGCCACCGGGACGATTGAAACTGAATCGCCCGGCATTGTAGCCCCGCAATTTGGCATCGCTCATGTTGGCGTACAGCGTGCGAATCTCGTCCCAGACTTTGATGTAAGTCGCCGGGTTCGAGCGCGGCGTCCGCCCGATCGGCGCTTGGTCGATGTCGATCAACTTGTCGATCGCGTCGAAGCCTTCAATCCGTTCCACCCGGCTATTGAGTTCGGAATGGATCGTGGGCAGCTCGGCATCGCTTTCGGTTTCCGCGTCGTCCGATCCGACATCCGAAATCCCAAATCCGCACTTGAGCACGTCGTTGATGAGCGAACTCTTGCCGCTCCCGCTGACACCGGTGACGACGACGAAGACGCCGAGTGGAATGCTGACATCCACATTTTTCAAGTTGTTGTGCTTCGCTCCGACGATCTTGATCGCTTTGCCAGAAATCGGGCGGCGCTTCTTCGGAATCGGAATCGACTTCACACCCGTGAGGTACTGTCCCGTCGGACTGTTCGGGTTGGCGAGCACCTCGCCCGGTGAGCCGGCCGCGACGATTTCGCCGCCGCGGACGCCGGGGCCGGGGCCGAAGTCGACGAGGTAATCGGCGGCGCGCATCGTTTCTTCGTCGTGTTCGACCACCAGGACCGTGTTGCCCATGTCGCGCAAATGCAACAAGCTGGCGAGCAGTCGCTCGTTGTCGCGCGGGTGCAAGCCGATGCTGGGTTCATCGAGGATGTAGAGCACGCCGACCAGTCCCGAACCGATCTGACCCGCGAGTCGGATACGCTGAGCTTCGCCCCCGGAGAGGGTTGGGGCGGAGCGATCCAGACTGAGGTAGTGCAGGCCGACGTTGAGCAAGAACCCGAGCCGGGAGCGGATTTCTTTGAGCAGTTCCCCGGCGATGAATCGCTGCACGGCGGTCAACGTTTTTTCCATGGTGCCGAACCACGGCACGAGATCGCCGATGGGCATGTGGCCGACTTGCACAATGGTTTGATCTCCA
>JAYSYJ010000033.1:0-7375 GCA_043727675.1 Fimbriiglobus sp.
TGGCACGGCGATGGGGGTTTCCACATCTCCTGCGCGCACAAGTGGTTGCCGGAGCAAGTTCCACGTCGGCGAGTAGCGCATGGCACCGAGCAAACCGAGGTGCAATATCATCAGCAGAACCACAAGCCCTGCTGTACTCATATAGCGATTCGGTCGGCGATTTCGGTCGAGCCAATAGGTGAGGATCACGCCGATCAATCCGCCGATTAAGTGCGCTTCGAAACTGATACCGGGGGCGAAGCTGAGGAGCAAATTGAAGCCTACGGTGAACGTGAGTTTTTGAGACCATTCCCGAGCCATGTCGGCGGGCAATTGCTTGCGATAGCGAAGAAACCAGACCGCAATAGATAGTAAAATTCCCCACACGGCACCGGATGCTCCCGCCAACACGGAAATGTTCCCGTTGGTGTGCGGGTGGAGCGCAATCGCCCCGATGCTGCCGGCCAAACCGGAACCGAAGTAGATGGCGGTGAACCGGAGACTCCCCCAGAGACGCTCTACAACCGAACCCAGTGTGGCGAGCATAAGCATGTTCACGAATAGGTGAACCAAGCCGATGTGGACGAAACAGTTCGTCCAGAGTCGCCACCATTCTCCTTGGAGTAAGTCTGGAGCCGAGATCGCCCCAATCTGCAACAGTGTTTGCAAGACAGCCGGTAAGCCAACACCTTGCCAGTATTCTTTCCCGACACCCGCTCGAAATGCCAATAAGGCACCCGCCAGGAACCACAGGATGTTGACCGCAAGAATCCCTTTGGTGACGTAAGCCCGCCGTCGTTCGAACAATGGTTGGCCAGGTGCCGACGGGCCGGTAGCGGGAGTCACATGCATTGGGATAGTATGAAACTTCGTTAGCAAATCGGCGACCTTCTCACGTGGGGTTACACCCGTCTCGCACGGTCTTGCGCTTGCTGCGAAGGCAGTTTCAGATTCCAGGCGAGTTTCGACAACGCGAGCGAACGGATCAACCAATAGCTCAGGTCGATCTCCCACCAGCGGAGGCCGTGGCGTGCGGATGTCGGGAACGCATGGTGGGTGTTGTGCCAACCTTCACCCATCGCCAAAATCCCGAATACCACGTTGTTGCGGCTTTCATCTTCGCTGTGGAACGGTTGGAAACCCCAAATGTGGCAAACCGAGTTGATGCTCCAGGTCACGTGGTGGACGAGCAAAATGCGAACCAGCCCGCCCCAGAGCAATCCTGTCCAAGCGCCGAGCCAAGACCCTGCCAAGATGCCACCCAGAACCGCCGGAATCAGCAACCCGAGAAGTGCCCACACGGGAAACAAACTGCTAGCGACTCGCAAGGTCGGGCTACTTCGGAGATCGGACACGTACTTTTCGAGATTGGGCGGATCAGCTCGGAACGCCCAGCCAATATGCGAATGCCAGAAGCCGCGGATGAACCCAACAATGCCGCTGCCTTGATGATGTGGCGAATGAACATCGTCGGCATCGTCGCTGTGTTGGTGGTGCCAGCGGTGCAACCCGACCCAATGGATCATCGACCCTTGGACGGCCATAGAACCGAGTGCCGTCAACACGACCTTAATCGGCAAGTACGTCTCGAAAGAGCGGTGAACCAGCAGCCGGTGGAAGCCAACGCCGACACCGATCACCGTGAGAACGTAGAACCCGAGCAGCAATCCGAGATCGGCCCAGTGGAACCCCCAGCCCCATAAGAGGATGAGTGCCGCCGCCAATCCGGCGATGGGGATCGTCACTCCGAGGAGCGTCGCGATTCTCCCTCCGAGAGAGAGCCGACCATGTGTTGGTAATATTTTTTGAGTCGTTGTAGATGGGGCAGCAATGCTGACAACCGGCAACTTCAGTTTGACGTTCAAAGAAAACTCCCAGGCTCGGCGAAACCGAGCGGCATGATAAAAGCGAATCCCGAAGAATGAAACCGCAGATTGTTCAAAATTGTGCAACAAGCATGCCAATCTATAGTCCGACTGGTTTACGGATTTCCTAGGTGACCGTCGTCGAATCGGGTGGATTGCCAAAAAGGGTCACCACTAACAATAGCATAGATTTTGTCGTACCGAATTCGAGCGTACTTCCGCCGGGGTGGGACGTGGGCCAACCCCTAATCGAACTGACAGAAAGCGGATTGTTTTGCTCTGCCGGTAACTTCTACATCGACCCGTGGAAGCCGGTAGAACGTGCCGTGATTACGCATGCGCATTCCGACCATGCACGTTGGGGCTGCCGAACGTATTTGGCCGCCGATCCCGGCCGAAGATTGCTCGATATTCGCGTTGGGCCGGCCGACATTTCGACTCTTCCATACGGTCAAGCTGTCCACCATCACGGAGTGCAATTGTCGTTTCACCCGGCGGGTCACGTCCTGGGTTCGGCCCAAGTCCGGCTCGAACACGAGGGCGAAATCTGGGTGATCACCGGCGATTACAAATTGGAACGCGATCCGACCTGCACGCCATTCGAACCCGTGCGCTGCCATACGTTCATCACGGAATCGACCTTCGCATTGCCCGTGTACCGCTGGGAACACCCCGAAGTTTTGTTCGCCGGTGTGAATGCTTGGTGGAAGGCCAACCGCGACGCGGGTAAAGCCAGCATCATTTACGCGTACTCTCTCGGGAAAGCCCAGCGCGTGATGGCCGGCGTCGATGCCAGCATCGGCCCGATTTTCACCCACGGTGCGGTCGAAAAGCTCACGAAAGCCTACCGCGAGAGTGGCGTCGAACTACCCCCCACGACCGCCGTGGGAGAAGCGGCCAGTGGCGGTAAAAAAGCCTGGGCCGGTTCGCTCATCATCGCGCCCCCTTCGGCCGATGGTTCGCCGTGGGTGAAGAAATTCGAACCGGCGTCGTCCGCGGTGGCATCGGGTTGGATGCAAGTCCGGGGTGCCCGCCGACGCCGGGCGATGGATCGCGGCTTCATCCTTTCGGATCACGCCGACTGGCCCGGATTGCTCGCGGCGATTGCGGCAACCGGTGCGACCCGCGTCATAGCGACACATGGGTTTGCTTCAGTACTGGCACGCTATCTGCGTGAAAAAGGTACCGATACCGACGTGATCGTGACCCGATTCGGCGACGAGGAAGAACCTCAGACCCCCGAGGCAGAACCGTCGTGAAAGCCTTCGCCGAACTCTTCGCAGCCTTGGACGAAACCAACCGCACCGGGGAAAAAGTCGCGGCGCTCAGCCGCTATTTCGCCGCCGCTCCGTCGGCCGATGCGGCGTGGGCCATTTATTTTCTCAGCGGTCGCAAACCTCGCCAGGCGGTACCTTCCAAGCGATTGCGGTTATGGGCACGCGAGATGGCCGGCGTCTCCGAATGGCTCTTCGATGAGTGCTACCACAGTGTCGGTGATGTGGCCGAGACCATTGCCCTGTTGTTGCCCGCGGCGGAACAGGCCACCGACCGGCCGTTGAACGAGTGGGTGGAAACGCGGTTGTTGCCGTTGCGTGCCCTCCCGGAAGAGCAGCAGAAAGTGGCCATCTTGGCAGCGTGGGCCGAACTCAATGCACGGCAGCGCTTCGTTTGGAACAAACTGATCACCGGGGAATTCCGCCTCGGCGTTTCGCAGATTCTCGTGACGCGGGCCATCGCCCAAGTTTCCGAATTGAAAAGCGATGTCGTGGCGCACCGCCTCATGGGAACGTGGGAACCGAGTGCCGAATTCTACAACAACCTCATCGCGGTCGATGCGGGTGATGCGGCGTTGAGTCGGCCCTACCCTTTCTATTTGGCTCATCCGCTCGAAGGTTCCCCGGCCGCGCTCGGTGCTCCCGACGACTGGCAGGCGGAATGGAAATGGGACGGCATTCGTTCGCAGATCGTCCGGCGTGGCGGGCAATCGTTCGTCTGGTCGCGCGGCGAGGAACTCGTCACCGACCGCTACCCCGAATTGAAAGCTCTCGCCGAGAAGTTGCCCGATGGCACCGTGCTCGACGGTGAAATCCTCCCTTGGAAAGACGGCGCGGTGTTGCCCTTCGCCGACTTGCAGAAGCGCATCGGCCGCAAGATCGTCGGCAAGAAACTCCTCACCGATGTGCCCGTCATCCTCATGGCTTACGATTTAGTCGAATTCGGTGGGCACGATCTTCGAGAACAGGCGCTGTCCGAACGCCGAACCAAACTCGAAGCGCTCGTGGCGGACGTCGCCGACCCGACGCTCGTACTTTCGGAACAAATCACCGTGACCGATTGGGACAAACTGGCGGTGATCCGGTTGGCCAGTCGGGAGCGCCGTGTAGAAGGGATGATGCTGAAACGGCGTAGTTCTCCGTACCGAGTCGGCCGGGTGCGTGGGGACTGGTGGAAGTGGAAAGTCGAGCCGTTCACGGTCGATGCGGTGCTGATCTACGCCCAGCAAGGGCACGGCAAACGGAGCGGATTGTTCACCGATTACACCTTCGGCGTTTGGGATGGTGAACGATTGGTGTCGTTTGCGAAGGCTTACAGTGGGCTGACCGATGTTGAGATCCGTCAGATCGATGAATTCGTCCGAAAGAACACCGTCGAAAAGTTCGGCCCGGTACGGACGGTCAAGCCCGAGCTCGTCTTCGAACTCGGCTTCGAAGGGATCCAACTTTCGAGCCGGCACAAGTCTGGGATCGCCGTGCGGTTCCCGCGGATGCTCCGTTGGCGCACCGATAAGAAGGCGAACGAGGCCGATACGTTGGAGCAGGTGAAAGCGTTGCTCGCCGAGGCCGGATCGTGAGCCGCACTCGGAAGAAACCGGTCCTCGAGCCAGTGCCGAAGGAGACGCCCGAGGAATGGTTCGCACGGCGCGGCTGGCAACCGTTTCCTTTTCAACACGAAGCTTGGGAAGCGTACCGCGCCGGCGAAAGCGGTCTGATTCACGCTTCGACCGGCACCGGCAAAACTTACGCCGCATTCCTCGGCCCCGTTCTCCAAGCGCTCGACGAACCCCTGGCTGAATCCCCGCCGCCACTTCGATTATTGTGGCTGACCCCGTTGCGAGCGCTCTCGGGTGACACCGCGTTGTCTCTGCAGCAACCGCTCGCCCCGCTCGGGTTGAATTGGGACGTCGGCACGCGCACCGGCGACACCACTACCGCGATGCGGGCCAAGCAAAAGAAGCGGCTGCCAACGGTGCTGGTGACGACACCGGAAAGCCTCTCGCTGTTTCTCACACACGCCGATGCCCGAGAACGGTTCGCCGGATTGCGTTGCGTCGTCGTGGACGAGTGGCACGAATTGCTCGGTTCCAAACGGGGGGTGCTCACCGAACTCGCCCTGGCACGACTCCGTACGTTCCAAGCGAATTTGAGCGTCTGGGGACTCTCCGCAACACTCGGCAATTTGGATGTAGCCCTGGCGTCGCTGATCGGCGTGGGTCGAACCGGACGGATCATCCGCGGGAAAATTCCGAAGGCGATCATCATCGACAGTGTGCTCCCGCCACGCGTCGAACGTTTCCCTTGGGCCGGGCACTTGGGCCTGACGCTCCTCCCGCAAGTGGTCGAAGTCATCGACAGTGGACGCTCGGCCCTCGTGTTCACCAACACGCGGTCACAGACGGAAATTTGGTACCAAGCAATTCTGGCAGCGCGGCCCGATTGGGCCGGCATCATGGCGTTGCATCATGGGTCACTGGATCGGGCGGCCCGCGATTGGGTCGAAGATCAGTTGCGCGCGGGGACTCTGCGCTGTGTCGTTTGCACGTCGAGCCTCGACCTCGGCGTCGATTTCGCACCGGTCGATCGCGTCATTCAAATCGGCAGTCCGAAGGGCGTCGCGCGGTTGTTGCAACGGGCCGGACGCAGTGGCCATCAACCCGGCGTCGTCAGTTTGGTGACGTGCGTGCCGACGAATGCACTCGAATTGATCGAAGTGGCAGCCGCGCGGACGGCGGCACTGGCCGGGGCCATCGAAGGCCGCGACCCGGTGTTGAAGCCACTCGATTTGCTGGCGCAGCACGCGGTGAGCACCGCCCTGGGTGGTGGTTTCCGGCCCGACGAACTCTTGACGGAACTGCGAACCACGCACGCGTTCCGCGACCTGTCGCAGGCCGAATGGGATTGGGTACTCGACTTCGTCACCCGCGGCGGTGACGCGTTGCGGGCCTATCCGGAGTATCGCCGTGTCGTGATTCAAGACGGTCTTTACACCGTTCCCGATTCGAAGACCGCACGTCGGCACCGCATGTCGATCGGCACGATTTCCAGCGAAGCGAGCCTCGAGGTGCGCTACCTCGGTGGCAAACGCTTGGGCAGTGTCGAAGAATCATTCGCGGCCAAACTGAAGCGCGGAGATCGCTTCACGTTCGCCGGGCGCGTCCTCGAATTTGTCCGCTTGTTCGAGATGACCGTGCGCGTGAAACTGACCAAGCGCGCGGCCAATACGGTGCCACGCTGGGCCGGAGGACGACTGCCACTGTCCGGGGAATTGGCGGCCGCACTGCGGTTGGAATTGGACTCGGCAAGGCGTGGTGTTTTCGTCGAACCGGAGATGATCGCCATCCGGCCCATCTTGGAGGTGCAGGCGCGGTGGTCGCGTATTCCGGCCGCGGAAGAGTTGCTCGTCGAGCGGCTGACGACCCGCGACGGGCACCACATTTTCATCTACCCCTTCGAAGGGCGACTCGTCCACGAGGGGTTGGCGGCGTTGGTCGCGTATCGGTTGTCGGCACTCCGGCCCCAGAGTTTCAGCCTCGCCGCCAACGACTACGGCTTCGAATTGGTGTCGCCCGATCCGATTGAACTCGGGGCAACCGAGATCGCGGGACTGCTGTCGCCGGTGGGGTTGACCGACGATGTGCTGGCGTCGTTGAACGCGGCCGAGTTGGCCAAGCGGCAATTCCGCGAGGTGGCCCGCGTCGCCGGGTTGGTATCCCCCGGCCTACCGAATGCGGGTAAATCGGCGAAGCAGTTGCAGGCGTCCAGTGGACTCTTTTACGAAGTGTTCCGCGAGTATGACCCGGAGAATCTGTTGCTGCATCAAGCGCGACGTGAAGTATTGGAGCGTCAATTTGAGGGCAGTCGATTGAAGCGAGCACTCGAGCGGATTGCGTCCAGCACCATCGTGGTGGTCGATCCCCCGCAGCCGACCCCGCTGGCGTTTCCGCTGCTCGTCGAACGGTTGCGCGAGTCGCTGTCGTCCGAGAAGTTGGCCGATCGAGTCAAGCGGATCGTGGCGGATCTCGAACGCAACGCCGGGCCGGTGAATGGATGACTGTCACACTCGAACTCGCCGGGGAACAGGTCGAACTTCACCCCGATGGGTCGCTCTTCTGGCCCGCCAAGAAAACGTTGATTGTGGCCGATTTGCACTTTGGCAAGTCGGATGCCTTTCGCGCCGCGTCGGTACCGGTGCCCGGCAATGCCGACGGAACTTTGGCCCGATTGGATGCCGCCATCCGTGCGACGAAGGCCACA
>JAYSYJ010000034.1:0-7369 GCA_043727675.1 Fimbriiglobus sp.
AGTCTTCGACGGTCGCACGGGCCAAGAAACCGCCAGCTTCTTCGCCTACGAGAGCGGCTTCCGAGGCGGCGTGACCGTGGCGGCGGGCGATCTCAACCACGACGGACGGGCCGAAATCGTCACCGGGATGGGGATCGGTGGAATTCCACTCGTCAAAACCTTCCGGGGTACCGACGGCTTGGAACTCTCCCGCTTCCTGGCTTACGATGTCCGGTTCCGCGGTGGAATCAGCATTGCGGTCGGCGATCTCGACGGCGATGGCTTCGCCGAAATCATCACCGGTGCGGGTGCGACCGCCGCGCCGCACGTGAAAGTGTTCCGCGGCAACGATACCAGCGAAGTCGCCAGTTTCTACGCCTACGATGCGGGGTTCCTCGGCGGCGTGTCCGTTTCGACCGCCGACATGGATGGGGATGGAATCGCCGATATCATCACGGGTGCTGGCGTCGGGGCCGGCCCGCACGTCAAAGTGTTCAAAGGACTGCCGCCACGGGAAATCCGGAGCTTTTTCGCCGGTGATCCGTTCAACCGCACCGGCGTCCAAGTCGGATAAGCCGAAACGGACGCAGAACGAATTGGAAACAGAACTTCGGGCGACCTTCGTGGTCGCCCGAACCATTTGAGTCTACGGGATTGAGCCGATGGAATTGGAAGTGACTCCGGCCACAGCGGTATCGTTGCCACCCGGCCCGCAGAATTTGACCCAGGCGGGCCGGGAACTGTTGAAACTGTCCCTGCCGTTCATCGTCAGCAGCAGTTGCACCACGCTTCAAATCTTCATCGACCGCATCTTCGTGTCCGGAGTGAATTCGGACGCCGTCGCCGCGGCGATGCCACCCGTCCTTTATTTTTGGACGCCGCTGGCACTCTTGCAGTTCACCGTGCTCTACGCCACCGTCTTCGTCGCCCAGTACACCGGCGCCGGCCGGCCGCATCGCATCGGCCCGGTGGTCTGGCAGGCGCTCTACTTCGCCATCGCCTGCGGGCTGCTCTTCCCACTGCTGATCCCCGTGGTCGACGTCATCATCGGTTGGTCGGAACACAAACCCGCGGTGAAAGTTCTGGAACGAGCCTACTTCCGGGGCCTCTCGTTGGCGGCGTTGCCGACGCTGATTTTGGCTTCCACAAACGCGTTCTTCGCCGGTCGCCAGAAAAGTTGGACGGTGCTCCTCGTGAATGCCACCGGGGCACTCACGAACGCCCTGTTGGCGGTGCCGCTCATCCTCTGGCAACGCGACGACCCGGAAGCGGCGATGTTCGGCGCCGGACTCGCCACCGCCTGCGGCACCACGGTTTCCGCTGTTCTCGGCTTGATTTTATTCTTCCGCAAACGGGATCGCGCCGAGTTCGGCACCCTCAGCGGCTGGCGCTTCGACCCCACCTTGTTCCGCCGCCTGCTCTACTTCGGTCTCCCCAACGGCGGGCAATATTTCATCGAAGCGATGGCCTTCACGGCGTTCATCTTCTTCATCGGCAACATCGGCGAAGCGGAACTCGCCGCCACCACGTTGACGTTCTCGCTGAACATGTTGGCGTTCCTCCCGGTCATGGGATTGGGCCAAGGGGTCGAAGTGCTCGTCGGCCAGCGTCAGGGCGAAAGCCGACCGGAAATATCGGCGCGGACGACCCACGCCGGTGCGATCCTGGCGACCGTCTACATGGCCGTGATTGCGGTGCTGTACCTCACGGTGCCGCATGTGATGGTCATGCCGTTCGCCGCTGAGATGGATCCGACCGAATGGGCCAAGATCAAGCCGATCATCCCGATGCTGCTGCTCTTCGTGGCACTCTATTCTTTGGCGGACGGTGCCAACATCATCTACGCTTTCGGGTTGCGCGGCGCCGGCGATACTCGTTTCGTCACGATCATCGCCCTCGGCACCGCCTGGCCGCTGATGGTGGTGCCGACGTGGCTCGCGTGGCGCAATGGTTGGGGGCTGTACGCGGCCTGGGGCTTCGCCACCCTGTACGTGTTCTCGCTGGCCATCTGTTTCGGTCTCCGCTTCCGCGCCGGACGTTGGCGCACCATGCGCGTCATCGAACCGGCGGTGGTGGTGTGAGGCCTACGATTCCGCCCGGCGGACTTGCAAAAGCGGTTTGGTCAACAGCACCAAAATCCCGAGGGTGAGGATCGCGGCGCCGAGGAACAGCAACGACGGCAAGCGGCGGTTGTCGTAATCGGTGGTGGGGGATTTGCCGGTGGGAACGAGGTCGTAGTGGCGCACCCCGTCGGTATCGAACCGCGTCACGTCGATGCGGCGACCCACCGTTTTCGCGGAGATCGAACCTTCGACTTCGAGCACTTCTTTGGTCTCGGTCGGGTCGAACAAATGGCGTCCGACGTTGCCGAGGGTGTTCGCCTGATCCGTTTCGGGCTTGGTGCCACCCGTCAAAAGTTGGCCGTCGTCGGTGCGAATCTCGAAATAGACCGGCCGGCCGTGATTCAGGGCCAGTTCGCGGAGTTCGCCACTGCCGACGGATTCACGGTTGGTGATTTCTCCTGCATACCCGGTCATGTGGGCGACAATCACGGCAATTTTGAACAGCGCCGTGGCCGCGATGGCCCCGGTGACATTCACGAAGTTGCTGGTGGCGATCATTTCCCCTTTGCTGGTCTTCGGGGCTTTGAGTTGCAACAAGGTGAACAGCGGAACGATGTAGAACCCGGTGAAGAAGCCGATGCCGATGATGCAGGCGATGAGGTACGACATCTGACCGACGAAATAAGCGGCCCCGACTAGCAGCGCCATCATGCCGATGGCGCCGACAATCACCAAACGGAGTTCCACTCGCTTTCCGGAGAGTAAACCCGCCAGCGGGCTTCCTAGGCCGATTCCCAGGGCCACAGTGCCGACGACCGCGCTGGTCTTCAGTTCGTCCCAACGGGGGTTCTGGCTTTCACCGAGCATATACACCGCGGCCCGCATGAACGCGACTACGAAAGTGAAGAAGGCGATCCCGAGCAGTGCCACCCGCAGTGCCCGCGTGCTGAGCAGCACGCGAATACTCGCCACGAGTGGAGCGTAAACGTAACGTGGGAAAGGCTTTGTCGGATTCGACGCGGGCATCTTGCGGATCAGGAAGCTCGCCACGGCCCCAACAATGGCCAGAACGAGCAGAATGACGCCGACAACGACCTCTTGACCTTGGTACAGATACGACAACACCCCGCCGGAAACGGTGCCGAGGATCACCGCGAGAAACGACAGCGATTCGAGGATGCCGTTGCCCTTGCTGAGTTGGTGGTGCGGGAGAATCTCGGGCATCACGCCGTACTTGGCCGGCACAAAAAAGCACGAATGCGTGCCCATCAGAAACACTGTGGCCAGCACCACATAGGGCCCGAGTTCCGGGTAGCCATTGCGGCCCAAATAGAAGCCAACCAGAGCGATGGCGGTGATCCCCACTTCCGCGATCTTCCAGAATACCAGGGCATTTCGTTTGGAATATCGATCTGCCAGCCAACCCGCGATCGTGCCGAAGATGGCCCAGGGCGCGTAGAACAAGATCGGCATCAGGCCGATGGCGTTTTCTTCGGTGAACGCCTGCGTATTGATGGCGAAGAACATCGCCGAGGCGTGGATGGCTTGATCGTTGAACGCGGCGAGGAATTGGGCGACCAGCAGGCCGATGAACGTGCGCGATTTCAAGCCGCTGTGCTGGTACGAGTCGGGTGCGGGCGTCGGCGCGGGCATCGAAATCTATCCTGGGACTACGGGTTATCCTCGTATGACTATAGCCCGAGTCCCCGCCTGCGGCGACATTAGACTACCGCCGAAGCCCGACCGACTGTTTGGACGCTCCGCGCCCCTTCCGTGAACCGGATCAAAACCAGTGTCCGGTCGTCGTCGGCGGTGGCCGAACCGAGGAACTCTTCCAAGTTCAGCACCAGTGCGGCGACCGACTGACTCGCATCCCCACCGGACGTGGCCAATGCGGCATCGACTCGCGATACCCCGAAGGCTTCGCCGGCCGGATTCGTCGCATCGGTGATGCCATCGGTGAATACGGTCACGGCGTCACCGGGCCGGAGTTCCACGGTCTGCTCCGGGTACGGCCCGTGGGTGCGGTGGGTCACCCCCAACGGCAACCGCCGGGTCTGTTCGAGTGCCGCAAAGTGCGCGTTCGGGGCTAACCGGGCTCGCAACGGATCGTGTCCGGCATTGGCGTAGGTCACGGTGCCGGCACGCGGGTCGAACACCGCGTACACGGCCGTCACAAAAGTACCGGTGGTGAGGGTGTACCGTTTGGCGAGGTGGTGGTTCAAATACGCCAGGAACTCGCCGGGATGTTCGGGGACGTCGGGGCGGGCATGCGTGAGCGAATGGGTGATCGACATCAGCACCGCAGCCGGGCTACCGTGACCGGACACATCGGCGAGCAGGACGCCGAGCCGTCCGTTCGGCAACGGGAAGAAGTCGTAGTAATCGCCACCGGCGCGGTTGGCCGTTTGGTAATGCACCGCCACATCGAGCCCCGGCACGGTCGGCAGTTCCGTTGGCAACAGGCCTTGTTGAAGCTCGGCGATGGCTCGCAATTCGTAATCGGCGTGGTCGTACGCTTCTTGCAAGCGCTGCGACAGCACCAACGATTGCGTCGCCCGGGCAAACAGATTGCTGAGCCAAACCAGCTCGGGAATCTGTTCCCGCGGGAATGCCGCCGATTCCTCACGGGAGACTATCACCATGGTCGTGGCCTTGCCGGCATCGAAGATCGGGATCGCCAACAGCGAATGTTGACCGTCGAAGAACTCGTTAGCCGGATCGCCGGGGGGAAGCACCAAGTCATCGATCACGCGCGGTTGATCTTCAAAGATCATGTCGCCGATCAGCCCGCCGGTGTAAACGGGCAGTTTCTCCGGTTCCCGGTGCGGATTGACCAAATCCTTCCACAGGTTAAACCGGTGCACCCGAAATTTGGGGCGATCCAGCCCACGCCGGCTCACGGTGAGTTGCCGGGTCGTCGGGTAAAGCTGATTCATTCGCGTGGAAAAGACTTGGTAGAGTTCGTCCGGGTCGGCGTAGCGCGACAGTTCGCGCATCAATTCCACACTCACGGCGAGGCGTGCCCGCGAGTTGCGCGAAGTCGGGTCGAAGAAATCGGTGGCCATCCCCATGAAACCACTAGAACCGCCCCGCACTCCGAATGCAAGCAATTTAGCCGCGAGACGTCCGTCGAGCGCGGGAATGGATGTGGATTCCAATTCCGCGCTCGACGGACGTCTCGCGGCTAATTAGCGACGCTGGGGTAACCCGGTGTAATCGTGCGGGTAGACCGCATCGACCGCCGAGGGGGCGTAGGTGTCTCGGTAGACGTCGGCCCGGGTGGGTCGCGGTTCACTCGCCACCGCCACGGTGGCCGCATCGGCTTCTTGCTTGGCTTCGTCCTTCAGCGTCCGTACGGTGTCGGAATCGATGGCCCCGGCGTCGATCAATTTCTGCTCGAACAGGGCCACGCAGTCGGCTTCTTCCCAGTTCCGCTGGGCACCGCTACTGCTGCTGTGCCCGTGCAAACGGCTCACCATCGCTTCGAGAACAAACGGTTTACGTTCCCGGCGGACGTACCGCATGGCCCGATCCACCGCGTTCCACATGGTCACGGGGTCGTTGCCATCACGCACGGTTTCATAGCGGATGCCGTACGGCCCACCCCGTGTGGCAATCTCCTTCACGGCGTGCTGGGTGCTATGTTTCGTCGAAATCCCGTATTGGTTGTTGGCCACCACCATCAGCACCGGCAGTTCGTTCCCCGGTCGGCTACTCCAGAGTAAACAGCTCTCGAAGTCCCCCTCGGCGGTTCCCGCGTCGCCGGAGACTGCCAAGCTCAACCCTTCGCCACCGTGCCGTTTCTGGGCCAATGCTGTGCCGGGCGCCATGACGCACTGCACTTCGATGACACTCGTCACCGGCATGACGTTCCAGTCCGGAATCGCATAGTGCCCCACGAAGTTGCGCCCCCGGCTGTGCGGATCGAGTGCCGTCATCGCCAATTGGCGAATGTGATCGAGCATCGACATCCCCATGCCGAGCAGAATTCCGGAACTGCGGTAGTGGAGGTGGAGGAAATCGAAGGCGGGGCCGCGACCCTTCAAGATTTGCAAACCGAGGCAGACGTTCAACGCTTCTTCGCCGGGGCCACCGATCCAAAAGTAGGCTTCCCCGGACTTCGACATTTTGATGCTGCGTTCTTCGAGCGCTCGAGTCCGCACCATTTGGCGGAACAGCGTCAGCGCCAGTTCGGTGCTGATGGCCTCGCGGCCGCTGCGGATGATGGCCGGTGCTCCGACTCCGGCGATGGCGACGCCACGCCGGGGCGGATGATCTTCGGGTGGTTCGTCGGGATCCAAAGATGTTGGCATGGTGCGATTCTTCCTCGGAAGATGGCCGACACGATGAGGCTATTTTGGCCGGGATCGACCCGCTTGACCAGCCGAGTTTCTAAACCCACTGAATTGTAGGACGAAAAAATTCTGAACACGAACAACCGGGACGCCGATCACGTGGATCGTAAGACAGGATGGAGAAGACCGTGTGCCGATTCTATTAATCCGCGTTCATCTGTTTCCGAAGTTTCCGGTACCCAGCGCGGATTCCCCCATGGCCACACTTGTTCAAGCGATCCGGCTCGCCCTGCACTACGGGGAAACGCACCTCGGTGTGACCGATATTTTCGGCGAAGACGTCGGGCCACCACTCGGCGGGGTGTTCACCGCTACGCAGGGTTTAGCCACGGCTTGGAATAGCCCACTCGACGAACGTGGGATCCTCGGGACCGCCATGGGGTTGGCGTACGCCGGCTGCAAACCGGTCGCCGAGATCCAATTTTGCGATTACGCGTTCAACAGCGTCGATCTGCTGAAAGTGGCCGGGAACCAACGCTGGTGCAGCGCCGGCGGTTTCCCCATGCCCATCGTCGTGATGACCCCCAACGGTGCGGGCATCCGCGGCAGCGTTTACCACAGCCACAGTTTCGAGAGTTGGGCCTCGCGGCTCGCCGGCTGGAAGATCGTGATGCCATCGAATCCGTACGACGCTTACGGACTCATGCTCAGCGCCATCGCCGACCCGAACCCAGTGCTCGTGTTGCTCCCCAAAGCACTTATGCGGGTGAAGGGGGACAAATTGATTCCCGGTGAACCGGCCGACTCCGAGGAACTGTCGCGTCGGATCGATGCCCCGGTGGGAGATCGAACCACTTGGAAACCGGACTGGCCCGACGTCCAAGAGCAGTTCATCCCCATCGGGCAGGCCAGTTTGGTGCGAGAAGGAACTACCGGTACGGTCGTGAGTTACGGTCGACCCGTACCGATGTGCATGAAAGCCGCCGACGAATTGGAACGGGATTACGGTTATCAATACGACGTGATCGA
>JAYSYJ010000035.1:0-21816 GCA_043727675.1 Fimbriiglobus sp.
CGCCGCGAGCATGGCCAGAGTCACGGTGCTTTTGAGCATGCGAACGGAGCCGTCGCCCATGACCACGTGGCAGCCACCCGTGTGGAAGCCGTACAGCTCGTTATCACTCGACCCGTTCACCGCGGCGGGGCCGTTGCCTTGGGTTCCGAGCAGACCATCCGCACCGTTGATGCCGAACCAACTGTCTTGGTCGCCCCAACCACCGGCAGACGAGTTAGGATCCCGGTCCTTGCCCACTTTGACGCCACCAAAGCCGTAACGGAAGGGCCGCCCGGCCGCTTCGACCATTAACGTCGTGTTGCTCAAACCGTCGGTTACCGAGGTGAACGGAGTTTCGCGGTTGTCTTCGAGCAGCGGCGGGCCTTTGGCAATCGGCTGAGTCCCGATGCTGGCGTCGACCCAGTAGCCACCGCACCCGCTCGGCGCGGCGTAATCGGTTCGACCCATGCGAATTTCGGTAACGCCTGGGGGCAGCACCGAGTACTTACCCGACGGGTTGCCGTACAGAATCGTCGGCTGCAGTGGGGCGCTGGGGCACATGAAGGTTTTGATCGGGGTGGTGAACGCGGGGAAATTCTCCACCGAGTAACCATCTTTTCTGAGGTCGATCAGGTTGGCGAGGTTCCCCTGTTCGATGTACGGCAGAATGAACGTCAAGCAGAAGTGGTTCGGGGCACGGGTGTAACTGGCGTCGGTGTACAGCGGCGGCAACTTCTGGTTGGCGCTCTCGTAATTGTGGTACGCCAAGCCGATCTGTTTCATGTTGTTCGAGCAGCTCATCCGGGCGGCGGCCTCACGGACTTTTTGAACAGCGGGCAGCAAGAGGCCGATTAGAACGGCGATGATCGCAATGACGACCAACAATTCGATGAGGGTGAAAGCCGTGCGAACGGCCGAGCGACGCGGGGTCATCGGGAAACTCCTGGTACGAATAGGAACCACGGATTGTGGGAAACGGTTACTTGTTGTTGCGATCTTTCACGACGGGCTTTGCGGCCTGAGCCGTGCTCAACTTCAAATCGAATGCGGGCAGTGTCGTCGGTTCGGCTTTCACGGTCGCCTTGAGAGTCGACGTGGCGAGTTTCTCGTAGGTGCCACGCAACACATCGGGTCGACCGCCGTTGCCATCCGGCGCTTTGGTCATGTCCGGCCAGACGACCGTCACCGAGTAATCCCCGGGGGTCGCACCGTCACGGCCTGGCTGCCACAAAATTTTGAAGGTGCCATCTTCCTCCGCCGTGGCGTACGGGGTTGGCTCGGCCATGTCGGTCTTGCCTTGGCGATGCAGAAACACCAACGCGGAGCCGGCGGGTTTGCCATTCACGCTCACGGAACCCGTTACGGGGTAAAGCTTCGGCCCGTCCGGCGTACAGCCCGACGAGACGACGGACGCGATCAAAAACACGACGACGGAAATCCGACGAACCGACGGCATCATGGGGGTAAATCCTCGGGAGATCACAGGGACGAGATTGCGGGAACAAAATCAGTGTAATGGGTGCGGTTTGCCGCGAAGTGAAGGATTGGAGTGTTCGAGATGAAGGTTTGAAACCCGTCAATTGTCTCGACTGCCGCTGACCTGAAGCGAGGAGGCTTTTGCGACGTGACTCCGGTCAACAATATTCCATGCCGCCAGGGTCAATCTACACGGAAGGGAAAAGCGCCCTAAGATGCAGACGTTGCTTTCCGACCGGCGGAGCTTGGCGCTATGCCACCATGGAACGGTTTGATGGATCGCCTACGCCCCAAGGCGTACGGTCGTCGCCAGCCCCTCATCTTGATGAACGGACTGGCGGAGCAACACGAATCGTGGTTCCGCAACCGCCGCTTCTGGAGTCGCTACTTCGACGTCTACTCCCCGCAGATTATCGTGTACGACGGCCAAAACCTGCACGAACGGATCGCGAAAAAAGAGCCGATCTCCGTCGACTACTTGGTCGAGCAATACCGAACGTTTTTGACGCAGTTTGTCCAGAATCCACCGTACCACTTGGTGGCGAGTAGCCTCGGGGGCAAAGTCGCCGTGGAACTCGCGGTGAAATATCCGGAGCTGATTGGCCGGGTGGTCCTGCTCTGCCCCTCGGGAATGGGCGACAAAGAACAGTTGCCGATCATCGAAGGGGTTGTGCGCGGCGATATGCACTCCACCGTGAAGAGCGTGTTCCATCAACCACGGTTCATCGACCGCGATATGGTGCGGTACTACAAGGCGAAAATTAATAATCGCAAGTGGAAGACGGGACTGCTCCGCACGGTTCGTGGCACGTTGGATCACACCGTCCGCGAGAAATTGAAGCTGATGAAGGCCCCAACGCTCTTCGTGACCGGCGAATACGACAAGGTTTGCGACCCGAAGACGGCGGCGGAAGCGGCACAAGAATTGCCCGATGGACACTTTCTGGAAATCCCGAAATGCGGCCATGCCCCGCAGATCGAAAAACACTGGTTGGTCAATCGCCTCGTGTTGCATTTTTTAACAGCCCCCAAGCCGACCGCCAATCCGCGGTGGAGCCAACTCTTACTCGCCAAACCGACCCGAGTCGCCAAATGACCTTGAAACCGAACGCCAAACGAACCCCCAGCTACAGCCCCGTCTCGCCGGACTGGTGGTTGATGACGAAGAAATTCGTCCGCCACGGCACGAGCATCGCCTCGTTCGCCCCGAGCCAGCGTTTCTTGTCACGCAAGATCATCGCCGGGATCGACTACGACAAAGCCAAGTGCATCGTCGAACTCGGCGCCGGCACCGGCCC
This sequence comes from Fimbriiglobus sp., assembly GCA_043727675.1. Lineage (GTDB taxonomy): Bacteria > Planctomycetota > Planctomycetia > Gemmatales > Gemmataceae > JALHQU01. The sequence continues at coordinate 2,754 of JAYSYJ010000035.1, forward strand.
CGTCACCGCCCAACTGTTGGCCCGCGCCAAGCCGCACACGCGGGTGATCGTCGTCGAACTCGACCCCGACTTCTGCGTCCGGTTGCGGCGCAAGTTCCCCAACGCCGATATCGTCGAAGGCGATGCCGCCAAACTCGAACAGTTGCTGTCCGCCCGCGGAATCGCTACCGTCGATCACGTCGTCTCGGGGTTGCCGTTGCCCTCGTTCCCCGCACCACTCCGCGATTCGATTCTCGCCAGTTCCGCGAAGGTGCTCACGGCGGAAGGGACGTTCCGCCATCTCACGAACATGCCGTACATCTATTGGAAGTTCTACAAGCGATACTTCGCCGAAGTGAAGTTCAAGTTCGTGCCGCTGAACTTGCCCCCGGCCGGAGTCTATGTCTGCCGCGGCTACCACAAACCGCAAGTGGCCTGATCGATTCCCACAGTCAGACTGTTGGGTTCAAACTTCACCCGACTAAACGCAATACCAGAGCCACGCGGATTGGGCCGAAGGGGTCATCTTGGCTCAGTGTCACCCGGCCGGCTTTGATGAGTTCGAGCAGTGCCAGGAATATGCCGATGAGCCGTAGTTTCTCGAACGGGTGCTCGAACAGTTCGCTGAATTCGAGATCGTCAGTTTCGGCGAGCGCGGCCAAGATTCTCGCCTCGTACACATGCTGGGGCGTGTCGTCGATCACCACGGCTTGCGGTTGATGGGTGCTGGTTTCTCGGAGCAAGCGGGCGAAGGCGCTCACCAAGTCCCAAAGTTCCACGGAACGCACCACCGGCACACCGGCCACCACCATCGGCTCGGACGGATGCCGACGGTAACGAGCCGCGTGCTTTTCGGCCTGCTCTTCCAGTTTCGCGGCGGCGTCCTTGAACTGCCGATATTCCAAAAGTTGCCGGACGAGTTCCCGACGCGGATCGACCGCATCCGCTTCGTTCGCGGGATCTTCTGCCTGCGGCAGGAGTGCCCGACTTTTGATTTCCATTAGGGTTGCGGCCATCACCAAGAATTCCCCGGCGAATTCCACATCGAGCTGCTGCACGGTCTGCAAATAGACGAGGAATTGATCCGCCAGTCGGGAGATGGAAATCTCCAACACATCGACTTCCTCTTTCTTCACGAGATAGAGCAGAAGATCGAGCGGGCCGTGGAACGCATCGAGTTGAACTTGGTAAGCCATTGACAATAGAATCGGCAATTGGCGGGGAATGGGTGAAAAGATTCTGGCAGACGGGGAATTTCGGGCAAACCCGACAGAAATCGCAATCGCTTTCGCGGGAGCGGTGGCGTACGATGGTATCGATGAATGCCGGAGGGAGTTCGGTCGTCTGGATCTAGTAGGAAGCCCCCATGAACCCCATACTGCGGATGGCGATGCCAGAACCGACCGATCGCGAGTTGATCGAACGGATTCTGCAAGGCGATCCCCCGTCGCTCGATACGCTCATGCAACGGCACCATGCCGTCGCGTACCGAGTCGCGTGTCGGTTGCTTCGCCACGAGGCCGACGCCCTCGATGCCGTGCAGGATGGTTTCGTGAATGTGTTGTCGCACCTGGAGCGGTTCAGGGGCCAAAGCAGCTTCCGGACATGGCTGCTGCGGATCGTCAGTAATGCGGCGCTCGACATCGGTCGCGCGAAAAATCGGCGCGACTCGCGGTTTCTGGCTCCGACGGAAGATTTCCAAGGTGTCCACGATTCCCGCAGTACCCCGTTGGATCATGGTCTCGAACGGGCCGATTTGCGAACCTTGCTCGACGATGCCCTCGCCGTCTTGCCCGTCGTTCAACGGCAGACATTCGTCTTGCACATCGATGGCGATTTGAGTTATCGAGAAGTGGCGGAAGTTCTCGGGATTTCGATCGGCACCGTGATGAGCCGACTGTTTTACGCCCGGCAACGGCTCCGCGAAGCCTTGGTCCACCACGTGCAATCATGACGCCCGACAACCGACCTGAGACCTGGCAACTCCTTGTGCTGGCCTACGTCGACGGCGAACTCGACCCCGTTTCGCAACTCGAAGTCGAAGCGTGGATCCGAACGCAACCCGAAGTGGCCGACTTGTTCCACGAATTGCGTGAGCTGAGCCCCAAGAACCGGCTCTTTCGAGTGGATGCCGCTCTGCCCGAGCCGGATGCCATCGATCTTCGCCGCAGTGGCGAATACATTTTGTCTCGGCTCCGCCCGCAAATGCCGAAACGCCGCCGTGCGTGGCTCCGCCCGGTGGTTCTTTCGGCGCTGGCCGCATCCATGGCGGGACTGTTGTTGACGACCTGCCCGCAGGAACAGCCTTGCGAAAAATGGTCTTTGGCGACGGCCCCGGACGATCCACTCGCGGAGTTCGACGACCTGCCGATCGCCACGGACGGGGAAGCGCGGGTCAACGCGATCCGGGGGAATCGGTCGCCGAAATTTGTGGTCGGCGAAGATTTGCTGCCGGATCAATTGGAATTGGCAACCGTGGACGAGGTGCAAATTGAACGCACCGGTCGCAGTGCCTACTCGGTTCCCAGTGCCGGTGACTCCCCGATGATTTTCCAGACTCGTGCCAAGTAACCCGAAAGGTAGATCTGCGATGGGCCGGTTTTCGCTGCTGTTGCTGGTGATGTTGCTTTGTCCGGCACTGGCGTCGGCTCAACGCTGCGACGACGCACCGAAGGCGGCGGTCAAGACGGCATCGAAACCCGTCCGCGTCACCGTCGTGGTGGTCGCGGCCAGCACCGACGACTCGGTGACCAACCCGAAACTCACGACGTTGGCCGTGGAAGTACAGAAGCGAAACGACGAATTCATCGGCTTCAAGATCGTCGCCGCATTCGCTCACTCGATTCCCATCGGCGAGAATCACACGTTCGATTTGCCCGAGAAGCAGACGGCCAAAGTGACCGTGTCGGAGGGCCAAGATAAAGACGGCCACGTCGAACTGACGATCAAACTCCCCGGCCTCGACGATGTGACCTATACCTGCGTCTGCAACAAGTTTTTCCCCATCGTCACGCCGTACAAACTCAAAACCGGCGAGACCATCTTGGTGGCGATCCTCGCCAAACCCTGCACGGGGAAGTGATGCCGGTGCACCGATTGCTCGTCCTGTCCTTATTCCTCGCCCTACCCGCGCAAGCCCAAGAGAAGAAGCCCCTTCGTTGGGGCTGCGACCCGACCGGTGGGGCGCCGTACGTCTATTTGGACGACAAAAGCACCGACAAGACCTTCATCGGTTTCGAGGTCGAACTGGCCGCGTACTTGGCGAAGAAACTCGGGCGTGACAGCGTGATGGTGGACGGCGATTGGTCGAACTTGCCCAAGCAACTCGACAAGCCCGCCGACGTCGAAAAAGGTCTCGATATCGTGCTCAACGGCTACGAACTCCGCAAAGATTTGCTCAATGATTATGCCGCGACGCGGCCGTACTACGTCTACCGCTTGGTGATGATTAGCCAAAACGAGACGGTGGTGGATAAAGAATTGCGTGGCTGGGCCGACCTCTACCCGACCCCGGGTAAACCCGGCAAAACCGTCGGCGTACTCGGCGGGAGTGCCGCACACCGCCACGTGAAGAAAACATTCCCCGAAGGGGTGAATCTGCAATCGAACCCGGATGTGGCCAACGTGTTGAAGCTGGTGCAGGATCGCCGGATGGATGCGACGGTGCAAGATAGCCCGGCCGCGACGTACTTCCTCAAGAAGCAGCCGGAACTCGTCGCCGTCGGGGAAGCGGTCAAGCCCGGCTTCTATGTGATCTACTACCGCAAGAGCGACCCGGAACTCGGTGCGGCGCTAGACAAGGCGATTGCCGAGGGGCTGCGCGACGGCACTCTGAAGGCGATCTACAAGAAGTATCGCCTCTGGAACGACGATCAGGAGCGGCTCTGGTACTGGCAGGATCAACCGTGGCCTCCGGACGACCTGGACGACGACGCGGACGCCGAGGAAGACGGCCCGACGGCGAACCCTTGGCCCCGCCTCGTCCGGGAACTCGCGGGCGCCGCCGGTGTCACGGTGCTGTTGGCGTTGGTTTCGTTCCCGATCGCCATGATCGTCGGTCTGTTTGTCGCCGTGGGCCGGGTCTACGGCCCACGCTGGCTCGGTGTGCCGTTGGGAATCTACGTCGAAGTGATTCGGGGCACACCGCTCTTACTCCAGTTGTTCATGATCTACTACCTGATTCCGGAGCTGATGTTCCGCACCGAAATCGGCGGATTGGTTTGGCTCGCGAAGAACCTCTCGCCGTTTCTTGCGGGGGTGCTCGGGTTAGCGCTCAACTACAGTGCGTACGAAGCGGAAAACTACCGCGCCGGGCTGCTGGCGATCCCCAAGGGGCAGATGGAAGCGGCGTTGGCACTCGGGATGACCCGGGCCACGGCCATCCGCCGGATCATCGTGCCGCAAGCGATGCGGCTGGTGATTCCGCCCGTCACCAACGACTTCATCGCCCTGTTCAAGGACACCTCGGCCTGCTCGATCATATTGGTGGTCGAACTGACGCGAAAATACAACGAACTGTACAACTTCAACCGCACGCTGATTGTGGAACTCGCGTTCGTCACCGCCGGGTTGTACTTGCTGATGAGCTATCCGCTGTCGATCGTGGCGAACCGTCTTGAACGCCGTCTGAACGCCTCGACGGGAGGGCGGGGGTGATTCAGATCACAAAACTGGTGAAGTACCACGGTAGCCAGCGCGTCCTGGATGGTGCGACTGTGACCTTCCGTGCCGGGGAACTCACGGCGCTCGTGGGCCCCTCCGGCGGCGGCAAGAGTACACTGCTGAGGTGCATCAACGGCTTGGAGACTTTTCACGAAGGTGAGATCCAAATCGGTGCCGACTTAAAGTTGACCGGCACCGGTGGCCAACCGCACGACGGGCGGGCGCTGCTGGCCATCCGCAGACGAGTCGGGATGGTCTTTCAACAATTCAACTTGTTCCCGCATCGCACGGTGCTCGAAAACGTCATGGCGGGGCCGGTTTATTCGCTCGGGAAGAGCCGGGTTGAAGCGGCCGAGTTGGCGAAGACGCTACTGGCACGCGTCGGCCTCTCCGATAAACTCGACTCACGGCCCGGGAATTTGTCCGGTGGCCAACAGCAGCGTGTTGCCATCGCCCGGGCACTCGCGGTTGATCCAACAGTGATACTATTCGACGAACCGACGAGCGCCCTCGATCCCAATATGGTCGGCGAAGTCTTGGCCGTGATGCACGACCTCGCCAGCAGCGGCCAGACGATGATCGTGGTGACACACGATATGGACTTAGCCAAGCGGGCGACCGCCGTACATACGATGATGGCGGGGCGAGTCGTAACACAAGACCTCACTCCGTAACGCCTCTCCGACCTCCCCGATGGAGTCCCGTATGACCACCCAATTGATCCGCGTCGGCCACTCACCCGACCCCGATGATGCCTTCATGTTCCACGCGTTGGCCAACGACAAAATCCCGACGGGAAACTATCGTTTCGCGCACGAACTCCAAGACATCGAAACGCTCAATCGACGTGCGTTAAAGGGCGAACTCGAAGTCACGGCCGTGAGTATCCACGCGTACGCATTCTTGCTCGATCAATATGCCCTGTTGCCGAGCGGGTGCAGCATGGGCGACCACTACGGTCCGATGATTGTGGCGAAAACGAAATACGCACTCGCCGAGTTGCCGAACATTCGGATCGCCGTGCCCGGTACCATGACCACGGCGTTCCTCACGCTCAAGTTGCTCTTCGCCGACGTCGCCCCCGGCAAGGAAATCCAGTTTGAAGTCGTGCCGTTCGACGAAATCTTAAATGTGGTTGAAGCCGGCAAATTCGACGCGGGTCTCATCATCCACGAAGGGCAACTCACCTTCCAGAATCAGGGCCTGCAGCTCGTCATCGATCTCGGCGTCTGGTGGCAAGAGAAAACCGGGTTGCCACTGCCGTTGGGTGGGAACGTGATCCGCAAAGACCTCGGGAAACAGGCGATGGCCGATGTCAGCCGGTTACTCCGCGAGAGCATCGTTTACGGTCTCGAGCACCGCCGCGAAGCGCTCGACTACGCTTTGAAATACGCCCGCGATATGGATGTCACCCTCGCCGATAAATTCGTCGGCATGTACGTGAACGATTGGACGCTCGACTACGGTGATCGCGGTCGGGCGGCCGTGAAGCGATTGCTGGACGAAGCCCACAAAGCCGGCATCATCCCGGCCCCGGTCGCCGTGGAATTTGTGGACTGACCAGGAAAGATTTTGAGTTCTTGTGAGTTACCCGCCGAAGAGGCGGGTGAACCAACTCGTCGACGGCGGCTTGGGTGCCGGCGGGTGAACGGGAAGACCTTGCAACACGGCCGTGCCCCAGATGCTGCCGACCCGTTCGGCGGCGGCGACCCCCATCCATTTCTTCAATTTCGCGTAGCCCTGTCGAAGCTCGGGCTTGCGTCGGTCGATGCGGTGCCCGTCCGAACCGAGCAAGTGGATCATCCCCCGTTGTGCCCAAAGTTTCATGGCCGGCTCGTCGTATCCGGGTGGATCGGCAATCGCCTCGGCCGTCACTTGCATGAGGCAACCCGCGGCGATCCATTCCACCGCCAAGGCCGGATCGTTCAACAGCGGTTCGTACCGTTCGGCGTGCGCTACGATGATGCGAATCCCGAACGGTTGCAACGCCACGGCCGCCGGACGGTAATCGAGAAAGACCCCGTGGGGCATCTCCACCAACAGGTACTTTTTCATGTTCCCGACCGACAAAATTCGGCCGGCTTGCCAACGGTCCGCGAGATCGTCGCTCAGGACAATTTCCGCAGTGGGTGTCACCGTCAACGGGATCTGCTGTTCGCGGAGTTGCTCGGCCAATCGGGCCGTCGCCGCGACGATGTGTTCGGGGGTGTTCTCGGGGAACTCGGGGTGCAAGTGCGCCGTGGCCGCGGCGGAGCGGGCACCTTCGGCCACGAGCATCCGACACATCGCCAAGGCTTCGTCGTCGGTACGCGGGCCATCATCGAGTCCGGCGAGCAAGTGAACGTGCGTGTCGGCCAACGGCATCATAAAAACGACCGGGACTCAAGGAGATACCGTGACACGATAGACAGTACCCCAGGCAACTCATACCCGACTTTACTTCGGGGCGTCGAATTCTCCCGAGGGACTCTCGTCGGAATAGCTCTGGGCGTACTGATAATCATAGGTGTATTGGTAATTGTAGCCGTATTGGTCGTTCAACGCACCGACTCCGTTGACGATGACACCGAGAAGATTGGCCCCCATGTCGGTGAGCTGTTCGCGGGCGCGCTCCGCTTGCGGTCGGGCCTTCTTGGTGATCTTGAAGACCATCAAGACCCCATCGACACGTTGCGCCACCACGCGCGGTTCGCTCACGGCGAGTAGCGGAGGCGTATCGACGATGACAAAGTCGTATTGCTTGCGCAGTTCCGTTAAAACTTCTTGAAACTTCGAGCTGGAAAGTAATTCTGCCGGGTTCGACGGACGCGGGCCGCACGGGAGTAGATCGAGGTGGGCGACCGCACTGTGACGGATCGCCGTCGACAAGGCCGTTTGACCGTCGGTCACCGATGCGAGTCCAAGCTCCGGTTTGGGGATGTTGAACAGCGTGTGGACGCGCGGCTTGCGGAAGTCGCAATCGAGCAAAATCACTTTCTTGCCGGCTTGGGCGATGGCGATGGCCAAATTCGCGGCGAGTGTCGATTTGCCGTCGCCGGGGTTGGGGCTGGTGATTTGAATCACCTGGTGGCCTTTGTCCTGCGTGGACACGAAGAGTTGTGCCCGAATCCCCCGGTAGGCTTCGGCTTCCACCGATTTGGGCCGCAGTGCCACGACGAGCGTCGGATCGTAGTTTGCGGCAATTTCAACGTCCCGAACCCGTTTCGTATCGATCGGGGACAGGTGCCCGAAGACGGGTGCTCCGAGCCGTTGGCGGATTTCTGCCGCGGAGCGGAAACTCTTGTCTGTCAATTCGGCCAATAGAGCGAGGCCGACGCCGAGCAAGACTCCCAAGACGATCCCCGCCATGAGCCAACTGAATAACCCAGTACCGACTTTGTTCCCTTCGTGGGGCGGCGTGATGACCGACGCCTCGTAACCGCCGGCCGACTCGGACGGTCGCAAGGCGTTGACTTCGAGCTGACGGTCGCTCATCCGCTTCGATTCTTCGGAGATTTTGCCTTTCGTGCGGTCGATTTGTACGGCGAGATCGCCGCCGCGTTTGAGTTTGTCTTCATCGTCGCGGTAGCGGGTGCCGATGACTTCCATCTGGGCTTTCGCCGTTTTTTTGCGGCGTTCGAGCTGCCGTTGCAACTGGGTCAATTCGTCGAGGGTTCCGAGTGGATCGTCGGGATTTTGATCTTCGAGTAGCTTTTTGAAAAAGTCGATTTGGGCGTCGAGCGCTTTGATCTGCGGGTGATCTTTGCCCATGCGTTCCAACAGTTCTTTGCGCTCGGCTTGGAGTGCGAACACGCGCGTTTCGGGGGCCGCCGTACCCGCTTCGGTCCCGATTCGTTTCGCGACGCCGAGCAGGGTCAACACCGCCAAGCGGTCGCGGCGATTCTTGCCCGTACCGTTGATCAGCTCCAGTTGATCGTCGATGTCTTTCAGTTCCATCGCCAGTGCGAAATCACGCTCTCGACCGACGGAGACACGCCCGCGAATGACGATGAGTTCCTCGCCGGTGATGACGAGCAATTGCCGGGCGAGATCGGCATGCTTCCCCGACTCCTCGTCGATCGACTGTTTGTGGGCATCGATGCGGGCTTCCAACGCCTTGATCTGCTTTTTAGTCTGGCCGGCATAAACATCGGAGAGTTCGCGCTTGTAAGCATCGATCACGGCTTGCAAGAGTAAATAAGAATCGTGGGCATTTTTGCTGCGGAACGACATCACCAACACGTTGCTACTCCCCTGACTGCCCACGGCGGCTTCTTTATCACGGGCGATGATTAAGCCGCCGAGAATCACGCTTGCGGCGACATTCGGATTCTCGGGGAGCGGTTCGGAGAGTTGACTCAGCTCGGGGCGCTTGGCGGCCGCGGTGAGGATCAAGTCCGATTTGATCAGCGGGATCTGCGTGGCCACGTAATCGTCCACATACGCCGCGCGGGAATCGGTGCCGGATAGCGGTTCGATCCGCTGTTTAATGACAAGCACCTTGGCGGCCGACTGATACTGCGGCGTCTGGGCTGCGAAGACGAAGAATCCACCGAGGAGTCCGACGCCGGCCCCGAGGATCAACAGTGGCCAGCGGCGGATCGCAGCGAGCAGCAGGGAAGGCGGTTTGCCGGTCGACTCGTTGTACACTTCGGATGGCGCGGGCACGGAATTTCCTCGGAACGGCTTCGATCGTCAGAGCGACACGGCGATTGGGGTCTTCTCGGCGGACTTGCTCGAACTCACTGTCGCGGATCGGAGCGCGAGCTCGGCGGGCAGGGAGATTTCTGAAGCGAGCGTTTCGGCTTGTTCGACAATACGCGACAACACCGCGAGTTTCTCGGCAATGCACTCTTGATCCCGTGAACCGCTTACGCTCAGCCTCCCGATAAGGTGGCCGTGGCCGAGGAGGGGCAATTCCACACGCCACATCGTCAGCGGCCCGCCCGCTTGGCCGGGGCGCGTCCAGCGGTGGTGATAGCCTTCGTACCAGGCCGGCGCGTCGACATCGAGGCAGACGGACGACAAGTTCAGCACTTCGGCTTGGCGCGTGATTTGATCCCAAACCTCTTCCCAATTGACGCTCCCGAGCAAGCGCACTTTCATTTCGACGGGTGCCGTTTGGCCGAGTAACACCTTGAAAATTCCCCGGCCGCGTTCGCGGATGAGTCGCAATTCGGCGGCGCCGAAGAGACCGCCCGACAACAGAATGGCACCGATGCAGAGCGTCGCGGCCAGGGCCGCCAGATCGTTCCGGAGCAGGCTACTCGTCAACGCCCCGATGGAGGCAATGCTGCTGAGAGCAGCGATGAGGATCAACGTGCGGGTTCGTGTCAGGCCGCGTTTCTGCAAAACATGGTGCAAATGCCCGCGGTCGCCGTGGGCCAAGCCACGCCCGGTGAGTTTGCGGCGGACGATGGCGGCGGCCGTGTCGATGAACGGCAGCACGAGCAACGCCAACGGCGAGGCGATGGCCAGCGTCGGCCCTTTGAGGGACGCTTGAGTCGCCAGTGCGGCAATGACTAACCCTACCAGCATGCTCCCGCAATCACCGAGATAGACCGTCGCAGGCGGGAAGTTGAATCGCAAGAAACCGATCAAGCCACCGGCCAGGGCGATGGCGATGAAGCCGACGAAGTGATGGCCGTGTTCGAAGGCCATCACGCTCAAACTGATGGCGATCATCATTCCGACCGACCCGAGCATGCCGTCCATGCCGTCGAGTAAATTCAACGCATTCACGGCCGCGAGGAACCAGCAAATCGTGATGGGGATGGCCAGTCCATCCAGGGGTACACTCTGCCCGAACAGAGAAATGCTACCGATCACGTAGTCGCCACCGAAGATCAGCACCGCAATCGCCGCGAGTTGCCCGGCCAATTTGTAACGGGCCCGGAGATTGAAGATGTCGTCCGCGAGACCGACGCCGGTGATGATGCCACCGGCCACGATCAAAGCGATCGCGGCGCGGGCGTGCTCTTGAAGCGATACGAGGATTTCATCGGACAAAATGCAGGCGATGATGACCGAGACGGATGTCGAGGCGAAGAGTGCGAGTCCGCCGACCACGGCCACGGCTTTGGTTTGCATCTTGCGGCGGCCATCGGGGCGATCCATCAATCGGACGCGCCAAGCGAACGCGCGCGCCAACCAGGTGAAGAGGAGCCCCAGCCCCACTGCGATGCCCGCGATCAAAAAGAATGAATCCATCACGATGCGCCTCGAGCCGGCACGGAGTCAATCGTTTTTCGAGCGGATCAAACCGAGCATGTCTCCATCTAAGGTGACCGACACCCCACGTTGAATAAAATCGACCATCACCACAAACTTGAAGCCACCGACCACTTGCTCCACGATTCCGGTCATTCCTGCCAACGGGCCTGTCCGCACCGTGACCGACGAACCGCGAACCAATCCGTCCGCTGCCGTCACCGGTTCGCCCAGATCCAACACGCGCCAGACGCTTCGGAGGTCGTCGATGAATTGGGTTGGGTTGCGAACTTCCAGAAAGCAGGCCACCCGATTTGTCGAGGCGATCCGCCAACGCTCGTCATCATTCGCCTGAACGAACAAATAACCGCTGAAAAGTGGAACCGTCGAAGTGACGACTCGACCGCGTGCCCGTGTTCGCCGCCGATCGCATGGCAAATAGAATGGCATTCGTGCTGAATGGAGCTCGCGTGCCAAAGCTTTCTCTTGGCGCGGCCGTGTATGGGCGACCCGCCAAGGTCTTTCAGAAGCGGGCGAATGGTCGAGGAGACCATCCGGGTAAAGTTCGACTTCAGCCGCCAAAATCGGCATAATCGTAGTCGATTCCGTAAGTTTTTAGGACAAATCGAGGTAATTCCCCGTTTGACGTTGCGTAGGTACAGTGCTGGCAATCGCCAGAACCATCGAATAAAAATGGCTCAGATTATGCAGAAGTGGCTGGGTAGGGAGTTCACAGAACTCGAAACCACTTCGTTTAGATCACAATCATAACTGTATTTGGACAACAATCCCTCGGCAACCCGAATTCTGTTCGATTGTCAGAAGTTCCACAGAGTTTTCAGAGAAGTGCGGCAAAATGCTAGATTTAATATTTCCGTACACCATACTTTAGCAAGTCGGCCTCATCGACTAGCAGTTGGGCGTCGGCTGTCAGAAAGGCATTACCGGTAATCGTGGGAATGATCGATCCACCGTCTCCAGGTTCGTACGTGGCTTCAAAAACGCTCCCGAGAATACTCTCTTGTCGCCAAAGTCCGCCGGCTCGGAGTTTCACATCCGCCGCCAGACAGGCGAGCTTCGCACTCGTTCCGGTGCCACAGGGGCTGCGGTCGTAAGCCAGACCGGGACAGAGGACGAAATTGCGGCTGTGGTTCGCCGGGTCGGCCGGTGGCCCGAACAGTTCGATGTGGTCGATCTCGGCGCCGTCGGCACCCGTGATCCCTTGGCTTCGGAGTGCATCTCGGATGCGCGCCGTCACGTCCGTGAGCTGCTTCACATTCCTCACGGTCAATTCTTGACCATGCTCCCCAACGAGGAAGAACCAGTTCCCACCCCAGGCGATGTCCCCGGTGATGGTGCCGAGTCCCGCAACTTGTACAACCACGCTTCGCGCAGAACGGTAGCTCGGCACGTTGCGGACACTCACCCGGCCGTCGACCTCCAGTGTCATCGCGATGTCACCGACGGGCGTCTCCACACGATGTTGCCCCGGCCCGATGCGACCGAGATACTGCAAAGTAATGGCGAGTCCGATGGTGCCGTGCCCGCACATGCCGAGCAGGCCGACGTTATTGAAGAAGAGGACGCCGCACGCGGCAGTCGGGTCGAGGGGCGGAACCAGGAGTGCCCCGACGAGGATATCCGACCCGCGCGGTTCGTTCACCACGCATGAACGAAATTCGTCGTATTGCTCAGCAAAAACGCGAGCTTGCGCGGTGACGCTACCGCCGCCAAGATCGGGGCCGCCCGACACGACAACCCGCGTCGGCTCCCCACCCGTATGGCTATCGATGACGTGGATAATCCGCATGCCGGCCCCTCCTGAAAGATCAGGAGTTTCTATTGAGAGGCTTGCGAAATGCTTGAACGATTCGTTCTTAGTGTCGGGCTTGCCAGCGGTTGGTCGGACTGACACCCGGTACCGATGTCGGGCCGGAGCTGGGCGGTTCGTGGGGCATGATGCCGCCGGGGCCGAAGACCATGCTGCCCAATAGCGATTCGTCCAGCATCATCGGGGTTTCTTCGAGCCCGACTGAGAGGGCGCGGCCCGTGGCCCAACGGAGTACCTTCTGGGTGATATCCGTCGCTTGTTTACTATTTGGGGTCACGCCGCTAGCGGGGGCGCCGAGATCGAGCTGCAATCGGTTCTGCAAAATGCGGGCGATGGCCATGGCTGTATCGCGGTTCGATTGCCGACCGAGGCCACGGAGAACATCGAGGGCCGAACCGTCGGTGGGATCGGCTTTCAACAAGATGTCCGCGGCGAGCAGTCGCACGGGGCCGGGTTGGTCGGCGTCGGTCATACGGTCGAGCAAGTCGTCGGGAATCAGCGTGTGCTTGTAAAGCAAGTGTGCGAGCTCCACCCGGAGGATGGGTGGCGTGGAATCGTCGGTGACCTGGCGACCGAGTTCCGACGGTAACCCGAGGTCGTCTTCCGTCTGCAAGGCCAGATGGTAATGATCGAGCAAGGTGCGGATGGCCCGTTCGGAAATGGGCACCGGCTCATTGGCCCAGCCGGTGAGGTCGGAGATTGCCACCGGGGTAAGTTTCCCCGCCGAACCGGGTAGGGCGCCGTCGGCGAGGTACACCGGGTCGGCGAGCAGGTTGCGAATGGCGGTGCGCACCATCGTCCAACGGCGTTCCCCCCCATTCACGAGCGATTCACTCGCGGCGTGGCGAACATCGGTATTGGGGTCTTTCAAAAATTCCGCGATGCCGTTCATGATGTCGGCGTTGTCAGCGGTGCCCAGTGCCAGCACCACGAGGATCTTCACTTCGGGCACGTTGGTCGTCCGGGCGAGCTTCAAGAGCGTGCCGGCTTCATCCCAACGCCAGTACGGCCGACCTTGGAGTGCCGATAGCCCGGCGAGTTGCACTTCGGGCCGGCGATCTTCCAACAGAACCAGCACGAGCGTCGGATCTTCCCGTACCACGGCGCGGAGTTTTTGAACTTCGGGAATGCGGGAATATTCTACCAACGTATCGGGCCAACTTCCCCGCACGAGCAACCGATTCGTCAGTGCGCGCGCCCGCCGCCGCGGTTCCACACCGGTGCGGGTGAGATCGTGCAACCCAAACAACACCAAGGCGACGGTGATGAACAATCCCCGGGCGAAGTGGACGAACGGATCGGTAACCGCCGGTACTTGTGTGCCGTACCAGATCCAGCCGAGGCCCATGAGGTACAACAGAATGAGCGAGCCACTGACGGGCGGTTTCCAAACCTCGCGGCAGCGCAGGAACAAACAACCCACGAGTAATTCGGCGATCGCCCCCACGAGCAACATCGGCGACGAATAGCGTGCGGCGGCGATTCCGAGCAACGCGGCGGGCAACAGGAGCAGACCGAAGCTCGCCGCGTGGGCGAGCCCGGAACGACGAGCAGGGTGCGGTGCGGACCAATCCATGCAACGGTGGGGGCAGATGGGTTCGGACGCGAGCCAACGCCGAGGGCGATCCCCGGCGGATTCTCGGTCAACCCTAGTTCACACCCGGAGGAAGGGCAAATCGAGCCCTCGGACGATTCAGATTGAAATGACGTGGAAGTAGAGAATTCGCGCCGGCGTGTGACACGGGTACGAAGGCGCGTGCCGGCTATTGACGGTGAAAGTCGGCCCCTATTGGAATAGCGTATGTGTGTTGCTGGCCGGCTCTCCGGGGCGACGACGTCCGAAATCCACCGGGGCACTCCTCCGGCACAGGAGTCAATTCCCATGCCCGTATTCCGTCATTTCGCCGTTTGGTTTTTGCTCCTTTCATCCACCCCTGCATTTGCCGCCGATTGGAAGCCGGCACCAAGCCCGTTGATGACCAAATGGGGCAAGAAGGTCACGCCGACCAATGCTTGGCAGGAATACCCGCGGCCGCAGATGATTCGCAAAGATTGGGCGAACCTCAACGGGCTGTGGGACTACGCGATCACCAAGAAAGATGCGCCGAAACCGGAGAAGTGGGACGGGAAGATTCTGGTGCCCTTCTGTGCCGAGTCGGCGTTGTCCGGAGTTGGCCAAGCGGTTACGCCCCAGCAGAATTTGTGGTACCGACGCACGGTGGACGTGCCGGAAGGTTGGAAGGGGAAGCGGGTGTTGCTCCACTTCGGCGCCGTCGATTGGGAAGCGGTCGTGAGCGTCAACGGCAAGGAACTCGGCACGCACAAGGGCGGCTCCGACCCGTTCAGCTTCGACATCACCGAGGCGCTGAAGGCCGGGGAGAATGAACTGACGGTGCGGGTCTGGGATCCGAGCGACAGTGGCTCGCAGCCGCGCGGCAAGCAGAAGCTGAAGCCGGAGAGTATTTGGTACACGCCGGTGACGGGCATCTGGCAGACGGTCTGGATGGAGCCGGTGAATGACAGGAGTATTGAGTCGGTGAGGATCGATATCAATTTCGACAATGGCGAAATCACAGCATGGCCGAACATGAGGAGTGCCTTTGGAAATCAAGCGAGTGGCGTTGAAGTCCTCGATGGAGAAGAAGTCGTTGCCAAAGGTAAGATTGGACCTTTCGGCGACACGATCAAAATTCCGAATGCGAAGCCTTGGACGCCGGATTCCCCGCACTTGTATCGACTGAAAGTTTGGGCCGTTGGAATGCGAGTGGATGAAGGGCGTGACGAAGTCGAATGTTACTTTGCGTTCCGCAAGATTGCAGCCGCCACGGACGACAAAGGTGTCATGCGCCTGATGCTCAACAACAAGCCGCTGTTCCAACTCGGGCCGCTCGATCAAGGCTGGTGGCCCGATGGCTTGCTCACGCCACCGTCGGACGCCGCCATGAAATACGACCTCCAAGTGCTCAAGAAGCTCGGCTTCAACATGCTCCGCAAGCACATCAAGGTCGAACCGGCTCGGTATTACCGCCACTGCGATGAACTCGGCCTGCTCGTTTGGCAAGACATGCCGAGCGGGGCCGGCCCCGATCAATTCGTGCCGCCCGATGGCAAGAACGATGCCGTGTTCAAGCCCATCGACAAAAGGCAATTCCGCTTGGAATTGAAGGCGATGATCGACCACTTACGCTTCTTCCCGTGCATCGTGGTTTGGGTGCCATTCAACGAGGGGTGGGGTCAGCACGATACTAACGAAATTTTGAAATGGGTGAAAGAATACGACCCGACACGCTTGGTCAATGGGCCGAGCGGCTGGGCGGATCGCGGCTACGGGGACATGAAAGACATGCACAACTATCCGGGGCCGGGGATGTTCCCGGCCATGAAAGACCGCGTCAGTGTCCTCGGTGAGTTCGGGGGCCTCGGCTTGCCGATCAAGAATCATCTCTGGAAAGAGAAGGACAATTGGGGCTATCAGAGCTTCAAAACGACCGACGAACTGCGGTCGAGTTACCACCAACTGATGTTGCGGATGCACCCGCTCATCGGCAAAGGACTGTCCGCGTCGGTCTACACGCAGACCACCGATGTCGAAGTCGAGGTCAACGGGCTGATGACCTACGACCGTGAGATCATCAAGTTCGACGTCGCGGAAACGGCGAAGTGGCACAAGACTCTCTTCGGGCCGCCGCCGATCTACGTCGAACTCGTGCCGACCTCGCAGGCGAAAGCGCAGAAGTGGATGTTCTCGACAGCGAAGCCCACCGATGGCTGGGAAGCGACCGATTTCGACGCGGACAAGTGGAAGGAAGGCGCGGGCGGGTTCGGCACGAAGATCACACCGAATGCGGTCGTGGGCACCGAATGGAAGTCCGCTGACATCTGGCTGCGGCGCACGTTCGAACTGAAGGAAGCACCCGAAGGTGACGTGTTGCTGAGCATTCACCACGATGAAGACGCCGAGGTGTACCTGAATGGGGTCCTGGCTGCGAAAGTGTCTGGCTACACGTCGGGGTACGTTGAAGTGTCGCTGACACCGGAAGGCCGCAAGACATTGAAAGCAGGGGTCAATACCTTGGCCATTCACTGCCATCAGACCGTTGGTGGGCAGTGCATCGACGCCGGTTTGATCCGTGTGATTCCGGGGAAATAGAACGATGCCGGCACCCGATTACCAAGTGCTGACGGCGATGCTCTCGCCGGCACTATTCATGACCGCGACCGGTTCGCTGCTCTTCTCGGCGAACAACCGGTTGGCCCGCGTCGTCGACCGACTCCGGGTTCTCACCGACCTCAGCGATCAACTGATGCGCGGCTTGGGGAACTTCAGCCACCCGGCGGAACGACTGGAGCATTACCGAGGGATGATCCGGCTCCAGCAGAAGCGCGGCAATATCATTTTGACGTCGATCACGCTGCTCTACGCGGCGTTTGGAACGTTCGTCGGATCGAGCTTGGGAATTGCCGTCAATTTCCTCACTGAACATTTCTTACCGGTTGTGCCGATCAGCCTCGCGGTGCTCGGCGTCGTGGGTCTCTTAGGGGCCTCGATCGGAATGCTGCGCGAAGCCCGGTTGGGCGTCCGCGCGTTGAATCGAGAACTCGTATTTTTTGTCGGGCTGACGGTCGTGAGCGATCAGCCGTTGATCACTAAGTGAAATCAGTCGGCACCGGTCGCGGGCATGTTATCGGCCAGCGCTTCGACCTGTCCGACCATCAATTTGGCAACATGGGCGCTCATCGGTTCAATTTCATCACCGGTATACCCCGCTTCAAGAACGACGACGTGGATGACGTGCATGTCGGTCGCGCCGAGTGACTCGGTCGCCACGATGGCGTCGCTCGGGTCGGACTTCTCCCAAGCATCCCGACGAGCGATCGTCACGAGATCGGCGAGTTGACGGGCCGTTTGCATCGAAGTCTCCAATTTGCTCGAGAACAGAAAGAGGTGAAAGGAGCAAAGCGAATGCCAGCTTAACCGAAGCATTGGCACGGCGGTTGCCAATTCTCGGATTGTTCCCAAGTTCAAACCCTTTAAGAGGCAAATACCATGCGAGTTCTCTGTCTTCTGTTTCTGCTCCTCTTTTCGGCTGCGGTCGGCGCGTTCGCCTATTACAACCAAGAATCCACCACCATTCGCTTCGCCGAATGGTCGATCACGAGCAGTTTGGCAATGATTGCCGGTACGACTTACCTGCTCGGGATGCTCAGCGGATGGACGTTGATTCGCATGGTGCGTCAATCGGCCAATCGAGCCATGGAAGTGGTTGAGCAACGGTATGCCCAGAATGGGGTCTGATACTGCGCACGATATGGGAACCCAAGTTCCCATATCGTTAAGATTCTTTCAAGCTCTCCACATTACCAAAAAGGTACCGTCCGTTTGGGTGTAAATTTTTCGGTCGTTCACACCCGACGATTCCAAACAATCGAGTAAATTGGCCATGTCGGTGAGATCATCCAGTGTGCGTTCTTGCCAGAGACGAGGTGCGACTTCGTCATAATCAGGCAACAGGACATTTTCTATTTCAAGATCGAGCCCTTGGAAACAGGCGGTTTGCGTCATCATGGTGTGTCTCCTTTTGCGGGAGTCAAAGGCGGGGACTAACGGAGCACCTTCTATGCCATTCGCTTCGCGAACTATTTTGTCTACTCCATCATCTGTAGACGGATCAAAGCATCCTTTTCCCGACGCCGCAGTCGCTTGATTGCCGATTCCCGCTTCAACGCATCACTTCGTGTATTTTGAATTTCGCGGTAGACGATCTCTGTCGGCAAGCGGCAGCGCGTGTACCGCGACGCGGTACCCGCATTGTGCTGCTGACAACGCCGGTCGGTGTCGAGCGTGATGCCCGTGTAAAGTGAGCCATCGGCGCAACGCAACATGTAAACGAACCAAGACACTGACGAATCCGTTTCCATGCCGGCAGTCACTCCACCCCAGCTTTGCCGAGTTCTGCGACCAACATTCGCAAGAACGGCTCCGCGTCCGAGACGATCCCCACCGTTTGAGTACTCCCCCGATCCATGAGCTTCGTCACGGTGGCCGGGTTGATATCGATGCAGGCGACCTTCACCCAGGCCGGCAACAAATTGCCGACGGCAATACTATGCAGGGTGGTCGCCACCATGAGGCAGAATCCACTGCCCGGAATGTGCGCGCGCATTTCGGTTTGGGCCGCCAGCACATCGGTGATGACTTCCGGAAGCGGACCATCGTCGCGAATGCTGCCACACAGCACGTATGGCACCTGCTTGCGGACACACTCGTACATGATCCCCGACTTCAGCAACCCCTTCTGCACCGCCGCCGCAATGCTACCCTCGCGGCGAATCGTGTTGATCGTGCGGAGGTGATGCTCGTGCCCCTCTTCCGTCGGCAAACCGTGATCGAGCGAGACGCCC
>JAYSYJ010000036.1:0-7222 GCA_043727675.1 Fimbriiglobus sp.
CGGTCCGACCGCGCATGGTCAATCCCCCAGAGATAACCCGAGAATAGCGCGGTCGACCCGCGGTGGCAACGGCGAGTTTTTCAACACCCTGCTAGAGCACTTTCATTGTCTTTATGGCGAGTATCCTGAATTGATGAAGTAGTTCTGCCTCTGCGTGGGGGTGAACCAGTCGAGGGACTCGCCGAAGGCGTCTTCGAGCGCTGTGATGGTGCGGAGTTCGCGTCGCCTCAGTTCGTTCTTGATCTTCGAGAAGACCTGCTCGATGGGGTTGAAGTCGGGGCTGTAGGCCGGAAGGTAAAGGATCCGGGCGTCGTGTTCCTCGACCGCTTCGGCGACCCCCTTGACCTTGTGCGTTTGCAAATTGTCCATGATCAGAATGTCGCCGGAGCGGAGGTGCGGGGCGACCTCCTGGCGGATGTGTTTCGCGAACAAGGCACCGTTGATCGCGCCGTCCACGACCAAGGGGGCGAAGAGTCCGTCGAGTCGCAACGCGGCGACGAACGTGGTGGTTTTCCAATGCCCGTGCGGCACGGCGTCGACGACCCGTTCGCTCGTGGGCCCCCATCCGTAGAGGCGGGTCATGGCGGTGGTGCCGGAGGTTTCATCGAGGAAAACAAGGCGGGCCGGGTCGATCGCGGGCGCGACGATTTTCCAGTTCGCGCGGGCGGCGGCGACATCGGGCCGCTCCTGCTCGGCGGCGTGGATGGACTTTTTTTAGGCTGATCTTCAGGTCGCGGAGGGCGTACCAGAGGCTGGAGATCGACACGCTCAGCTTCAAGTCGCGCTTGAGATCTTCGAGCGTCGAGCCCGGCTTGACCTTCACTTGCGCGCGGAGGCGTTCGCCTTCCCGCTCGGCGAGCGACGTCCGCTTGTTGGCCCGCGACTTCGGCGCCAGCGGCCGGCCGAACCGGTGCAATGCCTTGATCGAACGCACCCAGGCGCCGCTCGTGCCGAGCACCTCGGCGATTTCAGAAGTGGTGTAGCCCTCTTCGGTCAAGGCGATCACGCGGTGGCGGTATTCGACGGGCAGCGTTTTCATCGGCGGAAGCTCCTGGATTCCCGCCCACTTTACTTACCCATCCGTGTCAGCGCAAGATTGAAAAAGAAAATGCTCTAAGAGAAACATATCAAATCGGATGCATCTCATCCCGGATAGCGAACTGGACTACCGTGTGATTTAGGAAATAGAAAAAGACTCGGATCGTAGATCCGAGTCTTTTTCTTATAACCCATTGCGGAAGAGAGGACTTGAACCTCCACACCCTTGCGAGTACCAGAACCTGAATCTGGCGCGTCTGCCAATTCCGCCACTCCCGCATCACCTATTTTCACCCGACAACCACATCATAAGGTGATCTCGGCAGGCGTCAACCCGTTGCAGCATTGCATTTGCCAGACTTCGTGACGTCGGCACATTTTTCAGCATGTCATCGACCGGTTCTGCAATGCCCCTCGCCAGAATGCGGTATCCTGCCGTCGATAGGTGGAGATAGTCCGGCATCAGCGACTTCGGCAAACTTCCTTCCTCGGTGAGCAAGCGCTGACCGAGATCCAAGAATCGCACGTTGTCATCGTTGAAGGTATTCAGCAAAGCATTGATGGTTGCGATCGACGACAGTAAGTGACTTGCCGGGACGGACTCTTCACGGTTCGCAACCGGCTTCCCTAAACGGGGTAATAATCCCAAAACCAAGATTCGCGCGTTGGGCTTCTGTTTTCGCAATTCGGCAACGATCATTTTCACCCCGATGGCGATTTCCATCGGCTTGTGACCGGAGATGTTATTCGTGCCGATCAAAAGCACGATGACTTTCGGTTCGATTCCGACCAGCTCTTTTCCCGTCGTGATGCGCCAGAGCAAATGTTGAGTGCAGTCACCACCGATGCCGAGATTGATCGGTTTCATAGCCGCGAACGATTCGTCCCAAATTTCTTTGCCTTCCAATTCCCAACGCTCGGTGATCGAGTCTCCGGCAAACGCGACGTCGACTCCGCCTTTCTGAGACCGTTTCACTAAAGATTCGTGCCGTTGTTTCCAGGAATCGATGTTGCGTGGCTCGGCGACCATGGCGGTGCTGGGAGCTTGCGGATTGTCGGCCGAGCTGCAAAGAACCACTGCGGCCAATGAGGCAATCAATTGCAATTGTCGTCGGGTCATCATCGCGCGCATGATACGGTTCCCGGTCATCGCAAACAAACAGCCCGCTTCGAGGTGAAGCGGGCTGGAGGATGGTGGACTATTCTTCGAGTGATCATTTATCTCCGCCGCCCGAACTACCACCTGCTCCGCCAGGCCCACCAGGACCGCGGGGTGGAAGACCCGCACCGCCGGCACCACCTTGTCCCAAACTATCTGCCGATGTCGTCGTGAGTGCCATGGAGTGCCACGACGGCTGGACACCGTTCATGTAAGTGATCCACCTCTCGGCGAACTCGTTGAAAGCAACATCATCGATTGCCGTGAGTTCGGCATTCATGAGGTTAAATTCACGGGCGAACAGATCCACGACCACTTTGCGATCGATTCGCATGTCCCGAGGCAGGTCGTTGAGTTTCGCAAAGAATTTGTGGAGTCCCGGGGTATTCGTTTTGGCTAGGAAGTAAACGAGCGCCCACGATGTGACTTGGGCTTTGATTTCGAGTTTCGTCCGGATGGCGCCTTTATCTGAGCCGGACTCGATGACGCCGGTACCACCCCCACCTGGAAACGGCATTCCCGGGCCACTTGGGCCACCACCAGGGAATGGTCGGCCGCCACCCGGCGCACCCGGGCCACCGGGAAATCCAGGAGGCTGCGGACGCTGCGGCGATTGCGAATCGAGTTTGCTACCCTTGTCGGATGGCAGGCTCATCTCGCCACCACCGGGAGGGGCATTCCCGCCCGGAGGGGGTGCGAAACCACCGTTGCCCGCAGGGCCAATGGCCACCGGTGCTGGATCGGGGTCGATCCCGGTGCGAACCGCATCGAAATAGTGATCCGTGAGCACGTTGAGAAGTAAGTCTTTGGCCGGTGCCGCCAGCTCTTTCCTCGTCCACATTTCCTTCCACTCTCGGAGGAGGACGTAGTTCGGGGAGCCGTAGCCCGCCCAAAGTCCGACCGCCATCCCGTTTTTACCACCCGCCACTTTGACGACGCCCACATCTTTGGGTTTGTGCAACAGGTTACCGACACCGTTTTCGATCCATTTCGGAAGTACGACGTGTTGAGGGAGAATGCCCAGTGCCGAGAACAACTGCCGGCTGCCTTCCCGTGTGATCGCGGCATGTGCGGCCTCGTCTTCCAAAGCACGGTCCACGAGGGCGTAGGTCATCGTTCGATAGAGGTCGGCGAAGTTCCCGCCTTTCACGACCGGTGCTTTGCCTTTCAGAAGTTCGTCTCGGTTCCAGCCGTCCTGATATTTGGCTTTAGCGAGTTCGGAGAACGATTTCCCAGCTTCGTCGAGCCGCATCGGCGACAGGACGACCAAGTTGTGGGCCGGGGAATAGAACGCGTCCGACACCACCGGCATCCCGTCGAGTTTCGGACGGAGTTCATCGACATCGGTCGGGCGGTTGGCAATCACCACCACGAGACGCTTGTCCGGGAATTTCAGCGTCTTACCTTGGACAGCGTGCCATAAATAGAACGCGCGAAAGTTGCGATCCAGTTCCGCCAGGCGACGGTTGACGGTGTCTGCAGAGATGGCTTGCTCGCCCCAATGGATGAGCGCGTAGTGCTTGTCTTCGGCAATGGCCAAGGCTTTCAACCGTTTCCGCCATTCTTCGGCTTCTGGCGGCGTCGCAACGACTTCTTCGAATTTGAGTTTGAGTTCTCGGTAGGCTTCGGCGAACTTCATGATTCGCGGTGCGGCTGTTTTTTGTGCTTCCACGAGCTTTTCAAGCTCGTTGGAATAGGTAGTGGCCAGTTCCACGTAATCGGTGGACAGTGCATAACTGATCAACTCAAGGAGCACGTCGGGTTTGCGATCTTTGGTCCATGCGGTGTACTTCTTCTTGATGTCTTGTTCGACAGTACCGGGTATGGAGTAGACCTGAATGTTCGAACCGTCGTCGAAAAGCAGCGACTTGCCATAATCGTGCTTGGCCCAAATGTGCTTGGGATTATCGGGCGAAATGTTGCGCGGGTAAACACCACCTTGGTAGACGGACTTAACTGGAATCAGTGCGAACACCGAGCGCTCATCCGCTGCAATAGCAGGCGACGAAGCACCTCCGGAAGGAAATCCTGAACCGGCGAAGCCACCGGGAGGGCCTCCACTTGATCCGCCGGGCCCGCCGGGGCCACCAGGAAATCCGGGCGGCCCACCACCCGGCCCACCTGGAAAACCGGGTGGGCCACCGGATGGGCCGCCACCAGGAAAGGGCGACGACGGTGCACTGCCACCTTCGGTATTGGCGATCTTCACTCGGATCACAAGGTACCCTGAGTTACTCGGGGGAGGCGTTTGTGCTTCGAGAAAGCCCCCAGTCAGAGCCAACCCGGTCGTCGCTGCTAGCCAATGTTTCATGGTCAAGACCTCAAGTGGATAGTGCATTATCGCAGCAAATGGATGAATCGCAACTGAGAAACTGTTCGGACAGAATCCCAGAACCTCACTTGTTGTAAATGAGCTTGAACGTTTTCACATCCGAGAAAAGTTGGCGATCATTTACGGGTGGGTTATCTCGCTGCCAATCATCGATCAATTCGAGCTTGACGGGATTGATCCCTCCGGCTCCCACGGTCGGGCTGATCGAGGGAATGAACAATCCATCGGATGCTTTTTTGACGAGTGAATTGATCGATTCTTTTTGCTTGGGAAGGACGCGGGGAGCTTTCGAGATGGCACTCTGCCAGTCTTGCAAAGCAATCGTCATCCGTCCGGACAGGCCTTTCCAAGGGAGAGTCGTATCGTCCGTGTTGGCGGCCTTTGTCGAATAGACCACCCGCAACCCGTACGACACCGCATACGCCAATTCGTCGAGATTCACATTCGCACTCGGAGTGACCCGAACCAGTCCCAACACGGCCTCGGCGATTTCTTTCTTGTTCAACGCCGGGGTGATCGAAGGATCGCCGACCGCGACACGGGCCAAGGTGAACAGCGGCCGGACTTCGTAAGTCGGCTTGGCTTTCCCGCCGATCGAATCGTTACGGAGTCGTGCCAAGGCGCGAATCGCTTGGAGACGGTACATCTGCACGACGGCGATTTGTTCCGGAAGCAACCGATCCACTTTCGCGTTCGGATCGGTCGACAACACCGGTTGCGAGCCACTTTCGACGTGCACTTTGTCGGCGATTTTCGGCCCTTTCAAAACGACTTCTTCAAGAGCACGAACCATATCGAACAGCAACTTGTCAGCGTCCTCGGGTAGCGCCGCTAAGCGGCTTAATCTCGAGACGTCGAATCCACCGAGCAACCCTTCCGCGGCTTTCAAGGCGTAGTACAGCAACTCCGGTGGTGTATCCGGGTTTTTGATGAGTGTGATGACCGTCGGCCATAACGCCGGGGCACCGCTTTCGCAAGCGACCGCCAGTAAACGGCCAGCATTCACCCGAATGATCGCCGGTGGCATCTTCCCTTTTTCTTGGATCAGAATATCGGCCAAGTATTTGTTGAGCGGGATACCGAACTCGCGGATGTAATCTTCTTGGGGGAGGGTGATTTTACCATCCGCCGGAGGCACAATCAGCGATTTCCGCAAATCGTCAATGAGTTGGGCCACGGTTTTCGCGGCCGGTCTCGGTTGAAGATCCGTCGGTTCCGGTGTGGTCACGTGGTATTCCGGGTAGGTCACCCGGTTGACGAGATATTGAGCCATTTGCGTAAACGCGGCTTGGTCAGCCGCATTGATCGGCTTCGAGATCGAAACGGAACCCTCTTTGAACCCGACCAACACCGCTCGAGCTTCTCCCGGCTCGTTGGCCGTTTTCTTGTAAGGCTCCAACTGTTTCGCAGTGGTTTGCCCCTGCGAGCCTTCCGCCATCCACGCGAGAAGCCCGAGAGACAACGCGAGCAAACCGACGAAACCGAAGCGAAGCGTAAGCATCACACACCTAATATTGGCCCGACAGGAACCCAATTAGTTACAACGCAATTGGGAACCGATCGTTGGAAAAATTCGAGATTCACCGCAAATGAGTCTTTTCCTGAGAGTACCAGTCCATTCCGCACAAGGCAAGCAAGCAAACCCAAGGCCAGGCAGCTCTCGTGACCATCAAAGCGGCATAATCTGCGAACATGGCCAAAACTCCGATTGTCAGAACGCCCAGAACCGCTTAGAAAGGTGTTGTTCGTTACGGGCTGTAGCGCAGCTTGGCTAGCGCGCTTACTTGGGGTGTAAGAGGTCGTGGGTTCAAATCCCGCCAGCCCGATTTCGTTGCAGTGGTATAGCATTCGTGTTGCGGTGGTGTTGCGTTCTGAGTGGGAGCAGGAGTAGGAGCAGAGGAAGACCTTCCAAGCGGACAAGCGACCATCAAGGCGCAGATGGCCATAACGTGAGCCAATCCTCCTGTCGTGAGTAACTTAAACAGCGTCGGTGTGTCGGACCGACGCGCACAACACTCACTTCTTGCCTCGCGCAATGGCACGAGCCGGGTAACGTCATTGCTTTTCGGCATTGCGCTCGGTACCATACGCGGCCCGGGTTCGGGTCCGTCGCCAGGGCGATCACGAGCCGCGGGAAACCCGACAGCCACATATTCCGGAGTGCCCATGTTCCGACCTACCCTCTCCGCCGTCGTGCTGACGTGCGGGTTCAGCGTGGCGGTCGCCCAGGAACCCGCCAAGGTCGATTTTGCCCGCGACGTGCAACCACTCCTCAAAGCCCACTGCCACACATGCCACGGGGCGAAGGAGCAGAAGAACGGCCTGCGGCTCGACCGCCGCCGGGACGCCATGCGGGGGGGTACCGTCCCGGTGATCGCGCCGGGGAACAGCGGGGCGAGTGCTCTGTACCTCGTGCTCGGCGGCTTCCGCGGGCTGCAGATGCCCCCCGACGGGACGATGAGTGCGGACGAGATCAAAGTCATCAAGGCGTGGATCGACCAGGGGGCGGTGTGGCCCGACGCGGCGGCGGGCGAGGCGGTCGTGACAGCCCCCGACCCAAAGGCCGTACGGCTCATGGAATCGCTGCGGGCCGGCGACGGCCCGGCGTTCCGCAAGTTTCTCCAGGACGACCCGAAGGCCGCGAGCCTGAAGGGGTCCGGCGGGACAACGCCGCTGATGTACGCTGTGTTGTA
>JAYSYJ010000037.1:0-57473 GCA_043727675.1 Fimbriiglobus sp.
GCCGCTCCGACGGTGAACCAACCCGCCCCGGCCACTGTCGGTTAAATAGAATTTTCGCCCCAGCAAATCAGATTCTGTGGTGAATTCTAAATCTTCTCCAATGAATCGAGAGTATTGAGAACGCTATGAGCACGATTTCCGCTGCGTCGGTCAACGAACTCCGCAAAATCACCGACCAGCCATTGATGGACTGCAAACGCGCCCTCACGGAAGCGGGCGGCGACATCCAAAAAGCAGTCGATATTCTTCGCCTCCGCGGCAAGAACGTCGGCGTGAAGCGCGAAGGCAACGAAACCGCCGAGGGCCGCGTGGGCGTGAATATCGATTCGGCGTCTGCCATCGCCGCGATCGTCGAATTCCGTTGCGAGTCGGCCCCGAGTGCCAAGAACGACCGCGTTCTTTCCCTCGTCGACGATTTGGCGAAAGCCGTCGCCACGACGAATCCGACCGATGTGGCCGACCTGTTAACTAAGCCGTTCGGTACAGCCACGGTCAGTGATCGCCTCACCGATGTTGTCAGCGTCATCCGTGAGAAAATGATTGTCCAACGCTTCGCTCGATTATCGGGTGGCGTGTTTGGCCAATATGTACATCACGACGGTTCCGTCGGGGCGTTGCTTCAGTGCACGGGTACGGGCAGCCACAACGAGCTGTTGAGAGATATCTGCGCTCATATCGCGGCTCTGAATCCGCAGTACATGGTCGCCACGGAAGTGCCGGCCGAAGTGCTGAACAAGGAACGCGATTTCTTGGTGAATCAGATCAAGGACGATCCCAAGAACGTTGGCAAGCCGGTCAATATCTTGGAGAAGATCGCCGAAGGCAAGCTGAAGAGCTGGCTCTCGGAAATGGTGCTGTTCGAACAGCCCATGGCCAACACGGCCAAGTACCCGAGTACTACGGTCGGTGCCGCTCTGACCAAGGTCGACCTGAAGTTGGCCAAATTCATCCGCTATAAAGTCGGTTCGACTACCTGATATTTTGATTTTGAACCCCGAACATCCATTGAGGACATCATGCCGCATACGAAAAGCGCGTGGAAGCGATTGAAGCAAGCCGAGAAACGCCAGAAGCTCAACCGACGCGTGTTGAAGCTCGTGAAGATTCAAACCAAGGAACTCGCCGCGACGATCAAGACCGGCGACCCGGCCAAGATCATCCCCGTGATGAGCGCCACCGCGAAGAAGCTCGATCAAGCCGCTGCGAAAGGGTACATCCACCCGAATAAAGCCGCACGGTTGAAGTCGCGTGCTGCGAAGAAACTGCATGTCCTTCAAAAGGTCACGCCGACCGTCAAGGCGTAAGCCTGTGATCGAGCCACCGACTGCACACGAGCCGTCGCCCAACCTGATTGCAGGTCTGGCGACGGCTATTTTTTTGGATCGCGATGGCGTGTTGATCGAAGAAGTCGAATACCTCGCCCGGCCGGCACAAGTGAAATTGATCCCCGGAGCGGCGGCGAGCATCCGTGCCGCGAACACCGCGGGTTGGAAGGTCGTGGTGGTCTCGAATCAATCGGGTGTAGCCCGTGGATTATTCGCCGAGAGTGTCGTGCCGGAAGTACACCGGGTGATCGCCGAGCATTTGGGTGAAGCCGAGGTCGACGGGTTCTACTATTGCCCGCATCATCCGACGCAAGGGCAGGGACGCTATCGAATCGACTGCGACTGTCGGAAGCCGAAGCCGGGGCTGTTACTTCAAGCGGCGAGCGATTTAGGCATCGACTTGGCAAGGTCGTGGATGATTGGCGACCGGATCAGCGATTTGCAAGCCGGGGCCAGTGCCGGCTGCCGAACGATCTTGGTACAGACAGGCTACGGCTTGGCAACGGGGATCACGAGTCCCGATCCGAGCCTGAATTTGCTCGCTGTAGTGCCTTCGATTGCGGAAGGGGTCTTCTTCGTTCTTCGTCATTCGCATTAGCTTGCACTGCAATAGCCGAAAAAAGTCGCTCCCGTTCCGCAAGTGCTTCCGCGGAGTTGATCCGTTGGGCCGTGGCCAACGCTCGTTCAGTTCTTGCGCGGGCTTCGTCTTTCATTTCCAAAGTGCGTTGGATGGCGTTGGCCAGCCCGACCGCGTCGTCGGGATCGACTAATAGCACGTTTTCACCCGAATTCCCAAACGCATTGACGACCGGAAGAATCGCCGAAGCGACTACCGGTACTCGGGCCAAGGCGGCACGGGCGACATCGCGGACGGCATCGCCGCCCCAGCGTGGTACCACCACCGAGAGACAGGCCCTCATTTCCAGAGAGTGGCGTCGGGCTTCCCGCAAGGCCGGGAACAGAAACAAGTTTTTCCCTTTCAAAAGCCCCAATGAATTGAGACTTTTATAAGTATCGATTTCGACCCATTCGCTCGAACGGCCCGCGGCACTCGTCTTGATGGCTTCGGTCAAAACGAGTGCCGGCAGGGCGACACTGCGACGCATCAAGATTCGAATGGCTTGGAGAAGCAGCCAACTATTCGGGTTGGTTCGTTTGGAATAATAGCCAATCAAGTACGTTTCAGGCAGTCGGTATTTGGTGACGATCTGTTTCGTCGATGGAATGGGCCCGACCGAGATACCTCCCATCAGCGTGAGTGTCGGCAGAATGGAAGTTCGTTTCGGGTCGAGGCGGTAGCGGCGGATGGCCAAATCGCGATCGCGTCCATTGGTGAACACGGCATGTTCGGCGACCCGGCACCAGAGCATGGCTTCCCGACACGCTGTCGAGGTGAATGGGCCGTAGGCGTCTTCCGTTTCCCAAGCGAGATGGCTGAAACCCACAATCAATTTTTTACGCTCGATACCTTTGATCGGCAGGTTGGGGTCGAGCAATCCAATGGGGTCGAGCGTAAAATTCCAGCGATTCGTTTTCAAAATCCGCCCGATGTCGGCGATGTTCAGATTCCGTTCGATGTTTTCATGCAACATCCGATCCGCCGGCGCAAGTGCCGGTGTGAACAAATACTGGGCATCGAGTTCTTTGGGACTCAACGGGATCGGAATTACCGTCGGGGGGACGATGCACAGCGGTGCCGGCGTGAGGTGATTTTCCGATTGCGGAATGGGCCGACGCATGCTCCGTTTCAAGAATTTCATCCCGCTGAACACGACGCGTGCCGAAGAGCGGAGCGGTTTGGGAATGAACTCGCGGATACGTTGCTTTGGGGAGAGTACTTCAGGAATGACATGATTGAACTTATTTGAAGCAGTCGTCGCAAGCTCCGCTGTTCGACGCCAGTCATTTCTCATCAATTCTCGAAACGGCACCCTCGCAAGACACTCGGGAATTTCGGCAATAGCACGTGTCTGAACGCTGAACGGTATTAGGCTCGGTAGATCGGCGATGCATGATTCGGCCATGACATCTCCGCTGAAAACCTCGGCCCACGCTGCCAGATTGTAACCGGGTAAGAAGATCTCGAGGATCGACTTCTGACTTTTCTGAATTGCGGTAATCAACTCAGTATCACCGTCGAGAATCCGCTGGAGTTTTTCGTGGGCTTCCGAGTCCGTTTCGCATGCACCCGCTTGGCTACCGGTGTCGAAATGCTCCATGAGGCCACCGCGCATGTACACCACGGGCATGCCGACGGCAATGGCTTCCAAAGGATGGTAGTGAATGTGGCGGGGTTCTCGACTGTGGTAATACATAACACGCAGATCAACCAAAATGTGATTGAACTGCTCTTCGGTCAAAAATCCTGTGACGTTGGGATCGTCGACCGGAATTGACTGGGAACCACCGACCAGGTAGGGGAGATCACCATACAATTTTCGAAATTGTTCGTAGATCACGCCGTAATATTGGGCGGCGGAATGGATGCTCGGACAAACGAAAAAGACTCGGCGATCAGTGCCGACCCATTGGTCGTTCATCCGGAAGGTGCGTTCGGGCATGGCGACCGGCAGGATCACCGAGTGTTGACTCAACAGCGCGGGTTCGTGAGGCGGAATTTGCTCGTAGCACGCCGCGATCCAAAACCGGTGCTGGATTTGCCAAAGCCGTTTCCACATCCAATCTTCGGAGAAGTGCCCGAAATATTCACCGTACGTGCGTGGCGCTTCCAGTCCGAACGCGCGGATCAAAATCCTTCCATGATAACATTTGATCAATTGCCTCAATAGAAGACCGTACACCGCAGAAATGATGGTGCCGAAATACGCTTCCAAGATGCAAGTCATCTCGTAGGTCAGTTCGCTCTGATAAAAATTGTAGGCGTTCATCGCCTCCAAGACGTCGGTCGGCAACGTGCTATCGTCGTCCCACGAGAAGTCGGCACTACCACTCCGGTAATCTTCACCCGTCGGCAAAACCTTGTTCGTGTAGACTTCGTAACCTAGCTGGCGCAGGATGGGAATTTCGGCATCGCGCAACGTCGTATGGCTGATCAGCCAAGCCACGCGTTGATCGCGCGGTCGAGCAGCTCGCACGGCAGGATGTGAAATGGGATAACGATCTTGTGACTGCTCCGAAAGAATCGTGTGCAATTTTTGTGCATTCCAACTGACGCAGTGGTAACTCGCGGCATCGGCCCGACGGTTCGCTTCCTGACGATCCTTGCCACAATCTAGAATTGCACTCGCCAGAGAGTCTGCCGACAGGGGATCGTACACGAACGTGCGGTTCGGATCGGTATCGTAGCCGACGACGGTCGGGTTGATCAGTGGGACATGGGATTGGCTCGCCGTTAGAGTGTGCCAATTCGGCCCAGCACCACGGCGACCATTGCCGATGAACCCGGACGCGCCTGCCATGACCGCTTGGAGTTCTTGTGTCTCCAAATGGTTCAACTCGAACCAGTCGCGGCCCAGTTGCATTCCCACGTCATGCAGCTTGGCCCGACAGTCGCGGCCACGCTGGAGTTGCAGCATGCCGATTAGCGGCGGATGGTCGATCCCTTCGGTGATGTTCACAAACGGAAATGGTAACTGACCGCGACAGAAAAGTTCGGCGACGGCGTCCGCGGTGACCAGAGATTCTTGACTCGGTCGATCCCAGCCGACCGTGAGCAAATACTGCTCGGGCAGCCCCAATGCGCGAACTTGATCGGGACTGGAATAAACTTTGGCACCGCGATCCGGCACCACGCTGGTGCGATTGATCGGGATGGCATACCGTTCCACAGCGGCGGATTGCAACGAAGCCGTCGAGAAGAGGAAATGCTGCGCGAATTGGCTCAAGCGGCTCATGTCTCGACGGTACCGATCCGTTCGAGCGCCCGAATCGACGATATCGAAATTGAGGTGGGGAATTCCGAACACCACGGGGATCGAGAGTTGGAGTCGGCAATCCGAAGGGAGCGCCCCGAATGGTTGCGGAATCCAGACGACGTCGTGCTTTTCGGCGAGAGCCGTTAACTGTTGGAAGGCGTCCCGTGAACCTTCCGGGGAGAAATGAGGCTCCAGTTTCGATGGGGGCAGAACGCGTGCAAATTGCGTCTGTGCATTTGGCCAGTAGACCGGCTTGCCGATGAGATCGATCGACGTGGCAAGGATGGTCAGTTCGTCGCCGTGGTCGGAACAAACCGTAGCCAGTTCTTTGGCAAGCGCCACAATTTTCAGCGCGGTGTCGTCAGGCCAAATCGCGGGAACATAGAGAAGAATCCGTTTCCGTCGTTCCGCCATCGATACTCACTCTGTTGCGATTTCGTCGATTGGTTAAATAAAACGAACAGAAGCATTCAACTCGAAGCCAGCGTCATCGCACACCAACGGTTTTCACATGTGAATTGAGTTCATTTATATGCTCATTTTCTTCGCTTGCAAGAGCTTGTGTGACGCCCGAGAGTGGGGTTCCGAATCGACTTCCTCCTGAGTTTTAGGAAGATCACGCGCAACAGACTCCTCACTCCCCAAGTGAGCCCAACGTGAGTTTTGACAGGTTGTTGCCGAATCGCACTCCGATTGGGACGCAGTTCCAACTCCAGTCACGATTACTTCACCACGTCCACTTGGAACTTCATCAAGCCCATCCCTTCGGGGCGGGGTTTTGCGTCGGCGGGGCCACTCCACGATTGCACTCCGACACCGGGAATGACGCGGCTGACGTTCATGCCCCATGTGGTACCATTGACGATACTCGCGCTCGACAGTTCACCGCGTGGGATCGCGATTTCTGCAGTCCAACCAGTCGGAGTACTGTCGATGGCGACGTGCCATTTCGGATTCCAGTTCTGATCACCCCAGCAGTCTTCCGCAACGCAACCACGATGGTCAATCTGGAAGCGGAAGTACGTTTGGTAATCGCGGTCGATGTCGAACAAAACTTCCACACGGTCGTGACCACTCAGGTTTTCGTCGCGCAGTCGTTTCTCGGCCTTCGGCACTTGCAGGCCTTCGGGGTGTTGACATTCCACCGCGACATATACGAACTGCTCATCGTGCGCGAAATAAGTTCTAGTCGTGTAACCCTTCAAATCCGTTCCCTTCGTGACACTCTTCATGTCGAGGGGCTTGTACGCCTGCCAGCAGTCGTCATCGAGTTTGCCATCGAGGTAGGGTTTCTTCGGCGCCGTCGGACAGAGTGCCAGCAGCTTCGGTTGCACTGGCATGGCGGCCCGGTTGAAGAGCCAAAGTTCTGCAGCGAGGCAATCGCGCCACAGATCCACGCCCGGAGGCAGTTCGTTGGCACCCGGCACCGCTTGGAAATACGCCGCCATCTGCTTGGCGGCGTCACCGGTCAGACCGAGCTGCCGACGGGCCGCGAGAGTGGCCAGGTGAATTGCCGGATCGCGGTTGTAAACGGGGCCAAATCCCGCGAGCTTTGTTTCGAGTTCCAGGCAAGCTTTCCAACACGCTTGCGCATAATCGACGTCGTGCATGCGGTACTGCTGACGGTCCACTTGCAATTCGACGTGCGATGCCGGCTTGATTCCAGTGCTAACCGGGACGACTTTCCCCGATTCCAACGTCAACTTGTTCTCGCTTTCGCCCCAGAGGCGGGCCTCGGAACTGGCGTAGTATTTCGAGAGCCAACGCACGGCATCCACCGCTTCGGGGAATGCGGCGTAGCGAGCCACCACGAGCAAGAACATCTCCCGTGCGGCGACCCATTTGCCGCTGGCCGCGAGTTGTTTTCCCAACGACACGCCCGTCCGACAGGCGAGGTCGTCGGGCATTTCTTTCAACGTTTGTGCGACTTGGGCCAGCGTCTTCTCGGCGGCCATGGCCGTTGTTGCCGCCAGAGTAATTCCTTCGAGCCGTTGCCGGGTTTTCACCGCTTTTTCGCGTTCCGCCAACACGAGTTCCAGACCGTTGCCGAAGATTGGCAGCTTGCGTCGCGATGTGCCACCCT
Source organism: Fimbriiglobus sp. (assembly GCA_043727675.1). Taxonomy (GTDB): domain Bacteria; phylum Planctomycetota; class Planctomycetia; order Gemmatales; family Gemmataceae; genus JALHQU01. The sequence goes on from JAYSYJ010000037.1 coordinate 7,284, forward strand.
CGGCCAAACTAATGCCTTGCATCAAATCGGTGTGACCTTCCGACCCTGCTAAGCGGTGCGAGATCAGGCGGAAGCAGCGTTGTTTCGGACTCAGCCAGCCGGAACCGACGAGGGCCAAACTGCTCTCGGCAAATTGTTGCGGTGCATCGAGTAATCGTTTCTCAAATGCCGTTTGGTCGTACTTCACAGCGCAGTCGGCGCCGGCTTCGTCGCCAATGGCGTAGAGTTTCTTCGGTGCATGAATTTCTAATCCGAGTGCTTCCAATTGCTCCGGGTAGACTTTAGGGTCGTCGCTGAGTTTGAAAGCCTTCCGAGCCGCGAGCAAGATGATTTGATCTGCCGGGGTAGCCCCACTGACGACCGCGTCCGAAACGATGACGTCTGGCTTCCAGATGCGATAAGCCAGCACGAGTTGCTTCACGAGACGCTCCTCGGCGTTCGCACCGAGTTTGTCCCACGCGGCCAACAGTTCTTTCGGCGAACCTTCGTTCAAATGATTTGGAACAGGGAACGCCCAACCGCTTTCAGCTGTGGCACCACCTGCTGCACGGGTGGCGGCGGCCAGACGAAACGGATCGAGGCAACGCAGCGTCGGGGCATTGCTCGAATCGGCCGTCGTTAGGCTCAACGCGGTGGTGATGTAGCCATTACAACCACTCAGGCGGGCGATGGCGTCCATCGGCACCCGACGGCCATCGGCTTGGGCGAAGAGTACCGCAGCGTGTTGTGCCCCGCACTTTTGCGTCTTCCAGGTGGTGCCACCATCGGAACTTTTCAGAATCATGCCGAGATCGCCGACGGCGAAGATTTCTTGTTCGCTCACGGCATGGAGACTACGAATTGGAATACCCCAACCGGTTTTGCAGAGGTTCCAGCTCGTCCCGGCATCGGTCGAACGGAGCACCACGGAACCGGGACGGCCGGCGATCCAGATGCTATTGCCACTGCGGGTCACGGTGCGAAAGTCCAGGTTTTCCAGAACCGCTGCCGGCAAACCTAAGTTTGCCACGCTCCATTTGGTACCGCCGTTATCGCTCAGCAAAACCACCCCGCCGGAACAAGCGGCCACGGCTTGGGTTCCCTTCAAACTGATGCCGTTCACGGAGCGACCGTTCAGGCTATCGAGTTCCGAAACCGCGATGGTTCCCTCGCGTACGGTGCTGAGCTTCGACCAAACCCCACCGACAACACCGTAATTCAGTGCGGTGAAATCACTGGCCATCCACGATGTCGCTCGTGGTCCACGCAAAGCAGTCCACGATTTGCCTCCATCGGCTGTCGAGAAGACTCCGCTGGCCACGAGATCGGAACCGTCTCCGCAAGCGATTCCCGAGGTTTCGCTGAAGAATTTGATCGTGTTCAAACCGGGCAACACCGCGCTGCTCCGTTCCGTCCATGTGGCACCACAGTCTTCGGTGAACAGAACAACGCCCGAACTCCCGGCATCGTTCGGCAGCGTAGTGCGACCGACAATCCAGCCGCAGTATGGCGTGAGGAAATGCACGCCCCGCAACGACGCTTGTGTGCCAGAAATTTGACGTTCCCAGTTTTTACCGCCGTCCGGTGTGTGCCAGATGACCCCTTGATCGCCGACGGCCCAGCCTTCTTTGGCATCCACGAAGTGGACGGCATGTAGCGGAGCGTCGTCGTAAACGGGAGGCAATCCGTTCGCCGAAGCGATGGCGACCGTCACCAGACTGGCCAGACCGGCGAGCATCAGGGAGCGCATGGGGAAATCCGGGGTCAAGGTCGAAATTCGCACAACCGACCGGTAAATACCGCGACTCTGGGGGGCTTACTAGCCCAACTCGAATGGTGCTTTCTGCTTTCCGACACGATATCCCACCCCCCATTGGAAAGTAACTTCTTGGCCAGAAAGCGACCAACTTTCTGGAATGACCATGCGCCCCTTAGAGTTGCGCCGTGGGTGAAAATGACCTCCCGCGAAAAAAGCACAATGGTTCCCGTCGCCATGCGATAGGTATAATTGCAGCAAGGTCATTCCACTCACCCAAGAGTCGACACCGTGCGCATTGCACTTGCCGCCGATCACGCCGGGTACATCCTTAAGGCGGATATCCGCATTTGGCTCCTCGCTCAAGGCCACGTCATCACCGATCTTGGGGCGGACTCGCCCGACCTCGCCGATGACTATCCTGACTATTCCCGGGCGTTGGCCGTGGAAATCATCAACAAACGGGTCGACCGGGGAGTGTTGATTTGCGGCAGCGGGGTCGGCGCGACGATTGCCGCGAACAAAGTGCCCGGTGTCCGTGCTGGCATGTGCCACGATCACTATTCGGCGGCACAAGGGGTTGAACACGACGACATGAACGTGCTTGTTCTCGGGGCGCGGGTCATCGGCGTCGAAACTGCTCGCGACCTCGTCGCCGCGTTCATGGCGGCATGCTACTCTGGCGAAGAGCGACACGTTCGACGGCTGGCAAAGATCCGCGAACTCGAACTGCACCCGCCCCAACCCGACTTGAACCGAGGATAATCGGATGTCTGTTCCACCGCTCGCGTTCCTGGTTCGTCATGGAGAGACTTCGTGGTCGCTTTCCGGTCAGCATACTGGCCGCACCGACTTACCACTGACACCATCGGGCGAGGTCAACGCGCGGCGGTTGGGGGAGCGGCTACTAGGAAATACCTTCGCACTCGTATTGACCAGTCCACTTCAACGTGCGGTGCGGACGTGCGAATTGGCCGGGTACGGAGGCGTCGTCGAACGTGACCCCGATCTTATGGAGTGGAATTACGGACGCTATGAGGGGAGAACCACTGCGGAGATTCGAGCGGAGAACCCGACCTGGGATCTCTTCCGGGAGGGTTGCCCTAATGGGGAATCCCCAGCCGCCGTGGCCGAGCGGGCGGATCGAATCGTCGCCCGAGTCCGCATGGCCGCCGGCAACGTGCTGTTGTTTTCCAGCGGCCATTTTCTACGGGTTCTCGCCGCGCGCTGGTGCGGACTTGATGTCACCTTCGCACGGTATCTATTGCTGGGTACGGGCACCGTGAGCGTTCTCGGTTACGCTCACGATGACCGGCGCGAACCGGCGTTGAAGTTTTGGAACCAGGCTACGTGAGCGCTCAATTTCGTCACGCGGCTAAGTTCGTGATATCGCGCTCGATTTCGTCGCGCGACTCACTACTTTTTGTCGATGATCCAAGCGTTGCGGAACACCAAAGGATCACCGTGGTTCTGCAACTGAATGGCTCCCGGCTTGCTCGATTCCGGTTGGCCGCCACCGGTGGAATCTTTCAACTCCACATCGTCTTGGATCTTCACCCCGTTGTGCAAAATGGTGACGCGGGCGGCTTTCGTCTTTTTGTTGCCATCGAACGCCGCGGCGGTGAAATCGATGTCGTAGGTCTGCCAGACCATCGGCGGCAGGCACATGTTCACGCTCGGTTTGTGCAACGTGTAGATGCCACCGCACTCGTTGTTTTCGCCCTTCAACCCGAAGCTGTCGAGGATTTGTAATTCGTAACGGTCTTGCAGATAAAAGCCGCTGTTGCCACGACCTTGACCGGTGCTGCTCGGCATCCACGGTAACCGGAATTCGATGTGGGCTTTGAAACTCCCGTAGAGTTTCTTGGTCTTGATCCCGTTGTTCAAGTACTTGCCATCGCTGAGTTCGACGAGCTTGCCGCCGTCCCAATTGAATTCGTCACCCGCTTTGGCGAAGAGGATGTCGGCCCCATCGGGCGCTTTCTCACCGATGCTCGGCGAGGTGCGTTCGACACGCTTCAGCGTAGTATCGATTTTCATGCCGTCTTTGAGCACGAGCTTGCCGGCGCCGATCGTTCCCTGAATGGTTTTGCCGGTGATGGTAGCTGCTCCATCGTCACCGAGTTTGGCTTCGGCCATCACGGCGGGTTTATCATCCCAGCCGGCGCCGGGGAGTCCGCCCATGAGCATTTTCACAGCGAACTTGCCGTCGCCCTTGGCCACCACTTGCACGCCGACTTTCTTTTCGCCGCTATTCAGTGAAATCGTCCCTTCGTACTCGCCTTGGATGGCGTAATCTTTGTCGTCCTTCAACTCTTTCGGATCGCTGACAACAATCTTCTTGGGCTTCTCTTTGAGTTTCTTTTCTTGGGCGGAGACACGGTCGGCGATGGCCAATGCGAGGACACCGCAGAGGGTGGCCACCAGCAGGCGAGGGAAGCGGATCATGGCGAAGAGCCTTTTCAAAGTGGTACGGGCGGGTACTGCGAACGCCGCAGCGCGAAACTTGTCACCAACGCGGCTCAGCAATTTTCAATGCCGACGCAGTCGTGCTCGCACGCATCGTTGTTGGGGACATCCCCACGGGAGTGGATCGGAATCGAACCGACCGAGGGCGTTGTTCACGCCCCCCACAGGTTTTGAAGACCAGGGCCGGCACCAGCCGTGCAAACACTCCCCGACGAGACTAACCTATCTGCTTCCAAGCGTACTCGCAATAGACTACGCCGTGATCTTGACTGGTGGAAAGGTGGTGGTGCTGTTCGTCGCCGAGCACGTCGAGTACCACGGCGTTCTCCACGTTGTCGATCACCGTGCCGTTGACGGTCGCCATCCAGAGGTTCAACAAAATCGTTTGACCGGGACGAATGCAGACCTGGGACATTCGGCATTCAAACGTCTGGATGCCCGGATTCAAGGCGACGTCGAAATTGACTTCGCGTGTCCAGGTACTGATGATGCGCGTCCCGTGAAGCGTTTGCACGATGGCGGACAGTGTCACATCGGGGATGGCGCTGGTCGAGTCGATCTCGACACGGACGATCATATCGGTCGCGGTGATGAATGCCGAAGCGGGCCGACCGGCGGCATCGAGCACGCTGCACCGGACGAACTTGGCCCGGCCGTCGCCGGAGCGCGGCTTGTCGAGCAAGTCGCCGGCCAAGCTCTCCTTCAACATGCGATCCATGTAGAGTTGTGTCACTTCGGCACTCGGCCCGATGCTCTGAACTTCCCCTTTTTCCAGATAGACGGCGCGGTGGCACAACCGGGGAATGAGCTGCATATTGTGGGACACGAACAGGATCGTCCGGCCTTGCGACGCCAACTCGGCCATGCGGTCGATGCATTTGCGTTGGAAGGTCGCATCGCCGACGGCGAGGACTTCATCGACGATTAGAATTTCCGGTTCGAGATAGGCCGCAATGGCGAAGGCGAGCCGGACGTATTGGCCCGAACTGTAGCGTTTCACGGGGGTGTTGAGGTGCCGACCGATCTCGGAAAATTCGACGATTTTGTCGTACTTGGCCAAGATTTCCTGACGCCGCATCCCGAGGATACTCCCGCTGAGGAAGATGTTCTCATGCCCCGTGAGTTCCGGGTGAAAGCCGGTGCCGACCTCGAGCAAGCTCCCAAGTCGCCCGCGAAATTGGATTGTCCCCGACGTGGGCACGGTCACACGACTGAGAACTTTGAGCAGAGTCGATTTGCCGGCGCCGTTGCGTCCGAGAAGCCCGACCACTTCGCCGGGGTTCACGTCGAAACTCACATCTTTCACGGCCCAATAGACGTTCTCGGTCGCAGGGCCACCGGGGCGGAGCAAGCTCTTCACTTTGCGAGCCGTGTCGCGTAGCATCATGCCCGCGCGTTCGGTGATGTTCGACAGGGGTAACCCCGTCCGCCCGAGGGTAAAACACTTCGATAGATTTTGCACACGGATGGCCGGCAGCATGAGGGTAGAATCCTAAGAATCAATGAATTGAGAATGATTCGGTGATGATTTTTAGCATGTCGTCTGATGGGAACGCCCGCTGCTGGCTCACGACGATGACGAACGACTTTTTGCCGTTGTGGGTAATATAAGTCACGAAACAGCGACCCTCTTTGGCAATTTTCTCGAGTTCCTCTTGGTCTTTTTCCTTCCAAATTCCTTTGTCGCCCGGTTGGCTCCACAACTGGGCTTTCTGTTTGACTTTCGATTCCAAGCCCGGCAGCCCGGCAGCCCGGCGATCATCACCGCCCGTTGGCCAACGACTTCAAATCTTTTGTTGTCGGTCGCGCCAGGGTCGACGTTCAAGAGCAATTTCATCAACCCGATCTGATCGGTGCCGGGGTTGAATCCCGTTGGCAGATTGCGTGACCATATCGTCGCCCTCTTCCCGTCGGGGTCAGCATCACCGCTCACCGTCGCCCAGCCGTGTTGCCCGAGTTCGCCGACATTCTGTCCGTTAAACGAGGCATTCACTTTCTTCGCTTCACCGCTGAGAAATATTGTAAATCCGCCCTCGGGGTCGCGGACGGCAGTGTATCCTGCCGGGCTCGTTGGGCCGAGAACCCCACCGGGCCCAATTAAGGCTCCCGGTTTCCCGCCGGTCAACACCAGAGTAGCTACCACTCCGATGACGCCAACAAGCCCTACACCGGCAATGGCGAATACCCACCAGGGCACTCCGCCCTTCTTATTTTTCGAGTCGGCTTTCGTTTTCTTCCGCGGCCGTTCGTCCTCGTCGTTTTCCTCTTCTCGTCGACGTGTTTTCTTCCGCGGTCGTTCGTCATCGTCTTCAGGTTCGATCGGGACAGATTTCTTGGCAACCACCGAATTCACAGTCTTCCGTGGTGCTGTGTCATCATCCTCGACGTCGTCGTCCACTTTGGGTACAACGATTCTCTTCGCACATTTCGGGCACTTCACCCGTTTGCCCGCAGCCGAGTCCGGTGCATTCAGCTTGGCCGAACAGTTCGTGCACTGAACGTGAATGGACATGATTGACGACCCTGGGAGTAAGAAGAGGGGCACTGTACGTGCGAGACAGTTGGCCCACAACAAATTTTGCCGAGGTCGAAGTTCGTTTCACATAGAAATACGGCGATACAAGTCATCCACGACCCAGTGGAAGGCGGCGAGGTGGATGGTCTCCACGATGCCCATGTCCGAGAGCGCGATATGCAACCCCTGTGGGCAAAGCGTCCGCAATTTTCCGCCGGTGAAGCCGGTGACCCCGTAGGTGCCGAGGCCGTGCTTCTGCGCCCACTCCACAGCACTGAGGATGTTTTGGCTGTTCCCGGAGCCACTAATGGCGATCAGTAAGTCGCCGGGCGACGCTAAGTTCCGCAGTTGTTCGAGGAATACGCGATCAAAGCCTTCGTCGTTCCCCCACGCCAGAATGTAGGGTGTGTTATCGGTCAGGCTCAGGATGCGGAAGCGTTTCTTCGTGTCGTTGTTCAAGTCGTCCGGGAGTTTCAACGTTCCCTTGCCGATGTCTTCGCAGAAGTGGGACGCATTCGAACCGCTGCCCCCGTTGCCGATGACGAAGATCATTTTGCCCTGTTGGTACGCGGCGAACATTATGTCCGCGAGCAACTGCACCTCGGCGGGATCTACTTTCAGCAATTCTTGGCCGATCCGTTCGAGGAACGGCCTGGGGGGCATTTCGGAACCGAGCATCGTCGTGATCCTGCGAGTGAGAGATACTTAAATCGTATCGGCGAGGGTTCGTTCGACCCGTCGGAAGTAGACGAGACTGATCGCTAAGGTGACCACCGTGGCCACGGCGGAGACCGCTAGCGACACCCAGTCGAACTCGCCACCGAGCACGCTGGCCCGGAAGTTCAACACGAGACCGTACACGGGGTTGAGTGGCAGCCACGGTTTGGCCGCTTCGGGGATGGTTTCCGGCGGGAGGTAGATGCACGAAGTCGCAAACATCCAGAGTTGCAACCCGAGGTTCAACAGGAAGCGAAAGTCGCGTTGAGAAGCGATGAGGGCCGAGAGAAAGACGCCGACACCCATCGAGAAGAGTCCGAGAATCCCCACGATGACCGGGAGCAGCCCGAGTTTCCAGGTCGGCGCGACGCCGAAGAGTGCCATGGCCACCGCGAGGATGACGAGGCAAATGCAGAGGTCGAAGAACGCCGCGAAGACGTTAGCCGCAGGAAGTGCCAATCTGGGGAAGTACGTTTTGGTCACGAGGCGTTCGTTGTTCACCAAGCTGTTGCCGGAGTTCGACACGGCCGAGGCAAAGAACGTCCAGGGCAGTACACCGGCCATGACGAAAAGCGTGTAGTTATCGACTCCCTGAGCAGCCTTGCCCATGTAGCCGATGAAGACGACGAAGACGATGATGGTGGCGAGCGGTTGGAAGATCGACCAGCCGAGACCGAGGATTGTCTGCTTGTAGCGTAAGCGGATGTCGCGGAGGGTGAGGTAGAAGAACAGTTCGCGGAAGCGCCACATTTCAACCACATCGGCCCATCGCCAGCCGAGGCTACTATCGATGTGGGTGACGGCAAGTTCAGGCGGAGGAGTCTGAGTCACGGACGGAGATTCCTCGGGCTAACGGTTTAGGAACGCAAGTGTAGCTTAAGTTTTTTGTCTGCGAGTGGAAGAGTCTCCGAAAACTGGCTGTTGCAACACACGTCGGCTCGGTTCGGCTATCATCTACTCCATCTCTCCTCCTATTTCGCTGCAATGGAGTCCGGCTACTCATGAGAAAACTGTCATTTTTACTGTTGCTCGCAGCCGGCACGGCTGCGAGCAACGCACCGGTTGACGCCGGTGACGACACTCGTTTGTTGTCCATGCCCGCCATGAGTGCGAAGTCGATTGCATTCGTGTATGGCGAAGATTTGTGGACTGCGGACATCGACGGGAAAAACCCGAAACGGTTGACCTCGGATCTCGGGGTCGAATCGAATCCGGTCTTCACCCCGGATGGTTCGATCATCGCTTTTAGCGCTCAGTACGACGGCAACACGGATGTGTTCACCATCCCCGTTGCTGGTGGCACGCCGACCCGGCTGACGTTCCACCCATCGGCCGATGTGGTGCGGGGATTCACGCCGGACGGGAAATCGGTGTTGTTCATGTCCAATCGGAACGTCTACAGCAGCCGCCACGCTCAGTTATTCACGGTTCCACTTACGGGAGGGATGCCGACCCAGCTTCCGATTCCTTGGGGCTTCGAAGCGAGCTACTCTCCGGATGGGAACTACATCGCCTACACCCCGGTTCGAGATGCCACGGCCCAGTGGAAACACTACCGCGGGGGCACGCACAGCCGCATTTGGATCTACGATGTGAAGACGCATGAGGTGGTGGAAATCCCGCAACCGAAAGGGCGATGCAACGACCTCGATCCGAATTGGGTCGGCGATACGGTCTACTTCCGCTCGGATCGCAACGGGGAGTACAACGTGTTCGCGGTGAAGCCCACCGGCGAAGCGGTCGCAATAGACGCCGTGAAACCGATGACCGAGTTCAAAGACTTTCCGGTTTTGGACATCAATCACGACGGCAAAGAATCGCTCATTTTCGAGCAGGCCGGTTGGCTGCACACGATGAAGATCGGCCAAACTCCGAGTCGGTTGAAGATCGCGATCAACACCGATGCCCCTGAAGCACGGGGCCGATTTGCCCGTGGGGCCAAGCATGTCCGCGATGCTGGCGTTTCGCCGAGTGGCATGCGGGTGGCCATCGAGTTCCGCGGTGAAATTGTCAGCGTGCCCGCCGAAAAAGGTGATCCGCGCAACTTGACCAATACCCCGGACGCGCACGAGCGCAACCCGAGTTGGTCCCCGGATGGAAAGACCATTGCTTATTTCTCGGACGAAGGTGGCGAGTACCACTTGGTGCTCGCTCCACAAGATGGCAAAGGGGAAAAGAAGACGATCAAACTGACCGGTGCTGGCTTCTATTCCGGTGCGGCGTGGTCGCGTGATTCGAAGAAAATTCTTTACGAAGACAACTCGCATTCGCTCTTCTGGCTCGATGTCGCAACCGCAAAATCGGTGAAGATTTCGACGGACGACTACGGCCGTGGGCCATCTTTGAAAGTCTCGTCGTGGTCACCGGATAACAAGTGGGTCACATACACCCTCGAAACGGCGGCCCATATCTCTCGGGTTTACGTCTATTCTCTGGAACAAAACAAATCGTTCCCGATCACCGATGGCAAGAGTGAGGCTACTGACCCGGTGTTCGATGCCAACGGCAAGTACCTCTACTTCATCTCGTCGGACAGCACCGGGTTGAGCAAGCACGGTTTCTCGCAGTCCGCCAGCGATGCCCGCCCACCGCGGTACGGCGTTTACATGGCGGTTCTGCAAAAAGGAAAACCGTCGCCGTTCCTCAAGGAAAGCGACGAAGAAAAAGGCGTGCAACCACTGCTGCCCGCTCGGCCGAATCCGGATCCGAAGAAGGACGAACCGAAGATCGACGACGAGAAGAAGGCGGATGACGACAAGAAGGACGACGCGAAGAAAGACGATGTGAACAAAAAGGAGCCGGGGAAACCGGTTGTGAAGTTCACCATCGACTTCGACGCGATCGATCAACGGATCGTGGCGATGCCGATCCCGACTGGGAGCTATGGAAATTTGCAAGCGGGTGCCTCGGGCCAGTTGTTCATGATCTCTCGTCCAGATTCCGGCGGTGGCCGTGGAGCCGCTGCTCCTGGGGCAACTCTGCTTCGCTTCGATGTGGATCTTCGCAAAATCACGACGGTGCAATCGGGTATCGGCACCTACGAGCTGACTCCGGATGGCCGCAAGATGCTGTATTCGATGCCGAACGGTACCAACCCGGCGGATTGGTACATCGGCAGCGCTTCGGCCGGTGGTGCGACTCCACCGCCAGCGACTGCGCCCGCAGGACGAGGTGGTAGTTCCACCGGCAGCGGCAAACTCAACTTGGATGCCATTGAAGTCCGCGTCGATCCCCGGGCGGAATGGAAGCAGATCCTCCACGAAGCGTGGCGCATCAACCGCGACTATTTTTACGACCCGAACATGCACGGTGCCGACTGGCCATCGGTGAAGAAAAAGTACGAGCCGTTCTTGGAGCACGTCAACAACGGTGGTGACTTGTACAAGATCGTCCGTTGGATGCTGAGCGAATTGGCCGTGGGGCACAGCTACACCACACCGGGTGAACGAACGGTCGAGAAGAAGACGGTCTCGGGTGGATTACTCGGGGCGGACTACGAAATTGACAACGGCCGTTACCGCTTCAAGAAGATTTACAGCGGCTTGAACTTCACCGCGGAATTTCGGTCGCCGCTGACGGCACCCGGTGTCGACGTGAAAGAGGGTGAGTATTTACTCGCCGTTCGAGGCATCGATTTGAAAGTCCCCACGGAACTTTACAGTCTGTTCGAGAACACGAGTGGCAAGAGTATTGAAATCACCGTCGGGCCGACCGCAGACGGCAAAGGCAGTCGCACCGTCACCGTGGAACCGCTCGGGAACGAGTTGGCCCTCCGCAACCGCGAATGGGTCGAAGCGAATCTCCGCAAGGTGGAGAAAGCGACCGACGGCAAAGTCGGCTACGTTTACGTCCCAGACACGGCCGCGCAGGGGGTGGCGTACTTCAAACGGTACTTCTACCCGCAGGTGGATAAAGAGGCGCTCGTCATTGATGAACGGTTCAACAGCGGCGGTCAAATTGCAGATTACTACATCGAAGCGTTGACCCGCCCGTTCGCCAGCTATTGGGCACCTCGTTACGGTGCGGAATGGCGGTCGCCGAGCGCGGCGGTGTTCGGGCCGAAGGTGATGATCGCCGACGAAGGGGCCGGGTCGGGTGGCGATATGCTGCCGTACATGTTCAAGAAGTTCAAAGTCGGGCCGGTGGTCGGCAAGCGAACATGGGGTGGTCTCGTCGGCATCAGCGGCTACCCGGTCTTGATGGATGGCGGTACCGTGACCGCGCCGAACTTCGCGATCTGGTCGCCCGAAGATGGTTTCATCATCGAGAATGAAGGCGTCGCACCGGATTACGATGTGGACATGTGGCCGAAAGACGTGATCGCCGGCAAAGATCCGCAACTCGAGAAAGCAATCGCGTTGGCGTTGGAAGCGTTGAAGAAACAACCGAAGGCCGACACGAAGCGGCCAGCCTACCCGACACCGACTCGTTCGAAGTGATCGAGGGTTAAAAGCCAAAGGCCCGGGGGAGATCCCCCGGGCCTTTGGCTTTACTTCTGATGATCGCGTCCGATCAATTCCCACCGGTGTTCGCACCCACCCCGGTTTGGATCTGCTCTTCTTCGCTCGTGATGATGATCCGCGGCGTTACCATGATCATGATGTGCCGGGTTTCTCGACCGATGCCGGTGTTGCGGAACAACCGGTTCAAGTAAGGAATTTGGCTTACCACCGGTGGCCCGAATTCATTGCGGCCTTCTTCGAGCGTCTTCAACCCGCCCAGCAAGACGGTACCACCGTCCGGCACGGCCACCGTGGTTTGCACGGTGATACTGGTGAACGACGGCTGTTGGAAGAACTGCGTGAACGGGATCGGCTGGCCTTGCGAACCGCCCTCGAACACCGGCGTGATGAACGCCGTGACCGGGAAGAGTGGCACCGTGGCACTGGCGAGGGCCGACAACTGCGGAGCCAAGTTCAACCGCACATACCGGCGGTCGGCGGACACGACGGCTTGCACCGTGACGCTCACCCCTTGACCACCCCCGAGACCAGCCCCTTGCCCGATCGGCAGTGGTGTGTTCTGCGGGATGTACACGAACTGACCACCGACGTTGATGATCTGCAAACCGAGCGTGAAGTACGCCAGATCGCTCACCGATACGGTCGAGGTCTGACCGTTGAACAGGGTGATCTTCGGAGCTTGCATGACGTTGACGCGGCGGTCACCGGCGGAGGCTTCGAGGAACATGAACACTTGGATGTCGTTGAGGAACGCCAAGCCGAGGTTCAGGCCACCGTTGCCGTTGCCGGGGTAGCCACCGAACGGAGGCACCGAGAACCCGTAGGTGTTCGGGCGGATTGGCACGTTCAGGTCGGAGGTGATCCCGCTGGCCGGATTGAAGCCCACCGTCCCTTTGCCCACGTTGTTGTTGATGAACGGTTCCGGGCGGAACTGGCCAGTCGTTATTCCCGACTCGAAGTTCGTGCTGTTGTGGGTTTTGATATTCATCTGGAAGTCGACGCCGATCCGTTCGAAGAACGATTCCGTCAGCGAGATCACGCGGATTTCGACTGCCACCGACAAGTCTTGCAACCGGCGGAGCGATTCGAGCAGATCCTGGACTTCTTTGATGACGTCGGCCGTCTGATTGACGACGAGTGCCCCGCCGATGTCGTAGTACGTGACCTTGCCGTTGCCGCCGACATCTTCCCAAGTGCCCGGCCGAACCATGCCTGTGATGAGCCGCTTGAGCTGCTCGGAGTGGTTCGCTTTGGTCGGGGCGAGGAATGCCCCCGGTGCCAACGCACTGGCTTGGTTGTCGAGGACGCCGTTACCTTGGCCGAAACCTTGCTGATTCTTCCAAGGACTATTCTCGCTAACGAGCTGCCCGTCTTTCAAGCCACCGCGCGGGGTGCTGATGCTGCTGGTGCCTTTGGTGTCGGCCATCCAAGGCATCGTTGGGTTCATCTGTCGTTCGAGTGCCTTGGCAAGCGATGCGTGCTCGGGCAGAGCGAAGTCGGGGATCGGGATGACCAGATCCATGACCGAGAACACTTTCGTGTACAACCGGCCTTTGGCTTTCTTCATGGACGTCACACGAACCACGTCGTGTTCGACCACATATTGCAGGCCCGACTTCTCCAAGATCAACTGCATGATGTTCCGGAGCGAGATCGGCTGCTTGATCGACTCGCTGACCATCACTTTGTCGATGTCCACGCCGACGTCGCTGAGGGCTGCATCGTCGGTGACGATATTCATTTCGGCGGTGTCGGCGAACTTGCGGATCGTCTCCCGGAGCGTGGCATTTTCAAACGTCAGCGTCAGTGGCTTCTCGAGCTTCACTTCGATCTTGCGTTCGTTGTCCGTCCGGGACTTAATGTACAGTTCGTCACCGGCTCCACGCAGGTGATTGCTGCGCGACCGGTTCAAGGCGATCGCAATCGGGTTTTCGGACGTGACCAACGGCCCTTGGCGTTCGGCATCGTTCAGGCTACCCAGCACCATTTCTTCTTTGTCCGACTTCAACTGCTTGGCGTCGTTGACGCGGCGGTTGTTCTTGGCCAGTTCATAGATCAACGCGATGGTCGGGTTTTCCGGATCGAGCTGCTTCGTTTGCAGTGCCAACGCTTCCGCTTCGCGGTACTTCTGTGATTTCAGCAAGCCGTTGACTTGTTGAACCCGTTTGGCGATCTCGTCGTTCTTCTGTTGCTCCGCAGCCGACTTCATCACGACGCGGTCGCGCTGTTCACGCTTCTCGCTGGCTTCACGCGTGTAGAAGTCCATCTGCTTCTTCATGATGCGGAAAGTGTCGAGGCGACGTTCCGCAGCGGTGGCGAGCAAGTTCTGGCGAGCGGTGGAAAGCTTCGAGGTCTTCACCTTGTTCACGAAGTCGGTGAGCGTCGTGATGGCCACGTCGGTCTCGCCCTTCTTGAACGATTCCAGAGCTTGCGATTCGGCTAGCAATCCCTCGGAGCGAAGCTGTTGGAACTCCACATCGGAGAGTGCCTTCACTTGATCGGCAAGGTTGGTGGTGCCCTGCGTCGGCGTGCTGGGAACCAGCGTCGTCAATGAAGGGGTACCCGCAGCCGCGGCTGGCTCTTTTGCCTTGGCGATGGCCGCGACGGTCATGCGTAACATGGCCTCGTGGCTCTTGGCTTGTTCCACCGTCAACAACGCCGGGTCGATCAGCTCAAGCACACTTCGTGTGCTGTCGTACTGCTTGGCGTTGAACGACTCCGAGGCCGCTTTGAAGGATGCCGCTGCTTCCTTCTTCTTGGCGGTGTACATTTCGGCGTCGATTTCCCGCAACAACTCTTGGGCTTCGGCCTTCACTCCGAAATCACCGTTGTGGGCTTGCACAGCGAGTTTGCGGGCCGTTTCGATTTGGCCGCTCTTCAGTTCGGTCACCGCGTCGTCGATCAATTTACGACCGGCATTCGCCGTTGGTTTCTTCTCGACCGGTTTGAGTTCGGCAGGCTTCTTCACGTCGACGGTCGGCAACTTCGGTAGTTCCGGCAGGCTGCTCGGCGGAACCAACTCGACCGGCTTGGTCAAGTCGGGGAGCTTCGGCGTCTCGAGTTTCGGCGTGGCTAACTTCGGAAGTTCGAGCTTGGGTGTCTCGATCTTCGATTCGCCCGGAATCACCGGCAACGACGGTGCGTCGGGCAGTGTGAACGGTTCGATCTTCTCCGGGACTTTCGGAGAATTCGGAACGCTCAGGTCGAGACCCAGCGGGGGCGAATCCGGCAATTGAGCCGAAGCGACCACGATGGTTTTCGGAGCTTTGAGGGCCGCCAGTTCAAGTTCAATATCTCGCGGACGCATGTTCAAACCGACCGCCAGTTTGAGAGCCGCTTCGTAGCTGGCTTCGGCCTTGGCGGTCTCTTTGCGACCGGCGAACTCTTGCCCGTTGCGAACCAACGAGTCGATCTTCTCTTTACCCTTCGACGCCGTGTCTTGCAGACAGCGGTCGGGATTTTCTTCGTTGTAAGCGAACGGGACGTTCAGCTTGTTCGCGTCGCCGAACTTGACTTTGGCTTCGAGAATCAAATCTTGCGCGAGCAACGTCCGGCCTTCTTCCATCAACTTGACGGCGGCAGGACGGTTGTTCGTGGTCGCGGGGCGACTCACCACGACGTTCGGAGCGACTTCCAACGGCTTGGGTATCGCCACGTCGAACGTCGGCTTCGGCAGACCCGTGGCCGGCTTCGTCGAGCCCGCTGCGTACGTGGCACGGGCATCGCTCGGTGCGGGCACGGAGCGGCGGATCTTACCGCGAGCGGAATCGATCTCCCGCTTGAGGCTTTCGGGCCGTTCGGCGAACGGATTGAGTTCGTCGATGAAACCGGCCGGCCCCGCCAAGGTGCAGGCGCGGTCGATCTTGGCGGCGGCTTGATCCAAATAGTTCGCGCGATCCGCTTCCGTTTTCGCGGGCCGGCTGTACAGATCCTTCGCTTCTTTCGCCAACTTCTCGGCTTCGACCTTATCGGCCTTGGCCCGTGACGATTGGCAATCTTTCAGCAGCGACTCGGGCGTGTCGCCGAGGAGGCCCCAACGCCCTTGCGGGTTGTTGGCGTCCGCTTGGCGGGCCAAATCTTGGGCGTCGTCGAAACGACCGTCCGAGAGGGCCTTGCGACCGAGTTTGAGCAGTTCTTTCGGGTCGGTTGTGCCGACGGGCTTCGTCGGTGCCCCCGCAGTCAAGCGGGGTTTCCCCTGCTCGCTGGGCACCTTCGTCGCGGTTTGCGCGAGGACCGGAACCGCGAACGGGCCGGCCATCAAAACGGGCGTGAGCAACATCCGTGTTGCCAATGCCTTCCAACCCCATTTGTTCGCCTGGGACATCATGGCTCCGTTCCCCTCCGAATGCGAAGACCAGCTTGAATGCCGGCACGTCTCCAGTCCCGTGGGCCTGGTCCCCCGACCCGGCTTCACGATGACTCGAAATGCGAACCGCCGAGGGCGGTCGCTCCGTTCGAGTGACGGCCGAAGGTTGGCCGTCTGCGAAAGAGACTGTGTGTAAGCGACGGGTTGATAGCCAGGGGTTCCGGTAGGGTCAAGCGGGTTTCATCACGAATTCCGACAATCGCGGGGATTTTCTCCTCGCCGGGTGCCTGAGGGTGTTAACTTAACGAAACCGAAGCGTCTCCATCGGATGCCCAAGTTGGGTAATTTGTCCATCGCTCCACTCGAGATTCCCACCATGAAGTTTCGGCTCTTGCTCTCACTCGTGGCCGGAACGGCCATTGCATCCACGGGGTTGGCGCAACCCGCCGCGGGTAAACCGGCCTGGGTTTATGCCCACGATTTGAAAGTGCGGAAAGGGGGCGACACCGATTGGGATAAAGCGACCAAGATCGGCGTCGAAGTCTTCAAGGAGCCATTGAGCGGGGCGACTTTGGCGATTTCCCAAGCCGGTAACCTTTCCGTCATCGAAGCCGGGCAACCGGGTACCACCAAAACTGCCGAGTGGCAATTCGCCCACGACATGCGCGCCCGCAAAGCGGACGAAGACAAGTTCACCAAAGAGACCACCAAGTACGGAGTGGAAGTCTTCCTCGATACCGGTTCGGGCAAATTGATTTACATCACCCAGACCGGTGGTTTGGCATTCGGGGGCCAACCCGGTACTGCAAAAGACAAAAACCCGGTCTGGCACCATGCGTTGCTTTTGAAAGTCCGTGGCCCCAAAGAAGACGCCTTCGGCAAAGAGACGAAGAAGTTCGGCGTGGAAGTTTACAAAGACGAGAACACCGGCGGCCTAGTTTATATCTCGGAAGTCGGTTTTCTGGCGACCGGCCCTGCCCCCACGAAAGCGCCCGAAGCGGATCAAGTCAAAGCGCCGAAAGCCCTGTACGGGTTGACCTGCCGCGTTCGCAAAGCGGACGAACCCGATTTCGTCGCTGACAAAACTCCGAAATTCGGCGTTGAAGTGTTCAAAGACGAAAACACAGGCGGCCTCATTTACATCAGTGAGACTGGTTCAATCGCCACAGCACCGGCTCCCGCCGATCTCAAGGAGAAGCAAGGTCTCGAATGGAAAGCGGCGATGAGTTTGAAAGCGCGGCCCGGTGGCGTGCCCGAGTTCGCCAAAGCCAATAAATATGGGGTCGAAGTGTTCGTCGATAAGAATACCGGCCACACGTTGTTCATCACCGAAACGGGGTCAATTGCGGTGCTAGCGGCAGTCAAAAAGTAGTGAGTAGTGATCATTGGTCATTGGTCATTGGTCAGTGGTCAGTGGTTAGAAATAAATCAGGCTGAAGCAACACAGGGTGTTGCTTCAGCCTTTTGCATTCTGACCACTGATCACTACTCACTGACCACTACTATAAACTGTCGGATTCACACAGTGCGGTAGTCGTTCTCCTCGGACTCCCGCTAGTAAGTTTGCAGCACACAGCGTGGCCATGGCGTTGCGGGTGTCAGGGGTTGCACTGGCGATGTGCGGAGCAATCACGCAGTTCGGCAGTTGGTACAACTCGTGGTCGGCGGGCAAAGGCTCGGGATCGGTCACGTCGATGCCCGCCGCGAAGATGATCCCGGAGCGCAGTGCTTTTGCCAGTGCCATCTGATCGACATGCGGTCCGCGGGCCGTGTTAACGAAGACCGCTGTCGGTTTCATCTGGGCGAACTGCAAAGTGCCGAACATCCCCTTCGTGCTCGCATTCAAGTCGGCATGTACCGATACGAAATCACTTTCGGCCAGCAGCGTTTCGAAACTCACCCTCTGGGCACCGAGTTCTTTGTCAATTTCCGGTTTCGGACTCCGTGCCGTATAGAGCACTTTCATTCCCCAGCCGAAGTGCAACCTCTTGGCGACGGCATGGCCGATGCGACCCATACCGACGATGCCGAGTGTCCGGCCCACAAGGTCGGCTCCGAGCCAGCCACGTGGCTCCCAAGTCAACCAGCGGCCTTCTTTGGCATCGGTGCTACTTTCTCCCAACCGTCGAGCCGCAGCGAGCAGCAACGTCACCGCGATGTCCGCCGTCGATTCGGTGAGCACACCGGGCGTGTTCCCGACCGGAATTTGGCGTTCCGTCGCCGCGGCAATATCGACGTTGTTGAAGCCGACGGCGAAATTGGATATGACTCGCAACCGGGGCGATGCCGCGATCAAGGCCGCATCGACTTTGTCGGTGAGCAGGGATACGAGCCCATCGCAATCGCGGACACGTTCGCGCAGGATCTCCGGCGAAGGTGGCAAGCGTTCCGGCCAGACATCAAAGTCGCAGTCGGCCCGGATGAGTTCCAAGCCGACATCAGGGATCAACCGGGTGACGAACACTTTCGGTTTGGTCATCAGAGTCTCACTTCACCAATTCGTTGAGCGTGTAGTAGGCTTCAGCGTGCAGTAAATCTTGCCCTTCGGCCGACTTCACCTGATTCAATTTGAAATCGTAGACGCGGCCGACGCGCAATTCGGGCACAGCGATGCTGACTGTTTTGCGATCTTCGGAAATGCGGATGTCGGTGACCTTTTCGGGGGTAGTATCGGTCTCGGGGCAGCCGTAGTTGCTGTCGTAAATGTACGTGAACGATTTCAGTGCGAAGGCGTCGGTCTTCGCTACCGAACTGGGGTCGAGCGGCTTCGTGAAAGTGAAATCGAATCCCGACTTCGTGAGTTTCACGTCGTGGACTTCCGTCGGAAGTTCGCCGGTGAAACTGAGCCGCTGCAAGCCTTGCGGTTTACCGCCGAGCGAGCCCCAGCCCCGGTTCGTTTGGCCGACGTACAAACTGCCATCCGGCCCGAACGCGAGGCGATTCACCCCGCACTGGAAGCCGCTCCGGAATGGAAAGCACGCCCCTTGGAACACACCGTTGACCTTTTCCAACGCCACCCGCATGACGACCGCTTTCGTTTGATCTCCAACAAAAACTTGGCCCGAGAAAGGGCCGAATTTCCCGGCGGTCGTGTCCCACTTGGGTTCGCTCACCGATTGGCCCATCCGTCCATAAGGGAACCAAATCGCGGGGCGTTCAACGGCGGGGAAACCCTTCGGTGATGTCTTTCCAGATGCGGGCTGGCCATCGTACAGCATGCCGCTGAGGATCTTCTCGGGGTGATCCGCGAAGGGCGAATCCTTCAACCAACGCAGGCTCGCTTGGTGCCCATAAAACTTGCCCTTTTGAACGTGACAGAGCTTGTTGCTCGCACACCATTCCCCTTGATTGTCTGCGTAAAATAGATCGCCTTCGGGGCTGACCGTGACACCGTTGGGTGAACGCAATCCATAAGCGTACGGCTCGGTTTTGCCGGTCTTCGGATCGATCTTCATGCACCAACCCCGGAACGGGCTTTTCGATTGATGACCACCGCCGAAACCGACGTTGAGTGTCACAAACATCGAACCCGTTTTACCGACGGCCGGGCCAAAACAATACTCGTGATAGTCGCCTGAGACGCCCCAACCGTCGGAGACGGTTACGAATTCATCGGCGACGCCGTCGCCGTTCGTATCGATCACTTTGGTCAGTTCTGGACGCTGGCCGACGTACGCCGTTTTATCATCGATTGCCAGCAAACCGAGTGCTTCGTGCATGCCGCTGGCGAACTTGGTGAATTTGATCTCCGATGCTTTTTTGGAGGTCGGGTTGGCGATCAACCAAATTTCCCCACGTCGAGTGCATGCCAACAATTTGCCGTCGGGTCGGAAGGCGAGACCACCGACTTCGAGGACACAATCCGCCGGCTCTTGGAGCGTGGTGATTTCGTAAAACTTGGTCTCCCCGGCCGTACCAACTGTTGCGACGGGTGAGCCAGTTCGTGGGAAGTCTTTCTCGTATTGCTGCTGAACCTTCGGTGGCAATGTGTCGGGCAGATCCGGTGCGACATACAGTTCCCAGCCGCCGGAATATTGGCAGACTTTCAAGAGGAGTTGGTTCTTGCCCTGTTTGAGTTTCAACTGCGACACGAATTGATCGGGTGCTGCCGCACGTTCGTGGTCTTCGGAAAGCAGCCTCGATCCATTGAACCAGAGCGACATCGTGTCGTCCGCCCCGAGTGAGATTGGCAATCGCCCGGCCTCGCTCGATTCAAACTCGTGGTAGAAGTAGACCACGGCATCTAGGTTGTCATCGGGGATGATCGACTTGATGTTCAGAACTTTGCCGAGCTCGAACTCTTTGTATTCCTGCCAACCGAACTTCGCCCCGTTCTTGCCGACGAAGGTCGCTTTCAGATCGACCGCTTTTTCCGGTGCATAAGCGACGTCGATCCCCTTGCGATTCGGGTTGTCGAACGGCCCGGCGTAGTACCACTTGCCACCGAGGTTTGGCAATCCGAACGAAGCGAGTGTGGCCTTGGCCGTCTCGGCGCGGGTGGCCTTTTTGACGTAAATTCCAGCAGGTTTGAGGTCGGATTTTGGCTGCTGAGCCAGAACGACTCCCAAAATCAAGCCGAGGAATACGAATGTGGCAAGGAATGGTTTTCGCATGGCAGGGAAGATATCCGTGGTGGGAATGAGGCGAGCTGGCAGCATCAGAAGTTGTGGTGTCACTGAGGGGTGGGCAACAGTTTCCAGAGTGCTTCGAATTCATGTTGGAACCGCGCAATCAACGTTCGATCATCGGTATCGATGATGTTTTCTTCGTTCTGTTCGGCGGCTCCGCGCGTCCAATTGTAACTGCCGTTGAGCAGGCGTTGGCCATCGAAAATGGCGAACTTATGGTGCATGTGGAACGGCGAATCGTCGACGATCACTTGGATGCCGGCTTCGCGGAATCGGGGCACGTCCGACCCGGCGTCGTAGGCTTTCTCGTTGTCGGTGATGATGCGAATTTTGACGCCGCGCTTGTGGGCCGCCAAGATGGTATTGCTGATGCGGTCGTCGGTGATTGTGAACACGCAGATGTCCACGGTGCGACGGGCATTGATGAGGTGATTCACAATCATCCCCAAGCAGACGTCCCCAGGGCTGAACCCCACGGCCGAACTCGCGCTGCTACCGACAGTGCCAGATGTCGGCACGATGACCTTCAGCACGTTTTCGAGAAACTCAATCACATCGCGGGCCGCAGGATCGGTCACAGCGTTTCGGGCCGATTCAAAAACCCGGCTACGGGCGATATTCCGTTGTTGGTCGGTGGTAATGTGTTGATCGGCCCAACCCATGAGCACGTCTCGTTCGGCACCGCTGAATTTGCGGTCGACCAAAAATTGTCGAAGCAACGCATCGAGTTCGGCGGCGTTCATGGTCGGTTCCGGCAGGAGCAGGGTGAATAGTTTATTATCGAGAAGTCGGGTGGTGCGGGCAATGCGATTACCCGCCCGGAGCTTGAACCGTATAGTTACGGGAGTTATCGACTTCGGAACTGAATAGGCATCCATGAGCATCACGGCCAAGAACGTCTGCAAAAAGTTCGGCACTTTCACCGCGCTGGATAGCGTGAATGTCGAAGCGCCGACCGGTTCGCTGGTAGCGTTGCTCGGGCCGTCCGGTTCCGGCAAAACGACACTCTTGCGGATCATCGCGGGGCTGGAAGTCGCCGACTCGGGTTCGGTTTCTTACCACGAAGACGACATCACCAACCAATCCGCCCGGCAACGGAACGTCGGATTCGTCTTCCAGCATTACGCCCTTTTCAAACACATGACGGTCTACGAAAACGTCGCCTTCGGGTTGCGCGTTCGCAAGTGGACGGACGACCGCATTAAGAAGCGTGTCGATGAATTGATGCACCTCGTTCGACTCGAGACCATGTCGCACCGCTATCCGTCGCAACTCTCCGGTGGGCAAAAGCAGCGCATCGCCCTGATCCGGGCGCTGGCCCCGGAACCGAAAGTGATTCTGCTCGATGAGCCGTTCGGGGCGCTCGATGCCAAAGTTCGCACCGAGTTGCGTGCCTGGCTCCGCCGGTTCCACGACGAATTCCAAGTGACGAGTTTGTTCGTCACTCACGATCAAGAAGAGGCCTTCGAGGTCGCCGACAAAATCGTGATCATGAACGCAGGACGCATCGAGCAATCGGGCACTCCGGCCGAAGTTTTCGAGAAACCGGCCAACGCGTTCGTCATGGACTTCTTGGGCAACGTGAACATTTTCCAAGCGCAACTCAAAGATGGACGGGTTCTGCTCGGCGACATCGAGATGCCCATCGAAAGTGGTCGGGTGTTGGAAACGGGTGCGGGAACCGCCGCGGTTTATGTGCGACCGCACGAACTCGATTTGGATCGCACCGGGGCCGTCGGCAACTGCATCCGCGGCAAGGTCATCCACATCAACCCGGCCGGTTCGGTGGTGAAAGTCCGCGTCCGAGCCGACGACTTCGGGCTGGTGGTCAACGTCGACTTGACCCCGGACCACCACAAGAAATTGATGCTGGTCATCGGCGAATTTGTCTTCCTCTCACCGAAGACCGCAAAGATGTTTCAGCCGGATTACGCGATTTGAATATTGGCGTGGTATTCTGAAAGTACGGAGGCATTGAGATGATTTCAGTTCAGCCACTTGTCCACAGTGATCCCGACATCCTCGGTGGAACACCCGTGTTTGTGGGAACGCGTGTGCCTGCACACACTCTAATCGATTATTTATCGGCCGGTGACTCGCTGGAACTGTTCTTGGATCACTTCCCAACCGTCACCCGCGAACAAGCGGTCGCGGCGCTCGAACAAGCCAATGAACTTCTGGTGGCCCATGCACATTCTGCTTGACGAATGCGTTCCCCGCCCGCTGCGATGGGAGTTCGTCGGTCATGTCGTCAGCACTATCCGGGACATGGGCTGGGCCGGCAAAAAGAACGGTGAATTACTCGCCCTGATGGCCGGGGCGGGTTTCGAGGTTCTTCTGACGGTCGATCAGAACCTACGGTATCAACAAAATCTCGCTGCCTCCGGCGTCGCCGTAGTGGTGTTGGTGGCCACGAGTAATCACTTGAAGCAATTGGTGCCACTGGTTTCTTCGGCGTTGGTTGCCTTAGGTAGCATTCAACCGGGTGATGTGGTTGAAATTGTGGTCTGACTCGCTTGGCGCCGAAGATGTTCTAGCCGGATTATCAGATTTGAATTCTGTGGGTTAAAAGGATCTTTACAGTGGCCACTCTCCACGAATTTGTCCATCGTTTTGAGGATGTGTCTCAATACGGTACGCTTTCGATTGACCTCGATCCGCCAGACGATGCCGTCATTAGAATCGACCAAGAATCTGGTGGCAAAGTCTGGCTCTCTGCAAATCAGGAAGGCTGGAACCATTTGGCACGGATTTGTGCTGAATTGGGTGGGGCTAATTTTGAAGCGGGTTACCATTTTCACCGCGATCCTCAATTCGGCGACAGCGAGGGAAATGGCCCTGAGATCACTTTTGAAATGCGTCCAGATCGCGATAGCGCACCAACATAAAGTCATTTCTCCCGCTTCCCATCCACAAAGCGTTTGCACTCCGGTAAAGCGTCTAAAAACAGTTTCCCGTACTGCTTCGTCAGAATCCGCGGGTCGAAGATCACCACGATGCCTTTATCGGTGGCGGTGCGGATTAACCGACCGAAGCCCTGCTTCAGTTTGATGGCGGCCGTCGGTACTTGGTAATCGCGGAAGGCGTTGCCGCCGGCCGCTTCAATGGCTTCCACCCTGGCTTCGGTCAGCGGTCGATCTGGCACCGCGAAGGGTAGTTTCGTGATGATGACGTTCTGCAATGCCTCGCCACGCACGTCGACACCTTGCCAGAAACTATCGACGCCGAACAGCACCGCTTTCGTGGCGGTGCGGAAATCTTCGAGCATCTTCGGAGCGGGCGAACCGTCACCCTGACAGAAAAATGTGTAACCGTTCCGAGCGAACCACGGCCTCAATTTCTCGGCGCACTTGTTCAGGAAACTGTAGCTGGTGAAAAGCACAAAGGCCCGCCCCTGGGTCTTTTCGATGTACTCTGTCAGGCGATCTTGAACCTTCGCTTCGAACGCACCCGATTGGCTCGATGGGTCGGGCATGTCGCGGAACAGATGCAGTTCGGCCTGTTCGCGGAAGTCGAAGGGGCTGCCGAGTTGCCGGGTTTTAGCGCCGTCGAGACCGAGCCGTTTTTGAAAATGCTCGAAGCCATCGCGGCCACCGGTGCTGAGCGTGGCGCTCGTCAAGATCGTGGTGGGAATCTTGTCGTAAAGCTGCTCCTTCAAAGCCGGGCCGACTTCGATCGGCGCACTGGCAAGTGTAACGCGGATGTTCCGCCCTGGCCGTAATTCGACCCAGTACACGTGCCCGGCCAGTTCGTGCCCCAACCATTCTTGGAGTTCGCGTGCACTACTCGCCAACCGCTCGGCCCGGCTTGTCAGTTCGAGTTTATCTTCTTCGCTCGCATGGGCTTTCGCCAACTTCAGTAAACAGGTCGTGAGTTTGATCAGGCTCTCGGAAAGGGTGTCCTTCACGGGGTTCGGCTGGCGAACACGGCCATTGCCTTTTGGCTGACTCACGTACCAATGGTGCACCGACGAGAAGAACCGTTCGGCGGCTTGGCGAACGTCCTCAACGAGTCCCACAGACTCCGGATCGCCGAGGCTGGCGAGTACCCCTTTGTGGCTCCGCAATGCGTACAGTTGATTCAGCACATACTCGATGCCACCTTGACTGACCGATAAACCCAAGTGGTCAGCGGCAACGTCTTCGAGGGTATGGCCTTCGTCGAAAATAACGGCGTGATAATCGGGCAAGATCCCAGCCCCGACTCGACGCAGGGCCAGATCGCTGAAGAAGAGGGCGTGATTCACGATGAGAATGTTGCCGGCAAACGTCGCTTTGCGAGCCTTGTAATAAAAGCAGTCGGAGTGAGTGGGGCACTTGCGACCGAGGCAATTGCCACTCTCCGACTGAGCCAGATCCCAAACGGCTGGGAGTGGCTCCATCGGCAGATCACTTCTGCTTCCGACGACCGTTTGGCGCGACCATTTGCCGAGGGAAATCAGTTGTTCCACAGCGACCGGATCGGTCAAAATCGACCCCATGCGAACTTGCGCCGCCCGCAACCGTCGCAGGCTCAAGTAGTTACCACGCCCTTTGACGAGCACGGGCCGGAACTTTTGGGTCATGACCGATTGCAAGAATGGCACGTCTTTGCGAATCAATTGTTCTTGCAAGCCGATGGTGTGCGTGCTGATGACGATGCGCAAATCGGGGTTCGCGTCGACCGCCAAGATTGCCGGTACGAGGTAGGCAAAGCTCTTGCCGACGCCGGTGCCCGCTTCCACCAGCAACGGTTGCTTTTTGGTGAGCGCGTTGAAGACGCTCTGGGCCATCTCGACCTGCTGGGGTCGGGCTTCGTAGTTGGGGAATCGTTGGGCGATGAGGCCATCGTCGCCGAGGATTTCTGAAATTGTTGACATACCCACAATTGTGGCAGGGAATGGCAGTGAACAAAAGGCGAGTTTAGGCCAAAATCAAACGTTTATGGCCAATTCTCGAGATTTCTGCCAGAATCATTTGCATTGGAAGTATACGAGCTTATACTATACTCGTCCAAGCTTGCCAACGCCCGTGGAACCATGGAACCAAATGACCTTCCCGTAGTCGGCGACCCGCTTTAGCGATCAGCACCATTGCGTGTCGCGGCAGATAGCGCAGCGACGATTTACCACCGAGATTTCTCCAGAAGACTCTTTCTTCGTTGCGAGATTGTTGCACCAAGATAGCCCGAGACGGCTTGCGGCCATAGCTCGATGAAACGCGGTGCCAGACCACAGATGACGGTTGAAATAAGGTGATACCACCACGCCGATTCAAGCGGTGGGCCAGATCGACATCTTCAAAATAAGCCCCGAAATCATCCGGGAAGCCACCGGCTTCGAGTATAGCACTCCGGCGGTAGAATGCCGCTGATGCGGATGCTCCCCAGACGCTTTCCACTTCCATGGAATGGGGTGTTTCTAAACCATGCCAACGCTTACTGGCAAAACCACCGAAATCATACTCGTCCCCAGCACTGTCAATGAGTGGAGGCAGACCCGCCGTTCGACGTTCTACGTCGAGTTGCAGCACAAGTGGGGCTACGGCGACGACGTTCGGATTGCGGAAACAACCAAGTGTGGCATCCGCCCAGCCGGCGGTTACTTCGGTGTCGTCGTTCAGCAGTTCGATGATCGCCGCGCGTGCTGATGCGATTCCAACATTGGCGGCCGTACAGAATCCGGACTGGCGGTGGAGTCGGACAACGCGGACATCGGGGAACTGGCAGGCGGTTTCCGAGATGATCGAGTTTGCAGAGCCGTCGTCGACGACAATGATTTCGGTATGCAGCGGGGCATGAAGTTGGAGGCTTCGCAGGCACTCAGTCAACAAGTCAGCACGGTTGAACGATGGGATAATCACGGAAAGGACGGGCACCACGGCTAGCTCTCCTGGGTCTTGCCGTCGTTTTCCGCGGCCATGGCATCCAGGAATTTGGCGGCGTAGCGAATGCGACCCTGTGCTGCGTTCTCTCGACCGTGGTACACATCGGCGACCAAGCCACGCAGTTGCTGGAAGCACTCGGCCGCCGCTGAGTTTTTCCGGCGACGGGCGACTGTTTCCCGAACCAGTGCTTCCGTCCAGACGATGCCGCAGAGCAGTTTGGCTTGCCAGTTGGCCCAGTGTTTTCGCGCGTAGGTTAACAGGGCGTGCCGGGTCACGAGTCGCAAGGGGGCGGGCACTTTACGGCTATGCAACGGGAAGTGATGCGTCACACGCAAGTCGGGTTCGTACCAAACGCTCCAGCCGGCGGAGCGGGCCCGCTGGCAGAGATCGACGTCTTCGTAGTAGAGGAAAAACGTTTCGTCCAAGCCGCGGACTTGCTCGAAGCAATCGCGGCGGACGAGCAAGCAACCGCCCGTGACCCACGGTACGGGTTGCCGACCCATGAGCGATTGGTGCTGGCAGCGGCGGCGGGAGCGGGGCAACACCAACCCCGCGAGCGTCCGACGCAACGTGGGGAATGCCCCCGAGGAAGCCTGTTTGGTGCCGTCCCGATTTCGAAGTTGGAAGCCGATGACACCCGCTTTCGGGTCGACGGCCGGGAAGCGTTGGGCCGCTTCCAACACGTCATCCAAGAAGCCTTCCGTCACGGTGACGTCCGGGTTCAACAAGAGCACCCACTCGCCGCGGCTGATGTTACTGCCCCGATTCACGGCTTTTGCAAAACCATAGTTTTGGCCGAAACGCACCACCGAGACTCCCGAAAGTTTCTTGAGCGACTTGGCCAAACTATTCTTCGGAGAGTGATTATCGACGATGACAACTTCCGCGGCCCCCCGACGAATCGCTTCGCATTGGCGGAGTTGCCGGGTGAGACGGGCGGTGTTTTTCCACTGGCAGAAGTTGACGATGACCACCGAGAGCTGGGGCGTACCGATGGCCACGCGGAGCCGGGGCAAACCGGGGCGCGGCCGGCTCCCGAGCTGCGGTGCAGCGTACAATTCAGTCTGAATGGGGGCGGCGAGGCCCATACGGGTTCCTTCCCTGCGGGGTGGTCGGTCCTTCGACCACTTCGCCGAACGCGGGGACTATACGCGCAACCTCAAATCGTTTGCAACCCCGACTGAGAAAAGGTGTCGCAACAATTCTTGGAGTTTTGATTTGGCGTCTGAACCGATCCTGCTGGCACTGGACAAATTGAGGGGCACCGTCAGAGGGTGAAACAGGTAAGGATGTGGTAAATCTTTCTAGCGGTCGGATTCGGAGGATTTCGTCCCTGAAAGGGCCGTTCCATCAGCCCAGGTCGGAGCCGGCGCCGCCGGCGGAGGCCTGGGAACCCCGACCCAGAAATCGGCCTCCGTCCTGAAGGGACGGTTCGGAGCAGTCCTTGGAACCGCCCTTTCAGGGCGTCTGTATTTTCCAAATCGTTTTACCCAGGCCTCCGGTCGCTACGCGACCTCCGACCTGGGCTGATAGAACGGCCCTTTCAGGGACGGAATCGACCGCTAGAAAGATTTTCCAGACCCAACAGGTACAAAGCTTCAAGAATCGTTGTCCACTCACTGGCAAATGGGGAACTGGCCTGCTCATGCAACGAAACGCGAAGAAGTCGCTTCTGACTCAGCCCACGGAAACGCCGACGAGGATGTTGTACCCCGCGTGGGCACCGGCTGCGATGCCGAGGCCGCGGATTAGGTAGATCGCGGTGAAGAGCAGTCCGGCGACGGTGCGAAAGAGGAACTTGGTCGTTTCCATCGGTTCCCCGGCACTGCCGAAATGGTGGGCCGCCGAGAAGAAGAGTGCCGAAGCGAGTGCCGCGAGCAGCACGGCGACGATCTTGGGAAGCAACAGCATCCGTAAAATGTAGAAGAGCAAACTGAAGAGACCGAGTCGGAACAGGACTTCTTCGTAAATCCCCGCCCCGATGAAATTGATCACCTGTCCCTCGGCCACGCGATGGAACTGCACGCTGTTCAACGGCAACCCGGTTCGCTCCAACACGATGTGGAAATTCCGGCTGAAGGCCCAGAGTGCCGTGGCAAAGACCACGCTTTCAATCGTCATCCCGAAGACCGTGGTGATTGGCTCACGCGGGCGATCCGACCAACTCCACCAACTCAATAGAAACAGAAGTCCGGCCAACAGGATTGGGGCCGCCCAAGTGAAGGCGATGCCGTAATCGACCAAGCGATCCCTCAACCAAACATCGGCTCCATTTCGGAGGGCATCGGGCTGTGTGCCCCCGAGAGCCAGCACGCCAATTTCATACGCGATTAACAGTGGGAACAAAAAGAGCAGGCTGGCCCACGGGTGTCGAGTGGCTGAGAAATAGCCGGGCATAACGGGAACTCAGTCGGAAACGTAAAGGCGCTATCTCAGTGATTCGCTCGGCGGAGCCAAATCTTGAAACGGGTTGGCTCAACAGAGATCGGGGTGAACCAGGGCCAGTTTTTGGATCCGTTCTTCGGTCGATAGTGCCCTGAGAATTCCACCGAATTCGGAACCGGCCAAGTCGACCACTTCCGGTTTCGGGAGCAGCTCGCCGGAAGCGTTGCTCAGGATGGCCACGACGGGCCGCGTAGTCGCTCGCAGGTTCAGCCGGCTCGGGTGGCAGCCGACGACCACGGCGATCCGTCCATCGGTCAATTCGACGATGCTGCCAACTGGGTAGAACGACAAATGCAGCAAGTACTCCGCGAAGTCGCTGTCGAGTTTGCCTTCTTCGGCCGCCAAGAGAGTTTCCGTCAGAGCCGTGCGAACATCGTGGGCGGGACGGTTCGGACGATCCGTCGCCATGCCGGCGTAATGGTCGGCCGCAGCCAGCATTTTGGCGAGTGCGGGGATCTCATCGAACGAGA
Organism: Fimbriiglobus sp.; assembly: GCA_043727675.1. GTDB lineage: Bacteria > Planctomycetota > Planctomycetia > Gemmatales > Gemmataceae > JALHQU01. The sequence continues at coordinate 36,896 of JAYSYJ010000037.1, forward strand.
GTCCGTTCGGGTAGCCCGTGCCATCAAGCCGTTCGTGGTGGGCCGCAATCACGTCCGCCAGTGGGCCTAATTCGGGAATCGTTTCCAGTAGCAAGGCCGCACCGGCACGCGGGTGAATTTCGATGCGGCGGCGTTCTTCGACCGTCAACGCTTCGGCCTTATTCAAAATGGTTGCAGGAACGCTGATCATCCCGATGTCCATGAGCAGCGCTAAGGCTACGGGCACCACGGGTTGCGACGCCCATTCGTAATCGTGCGGAACCATTCGGGCGATGACCGCGGCGACCGTCAGCGAATGCGCGGCGACCTGCCGGGCGATGGTTTCATGCGGGTAGGCCAGGAACCGCAGCGGTTGGCCCTGTTTGGCTTCGACGAGGATCTCTTCCGCGAGATCGGTGAAGACGCTGAACGAGATGAGCCGGCGCGATTGGACATCGCCCAAGTAGCGGGCCAGACGTTCGACGCGACCCCACTCGGTGCGGCGCTTATCGAGCGTTTGCCGGGCGATGTTCAGCCGCGTGCGGATCGAATCGAGGACGGTATCGAGGCCATCGCACAAGCGCGTTTGGAACTCGGCCGATTCCGGCATCGCCTGGATCAACCGCAGGGCGGCTTCGGTGGCCGAGACCGTGGCTTGGTGAAACCGCACGAGCGGATCGAGCCGGGTCACGGATTGCGTCACGAGCCGTTGGTAGAAGACATCGTCCGAGATTTCCCGTTGCTGCACGACCAGATCGCGGGCCAATTCCAGCACCCGGCGGGCACGCGATGTCAGCTCTTTGGGCATCGGCCCTGGCTGCGAGCTTTGCCCCGCCAATTGCCGAAGCGTTTGCGAGATCCACGCCGGGGCCGGCCCCGCTCGCCCCGCGAGTTGGAGCGTGCCCGAACCGCGCGGCGCCTCTTGGAACGTCGGCGTCTTTTCGAGACGGTCGCGGAATGCGGAAATTCGAGTCAGTAACGATTTCGTGTCGCTCATCACAGCCCCCCAGCTTATCGAGAGTATCGACCAACAGGACGGGGGACTTGAGGGGATTTGCCGATTATTCGGATTGGGCAATCTATTTCCGGAACTTGGCGGGGTCGACGGTCTCGTGCTTAATGTGCTTGCGGTTGAACGTGTAGGTTATTTCCAACATCCCGGCTTGGGAAACGATCATCGCCGGATAGCTGAATTCACCGACTTCCGTTTCGAGATCGTGCACCTTCGCCCACGTTTTGCCGGAATCGCCGGAGCGGGCCAAACTGAGCGGTGTCCGAAGCAGGGTACTCGGGTTGTAGATGAGGAACAATTCACCATTTTTAATTTGAACCACATCGATGCCGGAACTCGGATTGAGCAATTCCAAAGGTTCGGCAGCCGTCCAGCTCTTCCCGTTGTCTTGGCTCTCGGCTCGGCAAATTCTTCGCGGGTCCTTGGATCGCATGAGGGCGACGATGGTCACCGACTGATCTTGCTTACCACTGATCGCAAACAGGGTCGGTTGAATCTGGGCGAATTTCCCGGAGACGCCAAACGGGGCAGAGCGTGTCCAACTTTGGCCGTCATCGGTCGAGGTGTCCACGTAAGGCGTCCAACAGTTGTGGCTTTCGACCGAAGTGCCCGTGTAGATGGTTGCTGCTACTTGAATAGGTTTGGCCCGCACAGGCCCGTAAAACCCGGCGGGCAGCATCGCCGGTTTGCCAAAAGTTTTTCCGCCATCGGTGGAGGTGCGGACATAGCCCGTCCAACTTTCCGGCTTCGGTCCCGCTTTGTACCAAAGGTGCAGCGTGCCTTTGGCCGTGAGGAATAGTACCGGGTTCCACGTCGGCTGGCCCGGTTCTGTGCCGACGACTTCGGGTTTGCTCCAAGCCGTGCCATCGTAGCGACTCAAGTAAATTTGCACGTCCTTGGCACCTTCGTCTTTGCCCCCGAACCACGCGGCCAAAAGTCGGCCTTTCTCGACTTCTACAATCGTGGAAGCATGGCACGATGGCGTCGGCGGCTTGTCGAAGATCATGGGCATGTGGAATTCCAAAATGAATGCGTCGACAATTCAAACATCTTAATCGAAACGACCCCGCTTGACAGGCTTCGCCCGACCGCGTATTCCCTGCCTACTATCAAAACTACGAGCCGTGCGAGACCGCGCCCATGACGAACGCCCCTGTGCCCTTGTGCGACATCCTCGGGCAATACCAAGCTCTGCAAACGGACATCGACGCCGCGGTGTTGAAAGTCCTGGCGTCGGGTCAAGTGATTCTCGGGCCGGAAGTGCTGGCCTTCGAAAAAGAATACGCGGACTACTGCGGAGCCAAGCACGCGCTGGGTTGCGGATCGGGAACCGATGCTTTGTTGCTCGCCTTGGCGGCGCTCGACATCGGCCCCGGCGACGAAGTGATTCTGCCACCGTTCACGTTCTTCGCGACCATCGGATCGGTGATGCGCGTCGGGGCCAAGCCGGTCTTCGTCGACATCGATCCGCTCAGTTACAACATCGACGCGAAGCGGATCGAAGCGGCGATCACGCCGCGTACCAAAGCCATCATGCCGGTGCATTTGTTCGGCCAGTGCGCCGACATGGCACCGATTGCGGAAGTGGCCCAAGAGCACAATCTGCACGTGATCGAAGATGCCGCACAGTCGTTCGGCTCGTGTTACGAGCGCCGCAAATGCGGGACTCTCGGCATCATCAGTTGCTTCAGTTTTTACCCGAGTAAGAACATCGGCACCCTCGGCGATGCCGGCATGGTGACCACCGACGACGAAGCCCTACACAAGAAGATGACTGCACTCCGGAATCACGGCAGCGACGTGAAATATTTCCACAAGTACCTCGGGTGGAATGCTCGGATCGACGCTATCCACGCGGCCATTCTGCGGGTGAAACTGCCGTATGCCGAAGCGTGGATCGCCGGCCGCCGTGCCGCTGCGAAACGGTACGATGCGCTGATCGAACAGTACAACCTCAACGGTTTCTTCCAGCGGCCCGTGGTGGAACCGTACGGTCGCCACACATTCAACCAGTACGTCGTGCGCGTTCCGGCCAGCCACCGCGATGCCGTTGTGAAGTATCTCAAAAGCGAGAATGTCGGCTGCGAAGTCTATTACCCATTGCCGCTGCACTTGCAGGAATGTGCCGTTCACTTGGGCCACGGGGTTGGCGACTTCCCCATCAGCGAAGACGCGGCGAAAGCCGTTCTAGCGCTGCCGATGTTCCCCGAGATCACCGAAGCGCAACAGCGGCGGGTACTCGACGTCTGCGCGGCTTACGTCCGGCAGAGTTTGCGACTCGTCGCCTAAGATAAAGCCATGCCCCACGACGCGTTTCTCAAAGCGATCATCGCCAACCCGGACGACGACCTGCCGCGGTTGGTGTATGCCGACTACCTCGACGAAACCGGTGCTGCCGACCGGGCCGAGTTCATCCGCGTGCAGTGCCAACTGGCCAAATTGGAAGAGCACGAACCGCTGTTTCGGGAATTGGAAGACCGCGAGCATGCCCTATTAGCGGCGAATGAAAAGAAGTGGTTCCAGTCGCAACGCGGCTTGAGCGAGTGGGTCTGGCGGCGCGGATTTGTGGACGATGCGACCGATCGCGAAATTGTCACCGCGGAAGTCGAAGAGCTATTCGACACGCAGCCGATCTCGACTTGGCGAACGATTTATTTGCGGGATCGACCGCGGGATCTGGTGCTTCAAGAGTTACCGGACCGATGCTTATCGCAGATCCGGCACTTCGACTTGAGCAATTCGTTTTGGTTGCCCGCCGAGTTTGATCGACGGATTGCCGCTATCGAACGTCCGCAGTTTCGGAGTTTTGATCTCAGCGATATTCTTGATCCCATTCCGACTCTCCGGGCCGCACTTCAAAACCATGCCGGTCGAGCATTGGATAAGCTGGAGTTGGGGAATCGGATGCGGGTGGACTATGAACCCGCCATGGCTCAAAAACCGTTACTGGAGTTTTTGAACCGCAATCCCGTGGCTCAACTCGGCTTGCAAGGGCGAGAAATCTCGACGGCTGACCTTGTTCAATTGGTGTCGAGCGCGAACGCCGCCGGACTCCGCCGACTCGACATCTCGGACAATCCCGTCGGCTCGGATGCGTACCGTGCGTTCGAACAAGCTCAGCCGGCGATGCGGTTGGAATCGCTCGATGTTTCGAGCACGCCGCTGGCGGGGATTTCGCTGGAACCGCTGCTAAATACCCGCGTGCTGGAATCGCTGACCAAACTCGAGATCAACGGTTGCGGGAGCGCCCGGCGGAATATGGACGTGCTGGCCCGTTCGCGTTTCTGGACGCAAGCGACCCAACTCCGGGCCCACAGCGGAACAGTCCCGGCCAGCACGCTCGAACCACTTTGCCAGAGCCACGGGCCGCCGGCGCTGCGGTTGCTCGACCTCGCCGATAATTATTTGCGTGCCGAAGGGGTACAACTGCTCTCCGAAGCGCCGTGGGTCGATTCGCTGACTTGGCTGGCGCTCACCGCGAATTACCTGGACAACGAAGCGTGTGCGGTGCTGGCCCAAAGTGGGCGATACCGCCAACTACGAACGCTCCACCTCGCCCACAACAACATTCGGCAAGAAAGTGGCGACGGTGAACAGATCACCGACGCCGGTGCCTTGGCGTTGACAGAATCCGAGAGTCTTTCCAATTTGCGCTTGCTGACGTTGAGTCAGACCGGGATCACCCACCGGGCTGTTTATTCCGTGCTCAATGCCCCGCACTGGCGGCTCTCGGGCCTCGGGATCGCCGGGTGCAATCTCAAAGCGCAAACCGTGCAAATTCTCGCCGAGTCACCGCGCTTGGCCCGTCTCCATTGGCTCGACCTTTCCGGCAACCCGCTCTTCGGCGGCGACCGGCTCCGACCGCTCGCGGAATCGCCGTATTTATCGCCCCTTTGCGAACTCGATTGCGGGGGTCTCGACATCGCCCCGGACGTGCAAGCCATCTTCCGCGAGCGTCTCGGTGTGCGCTTCGGCTATTGACGGCGGCGATGGGATGGAGTGGGATGGTTCCTGTTCACCATTTCGAGATTCGGAAACAACGCTATGCCGACGGCGGCCGAAGAGCATTCGTTCTTGAAGCCGATCCTCGCCGCGATTGCGCAGGATGGCCCCCGACTCATTTATGCCGACTATTTGGACGAATCGTCGCAGCCCGACGATGTGGCCCGGGCCGAGTTCATCCGCGTCCAACTGGCGTTGGCTCGAATCGATGACGACCACCCGCAACGCCGTTCGTTGGTGCGCCGACAAAATGAATTGCTGTTGCGTTGGCAACCCGAGTGGACAAAAGAGTTGCACGGACTCTTCGCCGGTTGCGAGTTCCGACGCGGACTCCTCGACACCGTCTCTGTGGAAGCCAAGTACTTTTGTGACGCCGGGGAGCGACTGTTTCGTAACACGGCCGTGCGGCGCGTGAAATTCTTGGATGCCTCCAAGCAGATCGACCAATTGGCCCAGTGCCCGGCGCTGGCGCATGTCCGTGAGCTCGACTTGTGCGGAAACGACCTCGGAAACGGCGGCGTGAACGTGCTGCTCCGGTCGCCGAATCTCGCGCAGCTCGAATCGCTCGATCTGAGTTTCAATGGCATCGGGGATGGCGGCGTGCAGATGCTGGCCAACTCGAGATCGCTCGCGCGGCTGAAATCACTCTCTTTGAACGACAACCGCACGGTCAGTTGCACGGGGATGCGTGCCCTCGCCCAGTCGGATCATGTCTGCCAGCTCCGCACTTTGGATGTTTCCGGAAACGACATCGGCGATGAGGGCTTACGCTGGATCGCCGAAAGTGCGACCCTCACCAAGCTCCACCGTCTGCGGTTCCACGCCAACCGCGTCGGTGACGCTGGAATGGAAGCGCTCGCGCAATCAGAACTTCTCGGCCGGATGTTGAAATGGGATGGCAAACTCGACCTGCGTGAGAACAGCATCGGCGTGGCCGGGATCAAAGCCCTGGTCACCGCACCCCTGTTGACGTTGGCCCGGACGCTCGATTTCGGAGGCAATCAACTCCGTGACGACGGCGTACTCGCTCTGGTGGATACTGATGATTTGACCCAAGTTCGCAAACTCGTTCTGCGGCAAAATCGCATCGGCGACGCTGGGGCCAAGGGGCTGGCGTACTCGGAGTTGATGGCCCAACTCACGCATCTGGATGTTTCTTCAAACCGGATCACTCCGAGGGCAATCGAACTCCTCTGGGGCAAACGAAAAGACTTTCAAACAGCACTCGACAGTCTCGGGCAATTCGGATTTTCGTAGGCCGATGCTGAGTCACCTTTCGCTTCGGTTCTGATTAGCTTACTCTTCCTTTGCTGCCCTAACCACAATGGAGTATCCGACATGCGGAACGACTGCCCGACTTGCAATACCGTTTACACGGTGACGACTCAAGATGTCGGGAAGCGGATCATCTGCAAAAAATGTGGTGCCGCGCTGGTGATCGCCGATGACGGTTTCCGCCTCGATTTGTCGGTGTCGGCACCCCGTGATAACGTGGAAGTACCCGTCCGCTCGAAAGCGAAACTGTCGCCGATTCCCGATCTGACCCAGGTCAAGGAAATCGCTTATAAATACGTCGATCTTCCAACACTCCTCTTTGGCATCGGAGCGTTCTTCATCCTCACGTTCGCCTTTTTCCCGATGATCGGTCGGGCCAAGCAAGATCGCCGCGTCGGGACATTCGCCGAGGAAAAACTCGATAAGGATCAAGAGATTACCAAGCTCCGAGAGAAGGGCGGTAACGAAGAGAAAATCAAGAAGATGGAAGAGGAGTGGACGAAGCGTGTTCCGGTGTTGGAGGCCGACATCAAGTACGCCGAGATTTCGAATCAACGTTCGGGTTACTACGACCGGTACGGCATGCTGTTCGGCTTCGTCCTGCTGATGGTTGGCAGTCTCGGGATGGTCCGGGCTGACACGCACTTGGTGAAGCGCATCTTCGGCGCCGTCGTACTGGGTCTCCAAATGATCTTGGTCTTTTCCACGTCAATCGGTGGTTGTCGCGGCTTACCGGGCGGCTGATTCCAGATATAATTCTGAAATTGAAACCGATCAATGCTCTGGGATTACAAGCCGATGCCCGACTCCGCCTCCGCCGAACCGCTGATTCCGAAGTACAAACGGGTGTTGCTGAAGCTCAGTGGAGAAGCTTTCGGACACGGCGGGAAGAGTGGCATCAATTTGGACGAAACCCTGGCCCTCGCCACGCAAATGAAGCGACTCGTGGAACTCAAAGTTCAACTGGCCGTGGTCGTCGGGGGCGGTAACTTCCTGCGGGGCGCTCAGTTTTCGGCCGGGCCGACGCCCATGATCAACCCCGCCACGGCGGATAGCATGGGGATGCTGGCGACGTTCATGAATGGCCTCGCGCTGCAAGATGTTCTGGAACGCTTGGAGATTCCCACGCGGTTGCTCTCCGCGGTGCGGATCGATTCGTTCGCGGAACCGTTCATCCGCCGCCGGGCCATCCGCCACTTGGAAAAGGGTCGCGTGGTGATTTTGGCCGGCGGAACGGGTAACCCTTACGTGACCACCGACTCTGCGGCCGCATTGCGCGGCCGGGAATTGAACGTCGATATTTTGCTGAAGGCGACTCGGGTGGATGGGATTTACAACGACGACCCGGAGAAGAATCCGCACGCCGAGAAGTACGACCGACTCAGTTACCAGAAAGTAATCGACTCCCGCTTGAAGGTCATGGATCTGAGCGCATTCGATATGTGTCAATCGGCCAAGTTGCCGATTCTGGTGTTCAACTACAAGCAGGATTGCGCCATCGAAAAAGCCGTGGCGGGCCACGCCATCGGTACGCTCGTGTCCGCCGATTGAATTCAACCTCGCCACCGGGAGATCTTGCCATGACCGCAGCCCAAGCCCTCAAAGACGCGACCGACCGAATGGAAAAGGCCCTCGGCGTGTTCACGAACGAACTCAAAGGACTCCGCAGTGGCCGGGCTACCCCCGCCATGCTCGATTCCATTCGCGTGGAATACTACGGCTCACCGACGCCGGTGAAGCAGATCGCCAATATTTCCTGCCCCGACCCGGCGTCGATCATGATCAAACCGTTCCAAGCGGACGATTTGAAAGAGATCGAAAAAGCGATCCGTTCGAGCGACCTCGGCCTGGCCCCGAACAACGATGGCAAAGTGATCCGCCTCAGTGTCCCCGCGATGAGCGGCGATCAGCGCAAGAAGCTCGTCGCCCAGATCAAGAAGCAGAGCGAGGCGGCCAAGATTTCGTGTCGCAACATCCGCCGCGATGCGAACAAAGCGCACGAAGATGCCGAGAAAGCCAAGACGATGACCGAAGACGACCGCGATAAGGGCAAAGAAAAAGTGCAAGATCTTTTGAAGCAGTACGAGAATCGGATCGATCGGCTCAGCGATGAAAAGTCCAAAGAAATTATGGACGGTTGATGATGGACGACGAGTTGACACCCCTGCACGATTTGGCCGAGAAGCTCCTCATCGGCCAATACCACCGGCATATTTTCTTGTGCACGGGGGAATCGTGCAGTGCGGCGGGTGTCGGCGAAGCCGCTTGGGAGGTGCTCAAACGCGAATTGAAAGACCGGAACCTGTCGTTGGCGACAGGGCCGGACGCCTGTTATCGCACCAAGGTGGGCTGCTTGCGGGTTTGCCTGGGTGGGCCGATCTTGCTCGTCTACCCGGAAGGGACATTTTACGGCGGGATGACCACCGAGCGGATTCCCGAGTTCGTGCAGAAACATTTGGTAGATGGCCAGCCAATCGAAGGGCGAATTTTCGCCCGCAATCCACTGCCGTTAGTCTGAATCAATCATTGCTGCGGAGTTTCACCAATCCTTCGACAGTCGCTTTGTATTTCTCGGGTAGTTTCGCGATGGTCTCGAATTTCAGCGTTTCGTCACCGTCGATAATTACGATTTTGCTCGGGGTGATCGTCTGCCCATCCTTTTCGCCGGTGATTTCGTACCGGACGCCGTCCGTCGTCGCGCGGATTTCGGCAGATGTGTTGTTGATCTGAATACTCAACTCATTGATGGTCGCTGCCGGGGCCGCCATTTTCTTGAGTTCCGGTAGTTCGATCCCGTTCACCGTGAGCTTCTTGCCCTTCCGCAGCACCACAGCGTCGATTTTTTCACCCCCCTTGGCGGTGGCGATCAACTGTTGAAACTCTTCCACGTTGGATTGCACGTCTTTACCGGCCCATTGCAACAGAATGTCGTTCGGTTTCAGGCCGGATTTTTCAGCGGCCATACCACGCATCACGTCGAGAACTACAATCCCAACATTGGCAGGCAATTCAAGTTGTTCGACCAGCGTGGCGGACGGCTTTTCGAGCTTGACACCCAAACGAGGTTGGACGGTGTTCAAGCGCGGATTGCGGAACCCCATTTCGAAACCGGGTAACAGATCGCCACCGGCGAACGGAAACGCTTCAAGACCCTGAAGTTTGAACTGGGGAACCATCCGTTGCGGCAAAACAGGTCGGGCGTCGTCCGCTTTCTTGAGTTCCGGTTCCATCGCTTTCTTGTATTCGTCGCGGGCTTTTTCGATCCCCTCACGAGCTTCCTTGTCGTCCTTGAGCTTCTCGATGGAACTGGCGAATTCTTTGAGTTGTTGCTCGTATTGAATCCGCAGGTCACTTTTCGGTTGCTCACGTCCGCCTTGGAATGCGAAAGCCCCCATCGGGAATTCGATACCGCCAACAGGACGCATCTGTTCGCGCATCTTCGTGACCAATTCCTGGATCTTTTGTCGATCACCGCCTCGCATCGCCTCGGTGAGTTCTTTTTGCAGTTCGATTATTTGCTGCAAATCAGCACGGGGCTTTGGCGTCACAGGGGCGGGCAACGGTTTCGGCACGGTGTCGTCAGCCGAAGCCACATTCGTCCCGAGAAAGAGCAGAGCAATCAACAGATTTGCTTGACGAATCGGAAACATCGTTTTGCCCCTGAGTCCAGAGTAGATAATCACAATATACCCTATTTCCCACTGTTAACCAAGAAGCCCCGCTAATGGGCCACCACGGGCAGCCAGTTGGTCGACCTTACGGCTCACGGCGGGGTCTTCGAGCAATGGCGGGGCCATGTGGGGCTTCCAGCGGGCATCGAGCACAACTGGCCCGTGACAGCCGAAATGCTTGCGGAAGCTAAATCCGCGCACCCCGAGCAAATCGGTCGCCGGATTGGCCCGCGTGAACGTCGACCAGACCCAATTGTTCAAACTCGCCGCCGCGAATTCGGCGTCATCCACCAACGTGATCAACGGAAATGCGCCCAGTTCCGACTCTGCCAGTGCCGTGCAAATTTCCGTGAGATGAACGTCGTATTCCGTGGCACCCAGGAGACCCGGGTGCGGGGGTACTTGCAGCGCCAGAATTCCTGGCAGTGCCACGCGGACATTTGATACGAACGTCGGCAGTCGCAAGCCCTTGGGAACATCGATCCCGAGTTCCCGGCTTTTGGCCCCGACCGCGGCAAACACCACTTTCGAACCGTTGTTCAACCCTTCGCCCGCAGAATAATCGAGCGTGTCAATCGTCGTGCGCGTCTGAAAGTGCAGATCATTCGTCCAATCAACCCGTTCAAGGAAGTGTTTCATGAACGCGGCAATGTCGTGGATGTCGAGTTCCGGATCGTCTTCCTGAGCGACAATGATCAAGAACTTCGCCAGCGAGAGCTGACCTTGGCCGAGTATGGCGTTGGCCAACGTCAACAATTCTTGGGGTCGACGTTCTGTCGTGTAGGGCACGTACCGCTCCGATCCGATGGCGAGCAAGAGCGGGTGAACCCCGGCCGCATCGACGGCATGAACCGCCTTCACACCCGGGAGTACCGACGGAATTACGGGGCCGGTGAGTTCGTGGATGAATTGGCCGAAGGACGTGTCTTCTTGCGGAGGACGACCGACCACGGTGAACGGCCAAATCGCGTCGGGGCGGTGATACACGTTTTCGACGTGCATCAGCGGGAAGGGGTGGACGAGACTGTAGTACCCCAAGTGATCCCCGAATGGCCCCTCGGGCTTGGTTTCCGAAGGATGAATCACCCCCGAAAAGACGAAATCGGCTTCGGCGGGCATCGGCAGTCCGTTGGCGGCTCGAACCAGTCGCAAACGCCGGCCACCGAGGGCACCGGTGAAGGCGAGTTCGGGCAATCCTTCGGGCAACGGCATCACGGCGCTGACGGCCAATGCCGGCGGGCCACCGACGATCACATTGACTTTCAACGGCTCACCCCGTTTTCCCGCCGCAGCATGGTGGACACCGATCCCTCGGTGAATCTGATAGTGCAGGCCGATTTCATCCGGGGCGAATTCGTTCCCGCTGATTTGCACACGGTACATGCCGAGATTGGATTTCATCCAGCCGGGCGTGTCCGGGTGTTCCGAATAAACTTGGGGCAACGTCACGAAGGCTCCGCCATCGTTCGGCCAGCACTTCAACTGCGGCACACCCGCCACCGTGGTGGTGTGCTTGGTGATCGGCCCCTGCCGGACAAACTTGGGCCGCAATCGCCAGAGCAACGCCGGTAGATTCCAGTACTGCCAGGGTCGTTTGGCCGCTTGACTCGGATCAATTTTAAGCTGCACGAGTTTGTGGACGTCGGCGATGGAATCGCGGAACAGGAACCGGGTTCGTTCCAAACTGCCAAACAAATTCGTCAGCATGGGGAAGGGGGTGCCCTTCGGATTAGTGAAGAGCACGGCGGGGCCGTTGACACGGTAAAGACGGCGTTGGATCTCGGCCATTTCCAAGTTCGGATCGATGGGTGCGGCCACGCGCACGAGTTGCCCGTGCCGTTCCAAATCGTCCACGGCCTCCTGCATATTTCGATGCGCCATAAGAATCCTTCGAAGAGTTCAGTCTTTCCGCAACCGGAGAACACGAGAAACGCCAACCAATCGCCGCTAAAATTCTGCCCGGCCTACAAATTTACTGTCCCAGGATAGCCATTCGTAAAATGATAGAAATGTTGACAAAACTTCCCCAACGAACTCAAATCGCAAGGCTATAGTTGAGTGCTTGCAGCCGCAGCGTTAATTTTCAGACAGTCGGGAACGCCGATGATGCCCCGATACCGAGTTCAATCACTATTTCTCGTTCCGGTCTCACTTTTTCTAGCAGCGTTGCTGTTCGGCTACGCTTTGCGCCAACTCTCGACTGGCACCTCGGATGGATTGATTCTGGCTGCCCCGTTGGGATTCGGTTGGATCGCCCCGCTGATTTGGGGCCGGCGTGCGGTGGTCCCGATTCTGATGGGGTCAATCCTCGCCGCGGCATTGTCGTCAGGCCCGCCCGAATTGGTGCTGGCCGCAGTGGCACTGGCCACCGTCGATACCTGCCTGGGGTGGTGCTACTCGCGTGTTCGCACATTCCCAGACGGCTTAAATCGCATCCGCGATTTGTTGCAATTATCCGGCATCAGCGGATTCGCAGCCTTGGCCCGTGCTTTGACCGTTTACGTTTTGGCCGTGAGCCTCGGTCTCGAGTCACCCAAAAGTATCGCGTTTGCTACGTTCGGCCTCGCTTGGTTCTTCAACCTTTTAATCGCGTCGATCGTGCTTGTCCCATTCGGTCGCTGGCACATCACTTGGACAGTCGCACGCATCGGCGAGCTGATTTTGATACTCAGCATCCTCGCGGCGATGACGTTGTTTCTTTTCTCGACTCCCAACGGACTGTCGTACACGTTCGCTTCGGCTGTCGGAATGGTCGTTGCGAAAACTTGGCTTGGGCTCCGGTTCCATATCCGTGGCATGGGTCTTCACCGGACGATTTGGTTCGCATTGTTTTCCGGTTACCTAGTTCGCACGGGCACTTTGGAAAATGTGCTGCCACTGGCTCGTGATCCCGACTTTTGCTGCGAATTCACACTCGTGCTCTGCCTCTTGCTCTTCGTCGAATTGACGGTTGCAGCCATGGCGAGTGATCGCATGATTGAAGCCGAAGTCAACAAGGTTCTCAATGCCCAGCTAATCTCTCGGAATATCGAGCTGGAGCGATTGTCCGCCGCTGACCGTGGCCAAAAAGCGTTCCTAGATTCGGTGCTCAACCATATGCCGGCGGGGGTCATGATCGTCGGGCAAGATGGCACGATGCTCTGGCGCAATCAGCGGCATCGCACACTTTGGGGAGAGGCCACATCGCAGTCTTTAGACCCGAACGGTTTGAAAAAAGGTTTAGCAGCGGGAACAAAAGAGCTTCCGGTTCCTTTTGAAAATTGGCCCATCGTGAAAGCCATCACGGCGGGAGTGGTCACCGAAGGTTTTGAAGCCCGAATCCATCCGACGTCCCACCGAGCGATTGATCTTTCGATCAGTGCCGCACCGGTTCACGACCCGGCCGGTCACCTACTCGGCGCCGTTTCCATTTTGCACGATATGAGCGACCGTAAAGCGGCCATGCGTCAACTGCGCGAGAAAGAAGAACGACTCCGGTTCGCCCTGAAATCAGCCCGAATGATCGCCTACGAGTGGAAGATTCCCACGCAGATTTTGCAAGCTTCCGAATCGATTCCGACCTGGATCGGCTTGGAAACCGCGACCATCGACACGTTGACCGACCTCATCAAAGTCGTCCATCCCAACGATGTTTCCATCTTGCGCGAATCGATTGACAAACTCGTGCTCGGTGGGAAAGAATGCGAATGCGAATTCCGGGTGCCGAGCGATTCCGGAATGCTCTGGGTGCAATGCCGCGGCCGCCGATTGATCGAAGACGACGGAAAATTGACGGATCGCGTTGCGGGCATTTTGATCGATGTTTCGGATCGGCGCCGTTCGGAAGAACGGTTGCGGATGTTGGAATCGGCGGTCGTTCACGCCCGTGATGCGGTTGTGATTTTAGAACCGGAACCGAACCGCACACCCGGTCGCTGTGTGCTCTATGCCAACGATGCCTTTTGCGAAATGACCGGGTATGTCGCCGAGGAATTGCTCGGTCGGTCACTTCATTTATTGCGAGGCCCCGATTCTGATCCGAACACCCTCGAACTGTTACGCGATGCCCTCGACCACGTCGAACCGTTCAAAGGTGAGTTGCTCAATTATCATCGCAACGGCACGACATTTTGGGTCGAACTGAGCGTTGTGCCCGTCCCCGATTCCAATGGACAATGCGCCCATTGGGTCATGATTCAACGCGACATCAGCGACCGGAAAAAGACCGAACTGATTTTGCAGCACAACCAAGCGATGCTGGCCGACGCTCAGCGGATTGCCCACATCGGTTCGTGGGAATCGATCCCGCAAACGGGAGAGTGTCGCTGGTCCGCCGAGAAGTTTCGCATCTTCGGCTACGAGCCGGGCGAAATCGAACCGACCGCCGAACTCCACCGCAGTGCGATTCACCCGGACGACCGCGAAAAGGTCGACCGATCATCGAGCGAAATGGGCCAACACGACTACCCGTACAGCCTGAATTTTAGAATCGTACGGCCCACGGGCGAGATCCGTTTCATCACCGAAGAGTATTGCGGCGACTTCGACGCGGCTGGGAAACCCGTTCGATTCTGGGGCGTCACCCAAGACGAAACTGAAAAGCGACAGTCCCAAGAACAGCTGTTCCAAGCTCAAAAAATGGAGTTGATCGGCCAGATGGCCGGGGGAATTGCCCACGACTTCAACAACTTGCTCACGGGTATCATCGGCAACCTCCACTTGGCCCGGTTGCCCGAGCACGATCCGAATCAAAAGCACGTCGATACGGCACTGCGCGCAGCCAATCGGGCGGCCGACCTCACGAAAAAACTACTGGGTTTCGCCCGAAAGAATCAACTCTTCGCGAGCACCATCTGCGTCGCGGATGTGGTGTCGGAAGTGGTCAGTTTCATCGTCCGGACGTTCGATCCGCGGGTGCGTGTCCTGTCGACGATTTCCGAAGAGCACCGGATTTTGGCAGATTCCACGCTGGTCTCACAAGTGCTCTTGAACCTCTGCCTGAACGCTCGGGATGCCATGCCGCATGGGGGGCGATTGGAAATTCTTTCGGAAACCGTGACCGTGCCTGAAAACGGATTCGAACATCGGGAATCGTCTGCAGGGGAGTTTATCCGACTCGTGGTGGAAGACACGGGCCATGGGATGGCTCCGGAGATCTTGGCGCGGGTCTTCGAACCGTTCTTCACCACGAAACCCATCGGCCAAGGCACCGGGTTGGGGTTGGCCATGGTTCATGGCATCATGACGCAACACCGGGGCTGGGTTGAAGTCCGTTCCGAAGTGGGGCGTGGAACCCGGTTCGATTTGTACTTGCCCCGCTCCGCTGACCATTTGCCGATTCCCAAAAAGCCACCTTCCGGGAGTCGTCCCATCGTCAATGAAGCCAGGCTGGAAAACACCCCGATGCCCATTTCGACCAGCCGGCAAACCATCCTCATCGTCGACGATGAAACGATGATTCGAGACATCGGCCGGGCCGTTCTCGAGGCAGCGGGATTCGACGTTCTTGAAGCCGAAGATGGGGAAGTGGCCCTCGAAACATTCCGGGTGCGATCACAGGAGATCGACTTGGTCGTCCTCGACCTCACGATGCCAAAGTTGTCCGGCCAAGACACCTTCCACGCCATGGCGGAAATCGATCCGCACGTGCGCATTCTCTTTTCGAGCGGCTACTCGGCCGAAAGTTTGATCGGCACCGAGGGTGCTATCGGTCTGTTGCCCAAACCGTACAGGCCTCAAATCCTTCTGGAAACCGTCCGCCGTGCGTTGGCGCATCCCTCCGCCGTTTGAGTCGCAACGTTGTCGAGCCAACTCTCCCAGCTTTTCGAAGTCATTGCCGTACAACGAATGATTGCAATCGTAGTTCACTGGGTTCTTACATGCAGCGTTTCGTGCGGACACGGCTGTCCGCGATGATGTTCCTCGCATTCTTTGCTCTCGGTTCTTGGGGAGTCACCACCGGCACTTTCCTGATGTCGGCACCGACCCAGGGCGGACTGAATTTCAGCACCGAGCAGGTCGGCTGGATTTATTCAACTTTTGCCATTGGCGGAATGCTCGCCACGCCGCTTCTGGGAATTCTCGTGGATCGTTTGTTTCGCGCCGACCGCGTGTTGGCGGTGGCCAGTCTCGCATGCGGCACTTTTTTGCTGGCAGCCAATCTTTGGTGCGACCGGAGCTTCCCCGAGATCCAGAGCGTCTATCAAGGCCTATTGCAATCTGAAACCACGGCTGGAATCTCGGCAAGCGAGCTGCGTGATGCCCAGGAGCGAATCAATGATTCCCCCGAAATGCGCACCGCGGTGAGCAAGGCCTTCGTGCCGCTGTTCGTGATCATGCTGTTGCAATCGTTTTGCGGCCAAATCACGCTGACACTGTGCACGGTTCTGGCATTGCGGAACTTGTCCGATCCCTCGCATCAGTTCGCCCGCACGCGAATGTTCGGAACCGTCGGATGGGTGGTCGTCGGTTTAGCGATGGGTGCGATCCTCCAGCCGATCTCGGCCCAGCCATTCTTACTCGCTGCGGCGACGAGCTTCGTGCTCGGACTTTACGGGTTCACCTTGCCGAAGACCGCGCCGAAAGGGCACGGCAAGAGTCTCGCGGAAGCATTCGGATTCCCCGCCTTCAAGCTTTTCAAAGATCGCTCGTTCATCGCCTTCATCGTCGTGGCACTGCTCACGACTCAGATGAATCAATTCTACGGCGTCTTCGGGCACCGCTTTCTCACCGACATGGGCTTGGTGAAACCCGAGCGCTGGATGACCATCGGGCAAGTGGTCGAAGTCGCCTGCATGTTCGCCATCCCACTACTGGATCCGAAACGAAACATGAAGTGGCTGATGTTGCTCGGTTGCTTCGGGAGTACCGTGCGCGCCGCCGCGATGATTGGAGGCAACACCGATTGGATCCTCGCGCTCGGGGTGCCGATGCACGGTTGGAGCTTCGCCTTCTATTTCGTCGTCGCGGCGACATTCATCGACCGCGAAGCCCCGCCGACGCTGCGAGCCAGTGCCCAAGCGATCGCCGCGTTTATCACCGGTGGTCTCGGCCCCTGGACGGGAAATCTCATGGCCTCGGCTGTCGTCGATCGGAACCGGGTTGGTACCGCCATCGACTGGCCCGCCGTATGGATCGTGCCCTTGATCGGCTGCCTCATCGCATCGGTACTTTTCTTGCTCTTTTTCCGGACTCCGACAAAGCTCCAACCCGCTTGAGCATTGCTATGGCGAACCGCGGATGGACTCCCGTCTGGCTCGGAATGCCCACACTGACCTTGACCCTCGGGTTGGTTTTCGGCCCGGTCGTGCTCATGGCGCGAATGAGCCTGTACGAACGAACGGACGGTATTGGCAACTTCACACCGGGCACGGCGACGCTGGCGAACTACGAGCGACTTCTCGATGCGGATTCGTTGAAGATCGTCGGTTTTACGCTCGTCTTCGGGGCGTCGGTCGCAATCGCCACCGTCATCCTCGGCTATGCTCTCGCACTGGTTTTAGATTCCTGGCCACGGCGTTGGCGAACTGTGGGCTTAGCCATGGTGGTGATCCCGAAACTGACGAATGGCTTGGCGACGGTGTTCGGATTGAAACGCATCCTCGGCGAACAGGGGCCGATCAATTCGGTGTTGGTCGAAGCGGGATTGCTGAAAAGCCCGATCAGTTTTTGGCCAGGTGCTTTCGGAGCCGGGATCGCGGAAGTCTTTTTCATCTTGCCGTACATCGTCGTGTTGCTGGTGTTACAACTGGGCCGAATTGATCCGAGTTGGTTAGCGGCCGCCCGAGGATTGGGAGCATCGCGTGCCCAAGTCTTCCGGAGGGTGACGGTGCCGCTGTCCATCCCGGGATTATTGCTCGCCGGTCAAATGGCTTTGATGTGGGGAATCGGCTCTCTGTTCGGGCCACAATTCCTCGGCAATCCGTCAGAAACTACGATCTCGGTCGAAGTTCAGCATCAAGCGTTCGATCTCGGTCATTGGCCAAGGGCGGCGGCTTGGGCCGTGTTACTATTTGCCATCAATGGGATGGCGTTCGCACTCTTTGGTCATCTCGCTCGGAGATGCCGATGATGCTCCGTCACGTCGCGGCCATCGGATTGCTGCTCCTCATGCTCTGGCCGGCAATCGATGCGGCTTGGCTGTCGTTCTCGCCCGATTCATTCTTGACCCCGCCCACGAACCAGTGGTCGTTCAAGTGGTACAGGATTTTCTTCGACGATCGCAGGTGGGCGGCCGCCATCTTCCGCAGTTTCATGTTGGCAAGCGCATCGGCGACCCTAGGCGTCGTAATCGCAGCACCGGCCGCGTGGGCAGTGGAACGGGATCGATCCTGGATCGGTGGGATTTTGAAAGCGGGAATGCTCTTGCCCATCGCCATCGCGCCGGTGGTGCTGGGGATGGGACTGTTACCAATTCTGTACCGACTGGAACTCGCCGGATCGCCAATCGCACTCATCGGGGTGCACATGGTGATGGCGCTCCCGTTGCTCTTCTGGATCTTCCGTAATTCTTTTGCCCAGCGTTCGAACAGACTCGAAGCGGCCGCACGGGGCCTGGGTGCATCGCCCTGGCAAGCATTCCGATTCGTCACAGTTCCGCTGGCGATCCCGGCATTGATCGCCTCCTGGATCTGCGGATTTCTGATCTCGTGGAATGAAGGGATCGTGACTGTGTTCTTGACAACTCCCTTCACCGAAACACTCCCGACGTTAGCTTGGCGTCAGTTGAAGTTCTCGGTGTCACCCCTAGTTGCCGTGGCTTCGTGTTTGAGTTTGGTGCTAACTGTGCTCGGCGTCGGCGTGATCTTCCGACTCACGAAGCGTTTCACCGGTTCTCACTCCGGTGCATAAACAGTCCGGCCACCATCGACGGGTAAACAAACACCCGTGATGAAATCATTTTCAACGAGCGCCAATACGGCTTGAGCCACGTTCTTCGGGCTTCCCTTGCGCTTGACGAGTGTGGCCTCAATGACCTGCTTCCGTTCGTCGGGCGGCAGGTCGGGTGGCAACATCACCGGCCCGGGAAGGATCGCGTTGACGCGGACGTTCGGATTCCTGGTGCCGAGTTCCACCGCGAAACTCCGGGTCATCGTGGTCACTGCACCCTTACTCGGGAAGTAAGCAGCGTATCCCAAATAAGGCCGCACTTCCGCCCAATCGCCGATGTTGACAATCACCCCGCCGCTAGGCTGTGCGACCATTTTCAAGCCGACCTGTTGGCACATCAAAAACGTGCCTAGAGCGTTGGCGTCGAAGTGGGCACGGACATCGGCGGCGGTCACTTCTTCCAGCGGCTTACTCTTCCAGATCGCGGCCGCATTGACCAGAACATCGACTTGGCCGAACCGCGCCAACACCGCTTGCACCAAACCCTTCACGGCCAATTCATCGGTGAGATCGGCTTGGAACAAAGCGACTTCCCCACCGAGTGCCAGCAGCGTGTCAGCCGTCTCTTGCGCTTCACTGGCCGAAGTGCGGTAGTGCAACGCAACCGAATAGCCGCGCTGCGCCAACGCTTCGGCAACGACGGCTCCGACTCGTTTCTTTCCACTGCCTGTAATCAGTGCCACGGGTACTGTCGGCATCGTTTATCTCCGGATCACGGCTTCGGAAAATCGTTCCATCTCTTCGAGCTGCGGGCTGCACTGGAGCAGGAGCAAGCTCACTCCGACCGCCTCGAATTCGGCGACTCGGTCGAGCACCATCTGCGGCGTGCCGATGAACCCGGAACGCAGGCCCCGGTTGCTCACCGAATAATCTTCGAGCGAAACACGCTGCTCGAGTTGCGTACCGGAAAGCCACTGCTGGTAGTTGCTGTACCCTGCCGCGGATTGTTTCACGTCGGTGATGCGGGCGAGTTCCGCCTTGGCCTCGGCCTCCGTATTCCTCACGATGGAGTAGCCCGACACACCGTAGATCATCGGGGGTAAACCGAATTTCTCTCGTCGTGCGGCCATATCGCGGATGCGCTCGCCAATCTTTTCGGGCGGATCGCCGTGCATCACGTACGCATCGCACAACTTGGCGATCAGATTTTTGGCGGTCTCCGATTCGCCCCCCGCATAAATGATCGGTCGTGGCTTCGTGAGTGGCTTCGGTTGTAAGATCGACTCGCTGACCTGATAGTATTTCCCCGCGAAATCAAATTGATCGCGTTGCCACAAGTTTTCCAACACATGGAGCCACTCGGCGGTACGGGCGTAACGGTCGTCGTGCTGTTCGAAGTGGACGCCGTACTTCGTCGCTTCGTCTTTCCACCAGCTGCTGACGACGTTCAACGACAACCGGTTTCCACCGCCGATGTGGTCGATGTTCGCCGCCTGTTTCGCCAACAGCGCCGGGTTATGAAACGTCGGTCGCACCGCCACCATAAATTCGAGTCGCTCGGTGACAGCCGTGAGGGCGGCCGCCGTACTCCAAGCATCGAGCGATGGTTCGGCTTCGCCTTTGATATCATTGAGGTTCAGTTCCGCGACGAGGGTGAGGTCGTAGCCGATCTGCTCACTGCGTTGGGCTAACTTTTTGGAGTACTCCCAAGTCGCCGCCATATTTTCGTCTTCGACGTTGCGCAGCCAACCGCCGAACACGGGGAGCCAATAACCGTACCGCATAATTAAGTGCCTCATATCAGAAGGACGCGGATGACGCGGAAAAGCAG
>JAYSYJ010000038.1:0-2325 GCA_043727675.1 Fimbriiglobus sp.
AAACCGACACGCGCGACGCTCGATCGGTACTGTCGCGACGACCCTGCCGGAATGAATGTTGAAGATGCTTTGACAAGCTGTAAGCAATTCGGCTGGTGCTATCCGAAGAGCCGGGGTCGTGCTGGGTCGTATTCGTGAAGCCCGAGGGTAGTTGGCCGGGCCTGAAGCCGGTCTTCGTCCTGCCGTTCGTCTGGCGGCGTGGCGGCGACCACTGGCACCTTTCCGCCACACTTCGGGCCGAGGCCGACCGGGCGCGAGCGGCCGTTTACGCCGAATCCAATTCGGAACTCGGCGAGCAGCAGAACTGGGGCTTGCGCCCGAATTTCGGCGGGACGCAAGATGTGGACCTGTCCGGACTGGACGACGTACTTGCCCCGCCGTCGGGTTGGGCAGCGCTTGCGGCGGGATTGATCGTCGCGATTGATGGTGGCACGCCCGACCGGACTGTCTGGGCGTCGGCGGCGTGGAAGCCGAACGGCGGGATTGACGAGGTTGGTAGCTTGCTCGAAAAAGCTGAGTTTGCTGCGGCGCGCGGGGCGACGGAGTTCTATGTCCCAACGGATCAGTTTCACACAGTCCCGTCCTTACCAAACCTGAGCATCATCGGCATCCGGATAAATACCGTGAAGGTCCGGGATGCGCTCAACGACTACACGGCTCGGTTGGACGCCGTGCCGGTCGCTCCCGTTCTCACGGATGACGCGGTCGATACCGACGCAACAGCCGTTGCGTTCGAGCGGTGCGTTCAGTACCACCTCCGCCACCCGAAGTCGGACCAGCGGCGGCCCGATTTCGAGCGCGACTTTTATTGGACGCACCTGGACCCGACGATTCTCCGCAAGTGCCGCCGGTCCGTTCCGGATGGCGGTCCCATGACGCACTTGGTCACGATCGTCAGCGGGAACCCGGAGGTGACGTGTTTAGTCGCGGAAGCACTCGGTCCCAAAAACGTGTTGCTGCTCTACGTGGCGGTTGGTTTTCCTCGATTCGACAGTTTCTTGAAATCCGCCGCCGCCCCCAGTCGTTAGAGTTGTGTATCCACCGCCCACGAGAGCCGCCATGACCGCCGCCCGGACCGAATACTTCACCTTCCAACTCGGGCCGGTCCAGTCGTTCATCGAATCGGCCCGCACGGTGCGTGACCTATGGACCGGGAGCTTCATCCTGAGTTGGCTGACGATCACGGCCATGAAGAAGGCCGAGGGGAGGGTGCCGAAATCCTCTCGCCGGACAACAGCGGCGACCGACTCCGACGACGCTGTGCGGGCTGGGGAGCGACACGGCCATCAAGAAAGAGGTCCGCCGCTTGCTCGACCGCCGAGACGGTGCCAAGGCCGATGACGACTTTTCGCAGCGCGTCGAGCAACTGTATTTCGAATACACGGCGTGGATGACCGAAGAGCGAAAGTCCAAACTCAATCCACCGGGCACGTACCACAAGAACGAACCGGGCTTACACGGCTTCATTACACTTTGCCAATCGGCATCGTTCCTTGCACGCGGAAAGGATTAACCATGACTCGCCGTTGGATCGGGTTGAAGCTCGACCCGCTCGATACGCTGTTCTTCCGCGACGGTCGCCCATTCGACGCCACGAACCGCGTCTCGGGTGGGTTGCCGAACCCGCAGACGCTGGCCGGTGCCATTCGCACCGCCATGCTCGTTGACCAAGGGTACACTGCCGAACAGTTTCGTAAATTCGCTGCTGAGCGAAGAAAAAACCAGGACGCGCGGACGGCCCTGGGAGACAGGGCCATTCTCAACGGCTTCCGTGGTCCGTGGTTGGCGTGGCACTATTCCGACGGGCGCGTCGAACCGTTGTTGAAGGTGCCACAAAACTTGGTCCGGGAAGGGGAACCAGGCGAGGGGAAATGGGACCGATCACGCCCCCAATCGAATGTGCCAGGATGGACTGATCCGCAGCGTTTGCCGTTGTGGCGGAAGGATGCTCTGGATGCCAAGACCCCGGAGGGATTCCTGACTTTGGCCGGCATAGTCGCATACCTTCAGGGTGGTGTGCCGAGCGATTCGCAGTGATATCGCCCCGACGATCTGTACGACTTCGACAACCGCACCGGCATCGTGATTGATCCGCAAACGTTCACGACCAAAAAAAGCGAAATCTACGGCATCCGCTTGCTGAGCTTGAACCCCAAGGCATTGCCTCATGGTGGTGCCAAGGCTCGGTTAGGTCTGTATGCCGAAATATCCGCCAACCCGAATGCCCCGAGTTGGACCGCGCGTGCCATCCCGTTCGGCGGCGAGGGCAAGTACGTGCGGGCCGATACGGTCGGCGCCGTGGCGTGGCCGACGGTCCCGAGCAGC
>JAYSYJ010000039.1:0-7186 GCA_043727675.1 Fimbriiglobus sp.
CACACATAGACTTAAGTCATTATAAACGTATCCCTGCAGTTCGCAGCGCAAACCTTTATATGACATGGCCTTATGGCTTGATACGTCAACACGACCTAGCCACTGCCCTCGGCGATGAAGTCCTCATCGGAATGCGGATGCTGGCCGTGCACCGTTTGCAAATCGACGCTGTGCCCGGCGGAACCGTCGAGATCACCCTTCTCCCGTGACCCACCATCGAACATCTCCAGGAATTGCCGCCAGTCTATACTCTAATCGTCAGTAAACACCCTCTTGAGGCTTCCGAATTATGCCGATCATTCTCTGCCCGAATTGCCAAGAACGGATGAACGTCTCGTCGGGTGATGTCGGCGAACGCGTCGTCTGCCCCGGCTGCGAACACCGCTTCGTGGCCCGCGATGATGCCCCGGCCCCGCGCGATGAAGACGATCGACCGCGCGAGCGGAGCCGATCCCGCAGCCGCGACGACGATCGGGATTTTGACCGGCCCCGTCAGAAACCCAAGTCGAACCGACTGCTTTGGATCGTGCTGATCACCGTCGGCGTCCTATCCCTCGTGGTCTGCGGCGGCTGCATCGGCTTAGGCATCTATGTGAACAAAGCGAAAGCCAAGTTCGAATCGGCTTGGGTCGACCAGTCGGTCGCGTCGTTCGATGGTGGCAGCGCCCCCATCACGGCGAGCTTTCCGATGCCACCCATTAGTACCGGGTTGAACGATTCGGCGAATAAGGGCACCGGTTCCGCTTTCATTTTCGACAATGTCCAGCAACAAGGTTCCCTCAGTGATGCCAAGTTTCTGATCGGATTTGTGGACTATCCGGCCGGCACCGAAAACCCTCTCGAAAAAGGGTATTTGCCGATCCGCACCGCCGTCGCCGAAACGCACATGTACAACCCGCTCGCGGCCCCACGGATCGCTTCGGAATTGCCGGTCACCGTCGGAGGGTACACCGGGAAAGAAGCGAAGTACATGGACGAAGAAGGCGCCTATGTGCTCCAGGTGATCCACGTCAACGACCGACCCAAAGGCAGCACGGTACGGCTCGTCGTCATCCTCGTCGGCGGGGTTGGCCTAAAAGACGAAGACAAACAGAAGTTCCTCAGCTCGGTCAAGATCGGCAAAGGGAAGTGAGTTGCAGTGAGTAGCAGTGGTTAGTGAAGAGTGGTCAGTGGTCAGTGAAGAGTGGTCGGTGGTCAGAAGAGGGGTTGACGAGTTCTTCACTGATCCCTGACCACTGACCACTACTATAAAGGCATGCTTCATCCCCTGCTCGCGACATTGGCACCGCCGACGGGTTCGAGACTCGAACTTGCGGCGGAGGCGATCGCCGTCAAGATCCGCTGGGTCGGACTCGTCGTCGGCTTCCTGCTGGCCAACTTCGGCCCCGCCGGAAATCTCCTGGCACTCAATGTGATCCTCGTTCTCGGGATCGGTTTCACGGCGATCAACACCGCATTCTTTTGGCGGAATCGGGTCTTCCTCCGCGATCACCCGTTGATCATTTCGGCGATGGAAGCGCTCTTCATCGGACTGCTCTGCTTCTACGAAACCGGTCTCGATAGCCCCTTTCGTTTCTATTATTTGCTCTCGCTGATCTGCTGCGCCATCCGCTACAGTCCGCGGATCACATTCGTGACGTGCGGGTTGGATACCTTCAGTTACGGGACGCTGTATGCCTTTGCCGAGTCGCCGGCGAACACCATCCCCGTCTTCTTGCTCACCGTCGTCTTGCTGATCTGGGCCACGTGGGCCGCGAGTGCCATGGCGCGGTTGCTGAAGCGCACCGAAAAAGAATTGCGGAACTTGAACCTCGCGCTCACCGAGAACCAAGGCCAGCTCGAAACCCGCATCGCCGAGCGGACGCGAGAACTCGAAGAATCGCAGGCCCAAGTGCTGCATCAAGAGAAGATGGCCGCGTTCGGCCTCCTCGCGGCCGGAATCGCCCACGAGGTTGGCAACCCCCTCACCAGCATTAGCAACGTCGTCCAGATGCTCGAACGGCGTGACCCGGACGAATACACCCGGACGAAACTCGCCCTGGTGACTGGCCAACTGGTGCGCATCCAAAACACCCTTCGGGAATTGGTGACGTTCAGCCGACCCGCCAGCGATCTGCGCGGCAAAGTCTCCACCGGGGACGTCATCGAAGAAGCGCTCGGCATCGCCAAGTATTACAAAGGCGGAAAGAACCGCAACATCGTGGCCAAGATCCCGGACGACTTGCCGGCGTTGGTTGGCGTCCGCGATCAACTCGTTCAGGTCATCTTCAATCTGGTACTCAACGCCATCGATGCCACGGGCAAGGGCGGCAGCATCGTGGTGCAAGCGGAACATCGCGAGAACCACCTGGAATGGAGCGTGGCGGACGACGGTCTCGGCATCGACCCCGCTGTCCAACCGCGGCTCTTCCGACCGTACTTCACCACGAAAAAACAAGGCACCGGCTTGGGATTATTCGTGATCCGCAACATCGTCGAAGCCCATGGCGGCACCGTGCAAGTGGAATCGCAATTGGGCCAAGGGACGACGTTTCGGGTGCTATTGCCGGTGAAATCGCAACCGAGCGGTGGTCGTCAGCCCACCGAAGAATTCGTGCACAGTTCCATTTGAAGTCTCGGGGCTGCGAGAAAACCATGACGATTCCCCCCGCGATTCTCGTCGTCGACGACGAACCGGTGATCCGCGACACGCTTGCCGAGTTCCTCCAGCAGGAAGGGTATGAGGTGCGCACCTGCGGCTCCGGCGAGGAAGCGTTGAAGCTCACCGGCGAACGGCTCTTCGACATTGTCTTGTGCGATATCAATTTGCCCGGTCTCGATGGTTTGGATGTCCTCGAACAACTCGGCCGCACCAGCCCCGAAACCTTCGTCATTCTGATCACCGCGTACGCCACCGTCGACACCGCCATCGAAGCGTTCCAAAAAGGCGCCCACGACTACTTGATGAAGCCGATTCTGCTGCGCGAGGTTCACGGTAAGATCCAGCGGCTGTTGAAGCAGCGCGCGATGCACCGGGAAAACCAATGGCTCCGCCGCGAACTCAACCGTGCAACGGACAGCACCGAGATGGTGATCGGCCAGAACCAAGCGATGCGGCAAATGATGGACTTCGCCAAGCGGGTGGCCCCGTCGCCGAGCACGGTGCTGATCCTGGGCGAAAGCGGCACCGGCAAAGAATTGCTCGCCCGCGCCATTCACCGTTTCGCCCAAGCGGCGAAGCCGAGCGAAGGTCGGTTCCTCGCGGTGAACTGCGCCGCCATCCCCGGTGAACTGCTGGAAAGTCAGCTCTTCGGTCACAAACGCGGGGCCTTTACCGGGGCCGACCGCGACTCCGTTGGGGTCTTCATCCACGCCGGGGCGGGCACGGTGTTCCTCGATGAAATCGGCGAACTGCCACTGGCGACGCAGGCGAAGTTGCTCCGGGCGCTCGAACAAAAAGAGGTGCAGCCCGTCGGGGCCAACGAACCGGTGAAGTTCCTCGCGCGCATCCTCGCCGCCACGAACAAGGACTTGGCGAAGGAGGCCGCCGAAGGGAAGTTCCGGGCCGATCTCTTTTACCGGCTCAACGTGGTGGCGTTGACGGTACCGCCGCTGCGCGAGCGCCGCGAAGACATCCCGAAGCTCGTCGAATTTCTACTGACAAAGCACTGTCAGCAATCGGGCCGGCCGTTCGCAGGGTTATCGCACGAGGCGATGCAGCGGGTCTTGAATTTCCAATGGGCCGGGAACATCCGCGAACTCGACAACGCGATTCAACGGGCCGTGATCCTCGGCGAGCCGCCGCTGATCGAAGTGACCGACCTGCCGCAAACGCTCTGGGCCAGTACCGGGGCCAACCGCGACCCGGACAGTTTGGAAGACGCCGTGCGCTCCGCCGAAAAGAACCACATCGAACGCGTCTTGCGGCAGACGCCCGACAAGCGCGAAGCGGCCAAGCGATTGGGCATCGGGCTGAGTTCACTCTACCGCAAGATCGAACTGTGCGGCGTGGTGGCGGAGTGAACCGCCGCCCACACCTTCACCGCATCCGCGTGCGCGGCCACATCATGCACCCGGAGTATCTGCGCCGCCCCCTGCGCGAGGGCAAAGCAGGCGACCGCCAGGGAACCGGCCAACCGCTCGGTTCGAGGCTTCCCGGTGATCGGCCCGAGGAATCCTTTGCGCGAGACACCCAAGCAAACCGGCGATCCGAACGTCTGTAATTGTTGGAGTTCGCGCAACTGTTGAAGGGTCTGCTCCAGAGTCTTACCGAAGCCGATGCCCGGATCGAGTGCGATGGCCGAACGGGCGATGCCTGCCTCCAAGAGTGTTTGAATTCGTTCCGCGAAGTAGTCCGACACATCTTGAACCACGTTGCCGTACGTCGGATTCAACTGCATCGTGCGTGGGTCGCCTTGCATGTGCATGACCACCACACCGACGCCGGTGTGCGCCGCCAGTTCGACCATCGCGGGGTCGCGCAGCCCCGTCACATCGTTGATGATGGTGGCCCCGACCGCGAGGCAGGCCCGTGCGACTTCGGCTTTGCTGGTGTCGATAGATATGGGGCACGCCGTCCGTTTCGCCAAGCGTTCAACCACCGATACCACCCGGCGCAACTCTTCGTCGAGCGAGACGACCTCGGCGCCGGGCCGCGTCGATTCTCCACCGATGTCGAGGATGTCCGCCCCTTCGGCGACGAGTTGCAGCGCGTGGTCAACGGCAGCGCCGACATCGTAGAATTGCCCGCCATCGGAGAAACTATCGGGCGTGACGTTCACGATGCCCATCACCGAAGGGCGTGGGCAGTGCCAGGCGAAAGGAGTCATACCAAGGGTTCTCGGGGCGCATCACTTCTGGGGTAATTCCCAGTTGCGCTCCATCATATTCACGATCTGCTTAGCGAGTCGCTTCGTGGCCATTTGCGAGCCGGTCGCCGTCGACTCCCCGAGTTCGTCGAGCACCCGGCCGACGGCGGTGATCTTCACCGGCAGTGGATTCGGATCGGCTTTCACCGGTGGCCCTTTTTCCGCGCTCGGATCGAACGCATTGTTCACGGGCGGCTTCTCGGGCGTCCGCCGGTTCGTCAAAATTTCGCTCGTGCGCAGGTCGCGCCAAACCACTTCCACGGCGATGCTGATCTCCACTTCGCGGTTCAAGTTCTGCGAGTTGCGAACCAGCACGATTTTGTTCGCCGCGGTGATTGTGCCGATGAGCTCCGTGTCGGCACGGGACGGATCCGAGACGATCTTCATGGGCGACCGCCGTGCGGCCAACTCCTGCACGACCGCTTCGGTGACATCGACATCGATGCCACGGTTCGGGTTCGTGATGAACGCCGTGAGCTTGAACGTCGGGATGTACACCGACCGGATATTCGGGTCGAACTGCGGCTCGGTGGTGTACCCCAGCAGCTTTAAGTTACTGTCTGCACGGCAGCCGATGGCCACGAGCGAACCGGTGCCGAGTGCGGCCAAAAAGAAGCGACGACGATTCATGAGTTCGATCCTCAGCGTCCGTCGTACCCGAGCGGCACGTTGGTCGGCAATTTGTCCTTCGGGCCTGTGACGATTTCTTTGCCGGGAATCAGTTCGTCCGTCTTCGGTTTGCCGGTGCCGACGAGCCGATCCCAGCCGTCGGCAATTTGCTCGCGGGTCGATACTTTGCCGCTGGCTTTATCGGCTTCCCGCTGAGCTTTGATCTTTTCCATCTCTTCGAGGCGGGACTTCGATAGATCCGAGAACTTCGTTCCGGGGTACCGTCGCATCACCAATTCGTAATAGAAGTAGGCGGAGCCGGGGTGATTCGTGCGGCGGTAGTATTCGGCCGTTTCATAATCCTTTTCCGCCTGCTGAATTCGGATGGCGAACTTCTGCCGCGTCAGCCAGGCCGATTTGTCTTTGTCTTGGGTGTACTGCGGTTCGGTGGCTTCGAGGCTGTGCACCAACTGCAGTGCTTCGGCACTCTTCTGGCCATCGTAGACCGCGCCGCCGGTGGCGTTGTTCTTGGCCATGACGGCGTACTTGGAAGCTTCCTGACGGAGCGGGCTTTCCTTGTACATATCCACCAGGGTGCTGAAGAAGTGGTCGGCTTCTTCGAAGCGAGCGTGCGAGAAGTGGATGAAGCCGCACCAGAACATGGCCTTGTCGGCGACGCTGGCATTCGGCGCCCCGACCGCGATGTTCTCGAGTGTCTTCAGCAGTTCGCCTTCTTGGTCGATGGCCGGCTTACTTCGATCCCCGAAGTTCGGCATCTTGGGCAGTCGCACTTTGGCGCGGCCATTTTCTTTCTCTTCGATCTCGGCCAGCGAGTCTTTCATCCAGAGTTCGGCGATGGCGTACATCCGCGTGGCGGCCTGTTCGCTGTAAAGTCCGGCCGGGAAATCTTGGAGTAACCGGTTGTACGTATCGACGGCGGCGGGCAGGCGGCCCAGCATCCGGGCGCTCTCGGCTTCTTTGAAGCGAGCCTTCTCGATCAAGCCCGTCGGGTTATAGGTGTTGTCGGCGAGGTCGCCGTAGATTTTGCGGGAGTCGGTGTAACTCTCCGTGGCGAACAGCTCCTCGGCATGGGCCATTTTGGCTTCGGCGTCGGGATCGTGGTAAGCGCTGGTCACCGTGCTGCGGACGGTCTCGTAAACGCGGTCTTTGAAGCTCTTTTTGCGACCGGTGCCACTCAGCGAATGGCAACCCACCAGCAGCGTGGCGAGGCCCAACACCCCGAGGGTGATAGCCGTGCGCCGACGCGACGGTCGAGGGCGAATGATCAGCATGATTCGAGTTCTCCCCCAACCCCGGAACGAAGGACGGTCGATGCCCGTGCTAGCTGCCGTCGACGTAACTGAGCAACCGCGGTCGGCGGCCCAACACGTAACTGACCGTTTGCCCGAGTGCGGCCCGAACTTCACGCACCGCACTCGGCGGTACCCGTTCGGGCGCCTTCGGAACCCCTTCCGATGGCTTGGCCAATTCTCCCAGAATCGACCGGGCCACCGCGGAAAGCGGGCGGCAATCGCGCGATTGCGAAACGCAATCGGGGCAAACGAGACCACCGGCTTCGGGGCTGTATTGGACCCGGCCCGGCTCAGACTCGAACACCGACCACTCTCGCGCACACACGGCGCAGGCATCGAGCCGGGGGCTATATCCCAGTTCCCGAAGCCATACAAGCTCAAACGCACTCACCCGCCGAAGCACACTCTCCGTCAACG
>JAYSYJ010000040.1:0-21518 GCA_043727675.1 Fimbriiglobus sp.
CCCCCCCGGCCTCGTTGAAGAGGCGCCGTCCGAAACGAATTGGCCCGCCGTCCGCGAAGCGATTCGGAAAACCGCCATCGAATGGGAAATCCTCGATCCGCGCGAAAATGCCTACTTGTTGGCGAAGCGCGCGGAGTTCTCGATCGACATCAACATCCTGCGGCGGCGGTACTGTGAATTCAAAGAAGTCCCGCGGATCGCCGAGTGCCAGCGCCTGCCCGAACGGACGACGGTGAACGAATTGATCCAGTTCAACCGGGGTTACCGCAAACATTTGTCCGAGAAGTTGTCGCTGGATCGCGACCGCTCGGAACAGTACGACGTGGCCCTCCACGAAACGGATCGGCTTTATAAAGTGTGGGATGCCGTCCGGGATGCTCGCTGCGATTTTTATTATGTCACGGTGCGTCGGTCCGCCTTGAAGAAACTCAAGGACTCCATTGGCGACGAAGCCTACAGCCTTGGGCAATTGCCGCCGAACGTGCCGACCTGGCGTTTCAACGAGATTCGCTGAGAAAAAGGAAACTGTCCGAATCCGGAGAATTGTCGCCTAGTGGTGAACTATTTCTGGTACGATGCCGGGTTCTTGAGAACCTGGGAGAATTCGCGATGAGAACCGAGGAACCGACGGCTTGGGTCGTGTATACGATCTTGGCCGTAGGGAAGATGCCGAGCATCAACGCGATTTGCACGCAAGGCGAATGGAGTTCGCTCGATTTGGCACGACCGGGCAAACTGGCACTGATCCGCGAACAGATCGACAACGAAGGGGAAGCCGAACGCTTGGCCCGAACGCTTCAGCCACCGGCCCCCCCAAAACCGGCAAAACCGATGCGGGTGCCGGTGCGCCAGCTCCCCGGATTGCCGGAATCGGAAATCGATAGCAGTCAGCCCATTTCAGATTCACAATTGGCCGAAAGTTAGTATAATAGCGGACTCTCAAACGGCGTCGTCTACTGGACGGACGCGAATCACTTAGGAGATGGCATGGGTTTGCGGATGCGGATGCACGACCGGGAGCCGATCGCAGCGGCTTTGCGCCGGTTCAAGAAGTTGATCGAGCGCAGTGGTATGAAAAAAGAACTCCGCGCCCACGAGTATTACGAGAAGCCCTGCGAAATTCGCAGCCGCAAGAAGATGAGCCGCATCCGCGCCATCAAGAAAGCGCTGTTGGGCAAGCCCGAACGCGTGGACACTCGTACGAATTAATCGGATGCAGGTCTCGCAAGATTCAAGCGTTTCCAGGAGAGAGCCTGCAAACGCCTTTAATGCTGCGCAGTTGTTGGTTCAAACTCAAGCTGCTAATGTGAAATGAACGGGTTATGACTATCTGAGTGGATTTTTTGTGGAAGTGCGAAGTGTTTCTACATCATCTAAAGATAAAGTCCCGGCGAGTCTTGTAGTCCCGCTGACCCACCTGCAGTACCGTAACCGTTGACCGCATGTTGAAAATTAGCCTGAATTCACCTTTGCCACCGTGATTGGCAAGGACTTACGTTCCAAACTGGCCTTTTTTCACCACGTACAAATGGCACACTTTGGCCAATTTCGGGCAGTTTAGTCAACGATTTCCAAACAGCGTTGAACGGTTACAGTCATGCTGGCTCGGTATGATCCGATTCCGGGTAAAGACTGCAAAAGTCGATGTTATGGCTTCTGCATAATTGATAGAGCTCTTGAGGAAAATCGTAAATGGTCACAGCACCAAACTCGACTATTTCCACTTCCAAACGAAGAAATAGTCCGCTTATACTTATGCAGGCGAACACTTCCGATTGTCTACGATTCAAAAAATTGATAGCCACACGAAACGTCTCCGCTGCCCATGCGTCAAATAGGGCCTCGGAATCAATCATAGCGGTTCTAGAGGTGTTTCTACACGAAGATATCCTTACTGCGCTAGATCCCCATGGGGCTTTGTTAACCCAAGCATCCTCGACCTCGCCAGGCTGAATGTTTAATGGAGTCAAAAACTCCTCAGCTGTTATTACTCTACTGAAATTGCGCGCAGTTAGTTCAATCGCAACCGAGACAATCGGCATGTGTGTATACCCTCCGTATGACGACTTTCGCTGTCTGTAACGATCTCACCGCTCACCGTGTGCTTTTCTGCCATTATCGGATTAGAAGGCCGTACGGCCTGTGAACGCCTGATTGATGGTCATTTGCCCGTATGTGTGTCGGTCGGAGTCATGCACTTCGTCCCACTTGCTCAGCATTAGCTTGGATTGCCGAAACATTCCGTCAACTCATTCAAGTTGTCCGAACCAACAAGCAAGCTGATTGCGCAATGCGAGGTCGGCACGAGAATCGTCACCTTTGAGCATGCTGGTGTCGCCGTCCCAAAGCATCCGGATTTGTTCACCCTTCTTCGATGCAACCAATCGGTGAAATAGTACATCGTCTAGGAGGGTAGATTTGTGACGCTGTTGGACAGGCGACTATCCTCGTGGTACGACTTTACCATTCGCATGAACTGATTCAAACCTGCATGACGAGATAGTGCCACTTTGTCCTGTAAACGTAGGCTTTGCTGTTGCGACAAATGGGAATCAGTTAGTGCAGCGGATGTGACTTGCCTTGCCGTATTTAAGTCTCTGGAGAGCATCCCTGAATTTGGGTCCATTCTTTAATAAGCCGCGAAAAGTGAAAAAGCATGAAAAACAAGTGAGGACGGTGGGGATCGAACCCACGACCCGCTCATTAAAAGTGAGCTGCTCTACCGGCTGAGCTACGTCCTCTTGCAATCGAAAGCTTATCATAGTGGAGACCGATCCTCTTTTCTACCCGGCACTCCCGGTTTTTTGGACGGTTTCTAAAAGGAGAGAGCGGGGTAGCCTGAAACAGGTTCGCGATGCCATTTCACTTCTTGCCCTCTTCCAGCAATGGGATCAACCGCTGGATCGCTTTCGCCGGCAGTGAATTCTTCGTTTTCAACTCCCAGCGTCCATAGACGCAACACGTTTCATACTGTGCCAATTTTGTCGCCTCACCTCCGTCGGGTGCCCCCCGAAGCAGCCCGTCTTCAACTAGTCCGTCGAGCAAGATTGCCGCGTCCTTTTTGCAAATGGTCCAGTACTTCGTAACGTTCGAAATGTCAGCACGTCCGATCAATGAGCGATTGATGTTCAAATAAGAGACTTCACCGTCCCTTGTCACCGTCAGTCTGTAGATTTTTCCGATAGTAGGTTCGAACGTCGTGGAGAAGAAATCGATACTCTTGCCATCCGGCAGTCGCGCGGGGTTCTTGGCGACTTTCGCAACGGGGAATTTGAATTCTTCCGGATCCGCCTTCGCCAGCACCGGCAGCAAGCGGTCAAGGATCTTCTGGGGCACCACCTTGGTACGAATGAGCAGTTGGAAACTTCCACAGGTTGCATTGAACGATCAGTGTATGAATGGGGGGCTATCGCCCCTTGCGTTGGGGAAATGTTCCTCTAAGTCCAGCAAGCCATCCTCGATTAAACCGCTCAGCAACTCGATGGCGTCCTTCTCTGGGATTGTAAAAGTCTTGGTCGTGTTGAATCCATCGGTGCGATTCTGGTTGTGGGTGTAGGACACGTTCCCGATCTTGCTCACGGAGAGTTTGATAACGGTCATATTTTGCGAAAAGTTGTATACGAAGCTGTCGAGTGTCGGGGTTGCGGGTTTGATGTCCACCGCGTGGGCGTCGGCAGACAAGTCGGCAACTGTAAGTAGTACCGCAATCGCACGGAATGTGAACCGGAGCATGGCCAGTCCTTTGGGATTGATACGCGACACGAGTAGAAGCTGAATTCTACCGTCGACAGAATCCATTCACTGTCACACTTCTGTAACAAGCCGCGTCTGTCGTCGACTCGACGCAAGTCCTATGCGGGCCTGGTCTGTCCAAAAGAAATGGGACCGTCCAGAAATTCTGAGCCTGTCTAGCGCGGGGTGGTGGGTGGTACCTGTAGACAGACACTCCGCGTTCCGTGCTTGACACGGACGTTGGGTTTGGTAATTCCAACTGATAGCGACTACGATAATCTTGCGACCTGTTCGCATCGTCGTCGACCTGATTCGTTATTGCCGTTTTGAAAGGATCGAGCCGTGTCCCATATTGTGACCGAGAGCTGCAACGAGTGCAAATACACCGATTGCTGCGTCGTCTGCCCGGTGGAGTGCTTCTACCAAGATGAAACGATGCTGTACATCGACCCGAACGACTGCATCGACTGCGAAGCGTGCGTTCCGGAATGCCCCGTCGAAGCCATCTACGCCGAGTCCAACTTGCCGAGTCAATGGAACAGTTACATCCAACTGAACAAAGACAAAGCCGAGAGCCTCAAGAGTGGTGGCCACATCACGGAGAAGTGCGATCCGATGGAAGGCCCCGGCTGCAAAAAGAAGTGACCGTCGACGAGGGCCGGTGGTCAGTGGTGCATCCCGCAGCTTATGAATGGTATGGATTCGCACTGACCACTAACCTCTGGCCGCTATTCCATGACTGGCATCTTGCTCATTCAGCTCGGGACACCTGACGCCCCGACCTCGACGGCGCTCAAACCCTACCTCCGGCAGTTCCTGTCCGATCCGCGCGTGATCGAAACGAAACCCTATTCGAAATCGTACCTCTTACCGGGTCAAACCCGTATCGCCCGCAAGAGTCCGCCCGCTTGGCTTTGGTCGATCTTGCTCAACGGAATCATCGTACCGTTCCGGTCGTCGAAATCGGCTGAGAAGTACGCCCGCGTCTGGGATCAAGTGAGCGGCTCTCCGTTGATGCACTGGACGAAGCGCCAGGCGGAACTGGTACAAGCGCGGTTGCCGGAAACCCCCGTGCGTTATGGCATGATGGTCGGCAATCCCTCGGTCGAGTCCGTGGTGCAAGAAATGCTCGCGTCCGGCATCGACCGCATCGTGGCGATGCCGATGTTCCCGCAATATTCGTCGACAACCACGGCCAGCGCCACCGATGCTCTGTTCAAAACGATGCTCAAGCTCCGCGTGGTGCCCGCCGTGCGGGTGGTGCCGCCGTATTACGATCACCCGGCGTACATCGACGCCATGGCCGCGGTGATCCACAGCGATCTCGACACGCTCGGTTGGGAACCCGAACACTTCGTCTTCAGCTTCCACGGCATTCCGCAGAAGTACGCCCAACGCGGTGACCCGTACGCCACTCACGTGATGCGGACGACACAAGCTCTCGTCAAAAAGCTCGGTTGGCCGCGCGACAAATGGACGCAGACGTTCCAATCGCGTTTCGGCCGCGACCCGTGGCTGAAACCGTACACCGACGACGTGTTGGAAACGCTCGCGAAAAAGGGTGTCAAGAACGTCATGGTGATGCTGCCCGGTTTCACGGCCGACTGTTTGGAAACGGTGGATGAAATCGGCCATGAGTCTGAAGAAGTGTTCCACAAGGCCGGCGGGATCAAGCTCCGCTCCTGCGCCTGTCTCAACGACCACGCCAAGTGGATCGACGCCATGGAAACGATCCTGCGCGAAGAATCAAGCGGCTGGATCGGCTGATGGTGGGTGCAGCCGTTCCGCCAAAGCGTCCAACGCCGGGGCGGTCGCATTCTCGATCGGCTCGGGTTGATTCACATTCGGATAGCAGCGCTCCGTCGATGCCGTGTAGGCCGGATCGTAGTGAACCGTCAGTAGCGACTCGACGAGTTCGTCCCACTTTGCCGCATTCGTGAATTGGCACCACGCTTCGATTTGGCGTAGGCCATGCCGCGAGGTGAGCAGACGCAACTTTTCGGTCAATCGCTCCGGTTCGGCGATCAAGTTGGCGTACTCTGCCACCAGATGCTGAATTCGACCAGCTGTCGGCACTTGCACCTCAATGCCACCGGACGCCTGCATCTTCGCCCACAGAACTGACGGTAAGTAAACGTTGCCGATCCGGTTGCTCTCGGCCTCCACCCAAACCGGGGTACCGGGCACGAGCCGGTCGAACTCCGCTAGCAGCAGTGAATCGAAATATTTCTGTGTCGGCTGCACCTCGCCCCCTCCCAGTACCGATCCGCGATGTCGGGCCAAGCCTTCCAGGTCCAGAACTTGGGCACCACGGGCCGCCAGGGCGTGCAGCAGCCGCGTTTTACCGGTGCCGGTGGCCCCGGCGATGATCCGATAGTCAAATTCTGCCGGGACGGCTTCCAGTTCACGGCGGACATGCCCCCGGTAATTTTTGTAGCCACCTTTTAGCACCGTCACCCGCCAACCGACTTGGGCGAGCACATGGGCGATGCTGGAGGAGCGTTGGCCACCACGCCAGCAGTACAGCAGTGGTTTGTAGTCGCGTGCTTTGCCGGCGAAGTGCTCACGCAAATGTCTCGCGATGTTGACCGAAACGTAGGCCGCCCCGACTTTCCCAGCGCGGAACGATCCTTCCTGGCGATAAAGCGTGCCGACTTCCGCCCGCTCGTCATCGTTCAACACAGGGAGATTGACCGCTCCGGGCAGGTGATCTTCTTCATATTCCACGGGCGCGCGGACATCAATGACCTCGTCATACGGGCACGGTGTGCCCCGTTCCCAGAGCGTTTCAGCACTCTGTGGTAGGTTCACCGGTCGCGGTGCCAGCGGTGCGCCCATGGGGGTGGTCGATTCTACCTGTGTGGATGCGTCGGATGCAGTTGCATTCTAGTATCCTAAAATGGAGTGACTTCCCGGAGGAACCCATGACGACTGCGTTACTCACGACTTCAGTGAAGACACTTGCCGTGGCATCGCCGCTCTTAAAACTCCACGTTGCGGCCCGACTCGCACTATGAACGAGCAGCTCCCCTTTCTGCAGGCCATCGCGGCCAATCCCGCCGATGATTTGCCCCGGCTGATCTTCGCCGACTTTCTCGAAGAGAGCGGCGAACCGGACTCGATTGCTCGGGCGCATTTCATCCGGGCGCAGATTGCGTTGGTGGAATTGTTGCCGGGCAGTCCGGCGTTCCGGGACACCATCGCACTTCAAAACCGACTATTCGAGATGTATTCCGAAGATTGGATCTGGGATCTTCCCGAGCCGCGCCATGTGGAAGGGAACCCGGCCTGGCGGCGCGGCTTCATCGAATTTGTGCGCATGAGCTGGGAAGATTTCGTCCGCGATACCGAAATGTTCGAGACGGTGCCGATCACGCGGGTTCAAGCCTTCCGAGCCAATTATAACCATGGAATCACGATCGCCGAAGTCGACCGGACCCCGCATGTGGAGCGAATCACCCATTTGCAAATTGGCCCGTCGATGCGCCCGGACGCTCTGGATAGCGACAATTCCGACACCGATGGCATCCTCAAAGTTCTGCTGGTATCGCGTGGGTTTCGCTCACTGACCCACCTCGATTTGAGCGCGAACAACTTCAACAATGCGAACCTCATCGAGTTCGTGTTGCGACTGCCCGATGCGGCATTCGCCCAAACGCTGCGGTCGCTCGATTTATCGGAACTTTACGGGTTGGACGATGCCATCGGCAACGTTTTGGCCACGGCTCGCGGGTTGGAATTGCTGGAACGCCTCAGCTTGAAACAGACACAACTGGCAGACCCCGTGCGAGCCATACTCCGCCAGCGATTCGGGATCCGGGTGCAGTTCTAAGAATCGCGCCCGTCTCAGTCACCCGCCACCTCTTACCACCACCCGCCGTTCGCCGGTGCGGAACGCTTCGGCGGTCAGACCGGTGCGGTGGCTGCGCAAAGTGATGGCCCCGTGCGTTTCCGTCTCCCACAGGGTCACGTTCGGGCCGGTATCGGCTTCGCGAATGAAGTTCGTGTACAAGTCGCCCCGGCTGACGGCTAAAAACTTGGGATCGGCCCATGTTTTCCACAACGGGGAAAACGCCGCCCGACTGCCATGGTGCGGCGCTTGCAACACATCGACCCGTCGGGCCGGGTGCCCGAGGAGTTGGGCCGCCCCGGCTTTCTCGATGTCGCCCGTCAACAACACCGTGTGATCGGCATGGCGGATCAACAGCACCAGGCTGCGTTCGTTCTCGATCCCCGGCGGGCCGACCGCCGGCGGGTGCAACACTTCAAAAAGAACCGAGCCCGCGGTGAAGGTCTGCCCCACCGTGACGGTGCGCATTTCGACGCTTCGCTTCTTCAACGCCAACATCGTCTCGGCCACTTGCGGGGTCGGTTTCTCGGCGAAGCTCGGCGTGAAGGTGACACGGCCAACCGGGAAGCGCTGCATCAATTCGATGAGGCCATTGAAGTGGTCGGCATCGGCGTGCGAAACGAAGACTTCATCCACCCGGCGGATCCCGCGCGACCAAAGATACGGGGCCACGACCCGGCGAATAACATCGGGGCCGCCGGTGGTGCCGACATCGTAAAGTAAACAGCGTCCATCGGGTGTTTCGAGCACCGCACAGCCACCGTGCCCGACCGCGAGAAACGTGATCCGCAGTTCATCGTTGGGTCGATCCACCGTCGGCGCGATCAGTCCGATCAAGATCCACGCCAGCCAACCCAGGATGAGCCAGCGACTATTCGACACGCCGCGCAGCAAGATCGTGATGGTGAGAACGTAGAAGCCGATGAGCCACCACATCTGCAATCCTGGCAAATAACTCACACCACCTGGCAACCCATCGGCCGCATGAACCACCCCATCGCAAGCATTCAGTGTCAAGCGGGTGACCGCCGCGAGTAATTCGCTAATTCCAGGAACCGGCGCGGCCAGGAAGAGCAGAAATCCGGCGACCAATGCCACGGACGTGAGCACGACAAGGATCGGCCCGACGAGCAACCCGACCGGTGAGACGACATTCTGTTGCGCGATCAAGATGGGCGTATTCGCCAGGAACAACACCAAATTCACGACGTAGGCCACGCCGACGGTGCGCAGGAGAGTGCGCCCGAGGCGCCACCACGCGGGGCGGGTACTGTCGATCAATTGTTCCAGCGGAGTCAACGGTTTCGGGGTGACCCAGCGGCCGACACCGTAAATTAGCGTGAAGACGGAGAGGAACGAAAGTTGGCAGCCGAGATCGAAGACGTCCGTCGGGTTGAGGGCGAGAATCACGAGCCAAGCGAGTGCCAGGCAATTGGCCGTGTGCACCCGCCGGCGCAGAATGATGGCCCCGCAGACGAGCACCACCATCACAGCCGCCCGAACCGACGACGGCCGGAAACCCGTGAGCAAGGCATAGGCGACGATGACCAACGCGACGACCCACGCGGCCCGGCGTCGAGGCACACCGAACAGTCCGAGAACCAGCCAAACGAACCCGGCCAAAAGGACGAGGTGCTGGCCGGAGATCACAAGCACGTGGACGACGCCGGTGCGCATAAAGGCGTCCCACTCGGAGCGTTCCAGAGCGCTGCCATCGCCGAGAAGCAGTGCCCGGGCGATGTGCGATTCTTTCGCCGGTAAGCTCTCGTTCAGCGTGCTGGTTCCCCGTCGACGGGCCATGGCCAAGATGCGGGCATACCCCCACGGGGCGGAATCCCAACGGGTGATTGCTCCGCCGCTCCCGGCCACCCGGACTTCGCCACGGAGCCGCTGATTGCGGTGGGCGTCGTTGGCGTCGCGTTCGCCGGGGTTGCCCGGTGGACGCGGGCGGCGCCACTGCCCGACCACTTGCACTGAGTCGCCGGCTTGGAGACCCATCATCGGTGGCGACGGTTCGGCCGTGATCGCCTGTTCGACCCAGAGCCGGACGCGGCCGGAGGCGGGTCGCCACGTTCCTGCGCTCGTTTCGAGAGCGTTGATTTCGAGCACGGTGGAATCGAGATCGTGCCGACGCGCGGGCATCATCGGGTCGGCGAGATCGCGGTGCCGGGTGATCGGATCGTCCACCAGAATGCCGCGGACACTGGCGAATTGCTTCTCCGTGCCGATCTCTTGCCCGACATCGTCGTCGGGGAATTCGTGGAGGTGCGCGTGATGGTGGGCCAAACCCAATCCGGCGAACGCCAGCCAGAGCCAGCCGACCGCATGAGGAGGACGCACGAACTTCCAAACGAGGACGCTGATGAACGCCACGCTCAGACCGAGGACGATGGAGCCGCCCGCGAAGCGGTCGATGAGGATGCCCAATGTCGCGGTGAGGGCGACGGGAACCAACGGAGCGGACGCAAACTCACGCCACGGCGGTGGCCGAGCCGGGGCCGGGAGAACTTCGGCAGTCGTCGCCATCAGCCGGCCTCCAGGAGTATGAGTCGACGATTGTAATTAGGATTGTAAACAATTGTGTTCGTGTGAGTAACTTTGCAACTTCTACCGAACTCCACTCGGTAAAAGTTGCAACTTCGACAAACTCTTTTACAAAGTGGAATCGGTTACTGATCTGAAAACGCTGCAATTTATGGGAAAAGCGAAAAGGCACTGGAGAAAACTCGTTTGGCACACCCCGTGCATTGACTATCTTCGTCGCAACCGACCCCAACCGGTTCCGAACACTGGCGAGCTGATCCCCCAAAGACCTTCTCGCCCCGGCTTCTCGCGGATCGTCAACCCCCGACGATCCGCAGCCTAACCCCCCAGGCCTCGGAGCCGGAAGACCCCTGTCGAAGTCCAACCCCCCGGACTCCGACGCAAAATCCGACGGGCCGCTCACCAACCCCCCGGTGTGCGGCCCGTCGGTTTTTGTATTGGTACACTTTGCCAAATCATTTGGAGATAACTTGACGGAAGCCATCCGTTCGCTCAAACTCTGCTGACTCAGTCTTTAGAACCAGAGGGAACGCAATGCGGTGGATTCCAATACTGCTGCTGTTCGCAATCACCTCCGGAACCGTAGCTGCGCCAATCCCCAAAGAAGTGAAAGTCGGCAGCGACGCTCAACGCATCCTCGGGAAATGGCAAACGGAATTCCTCTCGTCGAATGGGGCAGATAAGCAGCTTAGTACTAGCTCAAAATTCAGGTTTGAAGCGGATGGGAAGTGCGCGATTC
This sequence comes from Fimbriiglobus sp., assembly GCA_043727675.1. Taxonomy (GTDB): domain Bacteria; phylum Planctomycetota; class Planctomycetia; order Gemmatales; family Gemmataceae; genus JALHQU01. The sequence goes on from JAYSYJ010000040.1 coordinate 10,866, forward strand.
AGTATGGTTCAAACGATGCAAACGACTCCGATTCCGAGTTCACGCTCGACGTGAGTTCGAACCCGCGGCGGATGAAATGGCTCAATGGCGTAGCTAAGCAAGAATGGCTCTGCCTTTACGAACTCGATGGCGATTCTTTGAAGATCGCGTTCATCAACGCTGGGACGCCGGTGCCCGACGTCATTGACCCGGCCCAGAATGCCACGATCTACTACTTGAAGCGGATCAAAGAATAGCCCACCCGCTACAATGTCCGTTTGAGTGCCACCGCCGTGTGGCCGACGGAGCCAGTATGCCTTTCCAAGCCTTCGGTCTTCATCCGTCCCTCCAGCGTGCCGTCAAGGAACTCGGTTACACCGAACCGACTCCCGTTCAAGCCGGCGCCATTCCCCCGGCCTTGCTCGGCCGCGATATTCTCGCCACCGCCCAAACCGGCACCGGGAAGACGGCCGCATTCGTGTTGCCGATCTTGCACCGCTTGATGGCCCAACCCAAAAAGGGGATCCGGGTCGTCGTGATTTCCCCGACGCGTGAGTTGGCGGCGCAAATCGAAGATGCCTGCCGGGGCTTCGCCAAGCACACCGATTTGACCTCCACGCTGATCGTCGGGGGTCGCCCTATTGGCCCGCAAGAACGCGCTCTGAAATCGGCCCCCGATGTGGTGGTCGCCACGCCCGGTCGGTTGCTCGACCTGATGAAACAGAACGCGAACCTGTTCTTCGGGGCATCGGTTTTGGTTCTCGACGAAGCGGACAGCATGCTCGACATGGGTTTCTTACCGGACGTGAAACGAATTGTGGCCAAGCTCACCGGGCGGAAGCAGACACTGCTCTTCTCGGCGACGATGCCACCGACGATTGCCAAGCTGGCGGGGGAACTATTGCGGAAGCCGGAAACGATCCAAATCGGCCGGCGCACGGCGACGGCCGTGGGTATCACGCAAGCGGCCTACCCGGTTCCGGCGAACCTTAAAATGGCCTTGCTACGACATTTGTTGCGGCACACGGAAATGCCGTCGATTTTGGTCTTCACCCGAACGAAGCACGCGGCGAAGAAACTGGCCAAACAAGTGGCCATCGACGGATTCACGGTCGCCGAATTGCACAGCAATCGGTCGCCGGCCCAGCGGACGAGTGCTATGGCGGGTTTCAAACGGGGCGATTGCCAAGTGATGGTGGCGACGAACATCGCCGCGCGCGGGCTGGACGTGGCCCACGTGACCCACGTCATCAGCACGGATGTACCCGACGTGCCCGAAGATTACGTCCACCGCATCGGCCGCACCGGTCGGGCCGGTGCCTCGGGGGATGCCTTCATTTTGGTCTCCCCCGACGAAGAAGACTCGCTCGCCCGCATCGAACGGCAGGTGGGGCAACGCCTTCCGCGGATCACGTTACCCGACTTCGACTACAAACAAGCCGGCCCGGCCATGCCGACCATGACCGCAGCGCCACGGGCCCCACGCCCGGTGCGGGCTTCCCAAGCGCGCGGTGGCAGCAGTCGCGGAAACAAGCCGCCCCGGCGCCGCTGAGTTGGGCTTTGCGCGGTTCCGCCAATCGGCGTACACTTCGGTCAGACGCAAGGAGGCGTCCACCGATGACCCAGACGACCGTCGCGCCGATCCGCCCGTTTCCCCGCTGGCTCCTGGCCGCCGGCTTCTTACTCGCCTGCGGATACTGGCCCACACTGAGCGCCCCGTTCGACTTCATGGACGACGGCAACCTTGTCTACCCGACCCCGGGTCTGACCGCGCGCGGGCATGTCGAACTTTGGTGGGAGAAAGTGGCGGCAAACGTCGAACACCTCGGCCCGTTTCGCCCGGTGGTCTGGGCCCACTGGCAACTGCAAGCCAACCTGTTCGGGGCCGACTCCGTCGCTTGGCGCTGCGCACGGCTGCTCTGGTGCGGGTTGGCGGGCACGATGCTGTTGGCCCTGTTGCGGGAACTCCGAATCCATCCGGTCGCGGCTCTGATCGCCACCGCCGCCGCAATGTGGAACCCGTACCGCAACGAAATCTGGACGAGCTTGACCCTCGCAGAAGGCGTCGCCATGCCCTACGCGTTGCTCGCATTGTGGGCCGCCCGAAAGTCCAATCGCAGCGCGACCCCGTGGCGTTTCGACCTTCTCGCTATCACCGGGTTGTTACTGGCACTCGGGTGCAAAAATGTCTTCGTGGCGATCCTCCCGGCCATGCTGGCGTTGCGACTTTGGCCGGTCGGATGCAGTTGGATCGAAAGTGTGAAGGCGAATCGGTGGCACGCGGTCGCGTATCTACTGCTGGTGCTACTTCCACTCGGGCACTTCGCCTATTTCCAAACGCATTGGCACCCCGGTCAGTATGAAACCCCCGGCCCATCGTGGTTGCAAGCTAAACAATTCACACTCTGGTTGAAGGGTGCCGCCGGCCTAGATTTTTTAGGTGCCGGGTTGGGCCTCGTGTCGCTGCCGCTGTTGGTGGCCCGTCGGGAATCGGTGCGAAACCGACCGGCGCTCGCGTGCGCGAGTCTGCTGCTCGTCGGTGGCTTTCTGGTCTATTTACCGCTGCAAATTATGTGTGGGCGCTACACCATGCCGGCCGTCTGGGGGCTGGATATCGCCTTCGCGGTGCTGTTAACGAGCTTCCTAGCAATTCCTGGTTCCGTCTGGAAACGCATTGGCTGGGTCGGCCTCGGGGCGGGAATGATCGCGATGATGGTCGCATCCGTCGGCCGGCAAGAAAAAGTGGCGACACGTTCCAAGATGCTCTGGGCGCTGTTGCACCACGTCGAAAAGACAGCATCGCCCGGTGCCCGGGTGGCCTGGATCAGCGGCGACAGCGAACAGGGGGAACTGAACCCGGAAGAGGGCATCCACCTTTACTGGCACCTTTTGCACCGGGGTCGGGGCGACATCCGTGTCGGATTGATGGACGCCGCCGATTGTCCGCTGGCCCGTGTCGAACTCGCGCCACTGCTTGATTCTCCGGAATACCGAATTGCAGCGCGGCCATTCGACGAACATCTCGTGTGGCAGACGGACGAGACTTTCACGTTCCCCTACCGCTTCGGCCGGAAGCAATACCAGTGCAGTTTGGAATCGCTACGGCCGGTGCCCGAAACACCTTTGATCATCGATCCCCTCACAGCCCGGTTCATGCAGGATCTCTTCGAGAACCCCACTTCCGAAGCGGACGCCCTCAAGCGGCTCTTGCCACTCTCATCACAGCCCGGCCCGGCCACCGCTGGCCTACTCGAAAGCACCGCGAACAAGCGTCGATAAACTTCGCGGTCGGCCCGCATTTGCGCCTGACAAACGCATCATCGACGCTCTCCCCGCCATCCGTGCGAAGTGCCTGCACTTCCATGTTTGGCTCACCGGACTCGAATCCCTCGGTGTACTGCCGCACATGCCGTTGCAGCATCCTGACGCGAGGCTATAATTGACTTTAAAGAATCTCATAGCAATGCGAGGCACGACTACTGATGGGCAAAGTTTTGGATCGACCCGTCGCCAACGCGACCGAAGTTTCTGGCTCGTGGTCACTCGCCGATGCGCTCGAGACCTACGGCACAACCAACTGGGGCAAGGGTTACTTCGGCATCAACGACCTCGGCCACGTCGTTTGCACTCCGGACAAAAATCCGGAGCGCGCCCTGGACATCAAGAAGCTCGTCGACCAACTCCAAGACCGCGGCATCCAACTGCCGATCCTGCTCCGCTTCACGGATATTTTGAAACACCGTATCGGTGAGATCGCCGACTGCTTCAAGAAGTCGATCGAAGAGTACGGCTATCAAAACGAATACAGTTGCGTCTATCCGATCAAGGTGAACCAGCAGCGTCAGGTCGTCGAAGAGATCCTGAATTTCGGCAAACACCACGGTTTCGGGCTGGAAGCCGGGAGCAAGCCGGAACTCTTCGCGGTGCTGGCCATCACCAACGGCGCCGACGTGCCGATCATCTGCAACGGTTTCAAAGACGACGAATTCATCAAGATGGTGGTACTGGCGCGGAAGATCGGCAAGAACGTCATCCCCGTTGTCGAGAAATTCAGCGAACTCGAATTGATCGTCAAACATGCCGAGGCCGTGGGCATCCGCCAGCCGATCGGCATCCGTGTGAAATTGGCCACGAAGGGCGCCGGCCGTTGGCGCAGCAGTGCCGGGTACCGCAGCAAATTCGGCCTGACGCTGACCGAAGTGCTGGAAGCTTTCGAGTTCCTGAAAGCTCGCGGCCTCGAAGACACGTTGCAGATGACCCACTTCCATATGGGCAGCCAGATCACGAATATCCGGAAGGTGAAAGAGGCTCTCAACGAGGCGGCCCGCATCTACGCGGAACTGGTTCGACTCGGCGCGGGCTTGAAGATCATCGACGTCGGCGGGGGATTGGGCGTCGATTACGACGGTTCGCAAACCGACTTCGAATCGAGCATGAACTATTCGTTACAAGAGTATGCCAACGACGTCGTCTTCCGCATCAAAACGGTCTGCGATGAAGCGGGAGTTCCGCATCCGAAAATCATCTCGGAGAGTGGCCGGGCACTGGTCGCCTACCACAGCATGCTGGTGTTCGACGTCCTAGGAACATCGAACTTCGATTCGTGTGCCGCTCCGGCGAGCGTGCCCGAGGATTCGCCGCAGCCGCTGCAAGACTTGTTCGCCATCCACCGCGATTTGACCAAGAAGAACTTCACCGAAAGCTACCACGACGCCGTGCAGGAGATGGAAGAGTGCCTGGGACTCTTCAACCTCGGCTACATGCCGCTCGAACAGCGGGCGCAAGCGGAGCGGCTCTTCTGGGCCATCGGCCGGAAACTGCAGAAGATGGTGAAGGAGTTGGATTTCGTCCCCGAAGAACTGCAGGGGTTGGAAACCCTGATGTCCGATACGTACTTCTGCAATTTCAGTCTGTTCCAGAGCATGCCCGACTCGTGGGCCATCAAGCAACTCTTCCCGATCATGCCGATCCACCGGTTGAACGAAGCGCCGACGCGGAAGGCCGTCCTCGGCGACATCACTTGCGATTCGGACGGCAAGATCGATCAGTTCATCGACCTGCGCGACGTGAAAAACACCCTCGACTTGCACCAGGTGACACCGGGCCAACCGTACTATCTCGGGGCGTTCTTGCTCGGGGCGTATCAGGAAATCCTCGGGGACTTGCACAATCTGTTCGGCGACACCAACGCCGTTCACGTGCATTTGGAACCGGATGGCACGCCGAACGTCGATACCGTCATCAAAGGCGACACGGTGACGGAAGTACTGCACTACGTTCAATACAGCGCCGAGAAATTGACGGATCGCATCCGCAAAGATGTGGAGCGCGCCGTGCGCGCCGGCAAACTCTCGCTGCAAGAATCGCGCGAGTTCCTCGGTTTCTACGAGACCGGCCTCGCCGGCTACACCTACTTGGAAGAGACCTGATGCGGGCGAGCCGATTCACCAGCATCGCGTTTCTCATCCCCGTTCTGCTCGCCACCGCGATTCTGTGGTTGCAACCCGCAGGATTCTTCGTTCCCCCGGCTGCGGACACGCCGGGCTACTTTCTGCCCATCGGCTACTCGCGGCTGCTGTTCGACGATTGCGACAACGTCGCTTGGATGATTCGCGCCGAGAACGCCAAACGGGGCCGACTGGCCGGACGGGTCGATGCGGACGGAAAGCCCATGCATGTGAAGTCGGCGAACGATCTGGCTGCCTACGAAGTCCGTGTCGCCGCCGCGCCGGCATTTTCGGATCGCTATTTTCTCGAATACCCGCCACTGGCACTCGCCTTCTTCCGACTCTGCTATCTGGCGTCCGGATCGGATGGAACTTCGCCGATCAGCGCGACGTTGCTCGATGAGCACGAGTTCAATTTTACGTCTCATCTGCCGACGACGGATGCGGAACAGGCGTTCTATCGCGGTGTTCGGCGCGCTCTCAACGCGTCGGTGATTGTGCTCCTCCTCGCGTTGATCGGGGTCATGGTTCTCATTCGGCGCGGAATCGGCCGAGCCGGAATCGCTTCGGGGTCGCCTTGGCTCTGCACGCTTCCAGCGGTTCTCTATTTCACCCCGTGCCGATTCGACATTCTCCCCGCGGGGTTGGTGCTGCTTAGCATCGCCCTCACCTCACGCGGCCGGCCCAATTTCGGTGCGCTTGCGCTCGGCTTCGCCATCGCCTTCAAACTCTACCCGTTGATCCTAGCGCCTCTGATTCTGCGATCCGCCTTCCAAACCTGGGGTCGCGCCGCTCTTTGGGCCGCCTGCTGCGCGTTGCCGACGGTACTCGCCAACGGGATCATGCTGGTCACGGATGGTGTCCCCGGTGTGGTCGTTCCGTTCCAATTCCAGTTCGAGCGAACTGTCGAAACTCTCTTTTGCTTTTACGGCCGCATACTCCCGTTGAACTTGGCAGAGGGCGCCGTCGGCTCGCTGTTCCGCAACGGGGCCGTTTTTGCCCTCGTGCTGGCACTCTGTTATCGCAAGCCGCCGGATGTGGAAAGTTTGCTCCGTCGCTGCGCCCTCGTGGTGATGCTCTTCGTGAGCTTGCAGGTCTTCTATTCCCCGCAGTGGTGGCTCTGGATCGCGGTACTTCTCATCCCGTTGGCCCGGACCCACCGGGGATTGACTGCGCTCGTGATCGTCACCGATCTTGTAGTGTATGCGACATTCCCGCTCGCATTCGAACCGATCATTGTCGGGTTTTTGAACGACGTTGAAATCACGCGGATCTCGAACGCCCTCACCTACGGCCGGGGTCTACTTTGGGCCGGAATCGCGGCCGTCCTGGTGCGGGCGGATTCTCGACGAGCCCTGTCCTAACGATTCTTGAGAACCAGACCATGAGCAACGCCACGCCGACCGCCGAACTCCCGCCCGCCCTGATCTGGGCGGCACTTTCGATGATCGAACGCCGGGCACTGGGGGTACTCGTCGAGAAGAACAAGACTACCAAAACGCCCGACACTTACCCGATGACGCTCAATAGCCTCGTGATCGGCTGCAATCAGAAGACGAACCGCGACCCGGTGTTGGAACTCGATGAAGACGAGGTCGAAGAGACGTTGACCGACTTGATGAAACGCGGGTTGACCATCAAGCAGCAGGGTGGCCGGGTCGATCGTTGGCGACACCTGCTGTACGACGCGTGGAATCCGTCCAAAGTAGAATTGGCAATCCTCGCCGAACTGCTGTTGCGCGGCCCGCAGTCCGAGGGTGATCTGCGGATCCGTGCCAGCCGCATGGACGAAATCGCCGACCTGGAAACATTACGCACGCTGCTGAAACATTTGTGCGAACGGAACCTGACAGTCTATTTGTCGCCGCCAGGACGCGGGGCGATGGTCACGCACGGATTTCATACCCCGGATGAAATGTTGACCCTCCGCGCCAGCCAGGGGCCAGTGTCCAGCGAGGGGATTACGACGCGATCATCGAGCGGACTGGAAGCGAAGTTGAACGAGGCGCTCGCGGAAATTGCGAAGCTCAAGGAACGTGTCACGGTGCTGGAAGCGAAGTGAACCGGGGTATAGAAAAAGACCGCAAGGAATGATCCTTGCGGTCTTTTTTATACCCGGATTGGCCGGTTACTGCTTAGTTGCAACCACAGCTCGACTTCTTGCTGAAGATCCCTTTGACGCGGCCGAACAGCTTGCAGCCGTGTGAGCCAGTGCCACAAGATCCGGTGCCACAACCGCTGCCGCCGTTGCCCATACCGTAGCCAGCGTTGACGCCGCTGTAGGTGCCACAGCCGCCGGCCGAAGCCATGACTGGGACTTGGATCGTTTCGGTGACGGCTTCGTAAGTCGTGCTGGTGACAGGCATCGTCTTGGTGTCGGTGACGAGCTTGCTGACTTTACGGGTGGCGTTCTTGGTGACCATCGCGGTCGTGTAGGTGGTCACATCGACCATGTTCGTCACGGTGACAGGCTTGCACACTGTACGAGTGGCGGTGACGGATTCGCTGATGTAGGTCGTCATTGGCACGTTGCACATCTCGGTCACCGTTTGGGACTGCATGACGGTCTTGCAGACGCTTTCGCAGGTCGTGACGCGTTCCGTTCGGTATCTCACCGTCGGGCAACCGCAACGATCAGTACCGCAAACTGGGACGCACACTTTACGGGTGACGGGCACATTGACTGTCACTTGTGTCGGGACGCACACGGTGCGGCTGACCGGCTTCTGCATCATCGTCGTGACCGGCTTGTTCACCATGTAGGTGTACGGCTCGGTCACGTTTTGGTAGGTCGTGCTGGTCACGGCCTGCTTCGTGGTGACGGGGGTCGAAACCGCCTGTTGGTAGGTGTACGGCTCGGTCACGTTTTGGTAGGTCGTACTATTGACGGCCTGCTTGGTGGTGACGGGGGTCGACACCGACTCTTGGTAGGTGTACGGCTCGGTCACGTTCTGGTAGGTCGTGCTGTTGACGGCCTGCTTGGTGGTGACGGGGGTCGACACCGACTCTTGGTACGTGTACGGCTCATCGACCGTCACGTAGCTACTGGTGGTGACCGGCTTGTTTTCCGTCACCGTCTTGGCAACGTAACGGGTGACCGTTTGGGTCGTCATCGCTGGGGCTGCTGGAGCCGCCATCACATCACCGCAGGGTGCACCGGCGACCGAACCGCCAACCATCGAACCACCGACAACACCACCGGTCGAACCGGAGCAGGCGTCGGCGCCAGCAGCGGCACCGCAGCCAACGGCGGCCGTGGCACAAGGGGCCGAGCAACCGCCCTTTTTACCAAACAGCTTGTGGCCGAAGGCTTGGGCAGGGGTGGCCGACAACCAAACCGACATACCGAGGATCACAGCTGCAAACACACGTCGCTTCATCATGAGACACTCCACAAAAAAAGAGGATCAAGCTGGGCAGCACCCAAAATTTGAGTGAGGCCGAAACCACATCGAACTTCGGGTGCAAGAGGGACTGGCTATTCGTTTCGCCCATATCCCCCAGATATCCCATATCACCGAAAGATAGAAATTGGCACCAGCTTGACAACGAAAACTTTCACCAACAGCTCAATATTTATAGCAAGTGGGAGTCCGGTTTTGCCGACAAATTGGGCCAGGCGTAGTTGGGACACTTGCGAATCCCTACGATTGATGGTGTTCGCTTAAGTCGGCGCGGGGCCGGAATTTAGCGCACGTACCACTCGGGAGTTCGGAATCATGCGTCGATTTTCTCAGTTTCGTTGCGGAATCGCCGCCTGCCTCGTGGCTTCGGCCGCGGTTTCTGGTTTCGCGGGGGCCGCCGAACCCAAGCCCGAAGAGGGTTGGATTTCCCTGTTCAATGGCAAGGATTTCACCGGCTGGAAAATGGTCGATCCCCCCAGCGGTGAGTTCAAATCGCTCAAAGAAGTCAAGAACGACGACGGGAAAGTCACCGCCTTCGTCGGCGTCACCAAGAAAGACTCAAAAGAAGTGACTCTCTGGGAAGTCAAAGATGGCATGATCGTCGGCGGCGGGCCTGCCAGTCACATCTTCACCGAATTGGAAGCCGACGACTTCCAATACCGCGTCGAAGCCAAAATCAACGACAAGGGCAACAGCGGCCAGTACTTTCGCACCAAGATGGGCCCCGGCTTCCCGGCTGGTTACGAAGCCCAGATCAACGCCACGCACAGCGACCCGATTCGCACCGGCAGCCTCTACCCCGATGGCCGCACCAAACTCGGCGAATCGAAGAAAGAGATCACCGTGATGAATACGGCTGCGCACAAAGCGGAAGAGTTCTTCACACAAGAAGTGATCGCCGATGGAGATCGCATTCAAATCTTGGTGAACGGCAAACAGACCATCGATTTCAAAGACCCGAACAAAACCTACACCAAGGGCCACTTCGCCCTGCAAGGCCACGATCCCGGTTCGATCATGACCTTCAAAAAGGTGGAATACAAGCCACTGAAGAAGTAAGGCTTGTGCGGATGGCAATCGCCCTCCACGACGGAGAGGGCGATCGTCAGCGGTACCGCACCGACGGCTCGCCAGGGTAGGACTATTTGGGCGGCGATTCTCGGATGGGGCTCGGATCCAATGCTTTTCGGTAGTTCGATAACTCCGCTCGCTCAGCCGAATTGTTCGGCTTGGCCCGGCTGAGTTGATCCAGTGCGGTCCAAGCCAGTTGGCGTTGAATTTCGGCTTCCGGAACGCGATTGTGACCCCGGAGAAATTCGAGGTGTGCTTTGGTGATCTCGAGAAATGTTTTTGCGACGCGAGTATCGGCGGCCATCAATTTGCAAAGTTCCGCGCGCGCTTCCCGGTAGGCCAGATCGGCTTTTTCATTCTGTCCGAGCTGTTTGAAACTTTCGGCACTCGCACCGTGGAGATCCGCCAATAGATTTTGGACTAGCGCATGTGATCCACCTTTGAGGGTGATTCGCGCTTGAGCTATTCCTTCTTGCGCAACAGCGAGTACTTCGCTCCATTCACTGCGAGTCAGGCGTTGAATGGCGAGACAGTGGCAATTCTTGACGAATTCGAAACCGATGACCGCATTGGTCGAATTGGCCCGAAGAAGTTCTCGGCGCATGGCTCGGGCGCGTTCCCAGTAGCCGAGGGCGTCGTCGTTTGAATCCCTTCCGAAACCGAGGTTGTTTTCGATTCGTGCCAAGTCGGCTTTGTAGATCGATTCATCAGGTTTGAGGCGAACCAGTTCTTGAATCTGGTACCGGGCTTTT
>JAYSYJ010000041.1:0-21512 GCA_043727675.1 Fimbriiglobus sp.
TCCCTTCGAGTGTCTTGGTGATGAGTTTATCGTTGTCGACATCGTAAATCAGGACGAGCGACTGGATTGCTTGAACGCGGATTGCATCCTGGTCTTTCACAGCCGCGTTCAAGAGAGGTCTCAACGCCTGTTTTTTATTTTTCATCTCGCGGATGAGTACTGTCGAGTGAGAGCGGATTAATGCAAGCTTATTTTGCTCGATCCCAGACGCTTGAGCAAGAGAGATGCCAGAAATAATCATGGCATTGGCACCCGGGTCATTTGGCGATGTTTTCGCCAATGCCACGAGGCAAGTCAAAAGTCGGTCGCCATTTCCAAGGTGCTTTTCGCTCGCGCAGATTTGACTGGCCATCGTCCAGATCAGCGGACAAAGCGGTTCTGCAACCGGCCCGAGCAGCCCCGCTTGTTTGACGGCTTCCATACTCAGATTTATATAAATCGCGACCGCAAGATCCCCCAGTGTTTTGTCGACTTTCTTCAACGAGTCGGCAGCGGCCGCTTGCACTTTGGCATTTTTATCCAACATGGCATCGCAAAGCGGGCGGCACGCAGACAACGCCTTCGGCCCAAGTTCACCGATTGCTTCCGCCGCTTTAACACGATCCTCGACCTTCTTCGATTTGAGGTCGGTGCAGAATCCTTTCAAGATCGATTTGATCTCGGGAGTTTCGTCGTCGCCGCGGCCGATTTCGGTCGACATCGAGAATAAAGCGACCGTGAACAACACCCGGTGCCAGTTAATGAAACTTGTAAACATTCCGACTCCAATGCGACCGTTAAAATGATTACGGGATCAGTTACTGTGCAGCGTGCCACCTTTCTTGCCAGTGCAAATAGAATCGTTACAGGAAAACACCGATTAGGATAAAAAAATGGCCGTGGGGAACTCCCACGGCCACATCCCGCTTAATTCCAAATAGTCCACTCACTCGTTCGCGGTGAGGTTCGCACTCAGCACTTTGCCGATCTGCTCTTTGAGCTCATCTAAGTGCGCTTTCGTGGTGTCGTCCTTTTCGTCTTTGAGGGCGTTTTCGATCCGTTTGCTCGCTTCTTTCAAGTGCAAGCGGGCTAAACTCTTGGCGTCGGCGGGAATCGAGTTGCCACCGCCGCCGCCTAGTAGCATGGCGAAGAGGTTGCCACCGGCGCTTTTCCCGAGCACGATGCTCGAAAGTTTACGGACGTATTCACGTTGCAAGTTTCGGCGGATCACCGACGATTTCACCGCTGACGCTTTGCCGTCGTTCGGCAAGTCGGCGAACGACGCTTCGGAGAGCATCCGGAACAGTTCCGCGAGTTGCACCGGCTTGTCGTCCTTGCCGGTCATCTTGGCGGTGTTTTGCACGGCGTTGAGCGTGTTCGAATCGAGCAGTTCGTTCAGCACTGTTCGGTGAATGGCCAACACGCGATCATTCAACGGGAATTCCACAGCCTTCATCGAACCTTCGTTGCCCCAGTGAACCCAACGGTCGGCCCCGAGCTTCCGCAACAGTTCCGGTGGGAAGTCGAACGGTTTATCGGTGAGAATGTCATCTTGCAGGAACTTCAGAGCTTCCCGTTGCTTGGCGACGGGCGTCGGTACGAACGGATCGCGGGCATTCGGATCGTCTTTGTGATCGCGGTTCATGGACGTTCCGCCGACGAACTTCGCGGCGAGCACCGCTGAGTTCCCGTACTGACGCAACAGCACCCCGAAAGCCACGCGGGCACGCTGGTAACCTTCGCCCTTCTCGGTGACGCGTTCCGCGAGATTCGGGATCAGATCCTGCGCCAGTTTCACCCGCTCTTGGGCGAACTTGAGCGGATCGGAACCGAGATCCCACTGGTTCACGAGTGGGTCGTTGGTACCCATAAGGTCTTCATCGGTGCCGTAAATCAAATTCGGTTCGGCGGCCCGCTTGGCGATCTTCGCCAGTTGCTCCGGGCTGCCGTTGGGTGTGTAGGCGTATTCGATGGCCCAGAAATCGTAGGCCCCGAGTGTCGGTGTGAAGTAGTGGCCTTGCTTGGTTCCTTTCGGGGCGATGTTCGCCGGGTTGTAATCCATCACCGAGCCGACGAGGCCTTGCTTGCCGGTGATCGCCGTATCGTGCAGTTGTTCGTTTTTCAGCACCGTGCTCGCTTTGAAATTGTGACGCAGCCCCAGGGTGTGGCCGACTTCGTGCATCACGGTCTCTTTGATGGCTTGAATCAACAGATCATCGGGCACCTTTTCACCGTCCTTGACACCGGCTTGCACCAGCAGCGCGGTCATCGCCAAGGCGAGTTCGCTCTGTTTGTGGTGGGCGCATTGGCAGTACCCGTTGCGGATGAGTGCGAGTTTTTGGCGCATCTGGGCTTCGGGGTTATTCGACTTGCCGGCGTGGTCGTTCCAACTCGGCGTCATGCCCATATTTTCGCGGAGTCGGTCGAGCGGGTGCGACGGGAGATCCCAACCGCGCCGGCTCGCTTGCATGTTGCTGGCCGGCTCGAATGTTTGCCCCTTTTCATCGCGGTAGATCAGCGTTTCACCCTTGTACGCGCGCACCATGCTGGCATCGAACAAAATGTCGGCGTCCAAGAGTTCGCCCGTGAAGGGATTGGCCCGGCTCGGCCCGATGGCGTACGGCACTTCCGACGTGATCCACCGGAACGTGGCGTAGGTGATGTCTTCCGGGTCGAAATCTTCGCCTTCTTGTTGACGCACTTCGATGGCGTCGCGGAAACCGATCTTCTCGAAGGCTTTGTTCCATTCGAGAATCCCCTCGCGGACGGTCGCCCGGTACTCTTCCGGCACGGTGTTCTCAATCCAGTAGATGATCTTCTTCTTCGGTGGCACGAGCTTGGCACCGGCTTTCCACGGTGACCCGTCGGCGCGCTCCAGCCGCCAGCGGTTGACGTGCCGCACGAAGGCGGTCTCGGTCGATTCTTTCGAGAAGTCTTTGAGAACGGTCGTGAAGTGGCCGACGCGGTCGTCCGCATCTCGGGTTTGGTAACCCGGCTCCGGGAGTTCGACGATCCCATAATGGATCACCAGCGTGGCCCCGCGGCTGTCGATCACGGCGTCGCCGCCGGTCGGGGCCACCCCGTTGGTGCGGTTCCCGGCGAATGTCGCGGCGACTTCCAGTTCGACGTTCTTTTTGAAGGTTTTGATTTTGTTCCACGTGGTTCGCTCGCGGTCGAGGAACCCGATGTTGATGTCGCCCAAGTCGCTGAAGAAGATCTGATTGAAATCGATCACCACCGACCCTTTCATGGGGTTGAGGGCTTTGATCGGCAACGCCATCAGCACCGAATCGGAGTAGGTGGTATCGAGTGCCCGGGCCGCCGCTGAACCGGGTGTGGCTGTGTAGCGCACATTGCGACGCACCACGAAGACTTTGTCCCCGACCTTCCGGAACAAAAGCACATACTCATCGCCGCCGTTGAGCGTGGTGCCACCGACCCCGGCCCCTTTGGCGATGGCCATCGGCACGAGGAACGGCTTGTCGAATTGGAACGGGAGAATCTCGGCAAAAACGTGATCATCTTTTTGGTGAAGCGTGAACAGGCCCTCGTAAACCTTGGCCCCTTTCACGACGGTGTTGAAGTCTGGGAACTTCTTCTCCGGAACATCCGGGGTCGGGCTTTCGCCTTGACCACCGGAAACCGACAGCAGTGCCACCAGTCCGGCGAAGAGCAGCACATTGAGCGCGGGACGCTTCATAGGAGACCTTTACGAGATGGGGTACATAAACGGTTGACAAAACATTTCGGCTGTTTTAATCGGCGTCCCGCCGATTCTTGGGTATTCCGGCGCTCACATTTTCTCGGCGTCCCGCCGATTCTTGGGTATCACCGTCGTCCCGCCGGTTTCCCTCAAAATGATCCCGGCGAAAATCATCCGCACTCCGATGCGAAACTCGAACCGGCGGGGACGCCGACCAGGAACCGACGCCGGAAAAGAACCATGGCAACGTGCCAGAATCAATTTCACACACCTTCAATAGGCTTAAACTAGACGACGGTGGCGTGGCGTGCCAACATGCAATCAATTGTAGCGAATGGGAAACTTGGCGAAAGATTGCCGATTGGGCCGAATGGACTGCTTGTGGTGAGCGACAACATGATTCCGTCCCTCGAACGCAACGCCCTTCTTGCGGCTGTTTTAGCGAACCCGGACGACGATTTGCCACGTCTCGTCTTCGCCGATTGGCTCGACGAGAACGGCGACCCCGACGAAGCGCGGTTCATCCGGTCGCAAATTGCCTTGGCGACACTGCCGGAGTGGGATCCGCAGGCCGTCGTGCTGCGTCGCACCCGTCCGGAATGGGAAAAAAACAACACGTTTCGGCGCGGGTTCGGCCACGCGATCGCGGCACCGACGCTCGCCGATCTTAAACAGTTGATGCCATCCACGTTGAAGGTCGCACCCATCGAGCGGTTGGGGCTGTTCACGGCGACACTCGCGCAGTGGAAAACGTTCGTCCGCAGCCCGTGGTTGCCAAACATCCGCGAGATCGACTTCGAGAGCATCGGTGCCCCGATCGAAGCGATGCGTGAACTGTGCCATGCGCCGGGGGCCGCGGGAATCCGGGCACTCCGGTTCCGAAGTTGTACTAGTCCCGCCCTGCCCGAAGTGCTGAATCGCTTGTGGCGCAGCCTACTTGGCGACCGACTGCAAACCTTGGAATTGGCCCAAGCGTTCGGGAGCGACTCGAGCTGGTTCGACGACTTTATGGAAGCGTTTCACGTCGGCGGGGAGAAACTCAAATCGTTGCGGTTGCAGTCGATGGGTTTCGGCGATGTCAATTTGAATCGCTTCCTGGTGTCGCGGGCTTGGGTTCACGTCGAACAATTGTCGATCGTCGATGAACGCGGCCAGGCCAGTGTGACGTACCTCGGATATCCGGATTGCTGGCCGGCATTGCACACGCTTCGTTTCGATGGTGTGAATGTGAACTTCCACAACCCGCACTCACTGAGCACCCACTTACTCCCGACCAAACTCACGGTGCTCGATCTGTCGAACTCCAAACTCCACCCGGAAGCGTGCCAAGCGCTGGCCAAAGCCGAACACCTCACCAAATTGCGGATCGTCAGGTTCCGTCATATGGGCTGCGATAACCGGAGTGTCCGGTATCTGTGCCATGCGAAGTTCTGGAAAAACCTCGTCGAACTCGACCTGAGCGGTAATCCCATCGACGAAAACGGGGCGAAGCACTTGCTGAAACGCCGGCCGCCGGAAGGGTTGGAATTACTCCGGCTGACCCCGAATTTCCCGGACAGCGTCGGCGAAGCGTTGCAGGAACATTTCCGCGGTCGGGTCGTTTTTGAAACAGGCCCGGTCGACTCATCCCCGAGGAACGATCTGTGAAATCGACCGCTCTGGCGACACTCGCCTTCGTGCTTCTGTTCGGCAACGATTCTGTCGGACATGAACCGGCAGAGAACCGCTGGGCCGAAATCCGGGTCGTCGATGCGCAGAGTGGCCGGGGTGTGCCACTCGTGGAACTGGAGACCGTTCACGGCATGAAGTTCGTCACCGACAATACCGGACGGATCGCATTCCAAGAGCCGGGACTGATGGATCGAGAACTCTTCTTCACGGTCCGCAGCCATGGTTACAGTGTGCCCAAGGACGGTTTTGGAATGATCGGTGTCCGCGTCACCCCACGGGCCGACAAACCGACCGAAATCAAGATCACGCGGAACATCGTGGCCGAGCGACTCTGCCGATTGACCGGTGAAGGACTGACCCGAGATAGCCAACTCCTCACCTACAAGTCGCCCGTCGCCACAGCGCCGAATCCGGGCCGCGTGGCCGGGCAAGATTCGGTACAAGCCACGGAGTACAGGGGCAAAATCTATTGGCTTTGGGGCGACACTCTGCGTATGGATTATCCCCTCGGTTTGTACCGCATGGCGGGGGCCACCACGGCCATCCCCGATCCGAAAAATCCGAAATCCGATCCGGCCGACGGCATCGCGTTCGATTACTTTGCCGATCAGAAAACCGGCTTCGCCCGGGCCATGATGCCCTTGGCCGAACGTCCCGATGGGGTTGTCTGGATCTTTGCGCTGTTCGTGGTGCCCGATGAAAAAGGGGCCGAGAAACTCGTCGGCCACTACTCGCGTCGCAAAGGGTTGGACACGGAGTACGAGCAAGGCATCGCGGTCTTCCACGACGGGAAGGCCCTCTTTGAATCCGCTCAAGAATTGCCGCTGAAGGAAACCTGGCGACGACCGTCCGGGCACCCGATTACCTTCGAGGAAGGGGGTACCCAATGGTTGCTCTTCGGAAGCCCCAACCCGAATGTGCGTGTCCCGGCCACCTTAAAGGACGTGCTCGATTACACGAAATACGAAGCCTACAGTTGTGCGAAAGCGGGCCAGCCCTCGGCACCGGACATCGGAGCCGAGGGACGGCCAGTTTGGCGCTGGCAGAAGGAGTTGCCCCCGACCGATTCCAAAACCGAGCAGCGGTGGGTCAACGAGAAAACCGTGAAAGCCGAGCACGCCCGTTTCTACCCGGCCGATGCGACAACACCTATGAACCGCATCGTGCTCCACAGTGGTTCTGTGCGTTGGAATGAATACCGCAAACGCTGGGTGCTGCTGGCCGGTCAACTCGGTGGGACATCGTCCCATTTGGGAGAGATTTGGTACTCCGAGGCGGCCCATCCCACCGGCCCATTTCCAAACGCGGTGAAGGTGCTGAGCCACGACCGGCAGACATTTTACAACGTGTGCCACCATTCGTTTCTCGACCGCGACGGTGGCCGAACGATCCATTTCGAGGGAACGTACACCAACGACTTTTCCGGGAACCCCGATAAGACGGCACGCTACAACTACAACCAAATCCTCTACCGGCTCGACTTGGACGCGGTTGCTCTGAAAGCCGCCCGCGTGAAATGACCATTTCCCCCGAACTCCCAGGGTTACCGAATCGACCGCAGAAAATGGCGTTGCGACCCATGGCTAATCGGTTATAGTTCGCGGCCCGGCTGTCCGAGTTGTTCGTCGAGACTCCCATGCTCCCGGTCGGTTTCGCCATCCTACTCTTGAGCAGTTGCCCGACGGCGCCCCCGAATTTGGCCGTGGCGGCGCCACGGCTCCAGCGCGGCGACGAATTGGTTTACACCGGGGAAATTCTCGAATCCGTTGATCGCCCGGAACTCCGCTTCCAGAAAAAACAGCGACTCGAAGTGCGGCTATTCGTCATCGAAGCGAACGAAGACGTGGCCGATTGTGCGGTGATGACATCCCTGACGACGCTGAACGACGACAAAGTCGCCCAAGCGGTGAGTGTGGTATCCGGCTCCAACCCGAGTAAAAATCGCCCTATGCCGACGGTTCAGTTGCAATGGATTAGCGTCGATCAGCGCGGACGACTACAAACTCTCGAACCGGCCGGGCCACCGCCGCTGAATTTCACGAAAGCCGAGGCGAAACCGATCATCGCGGTGCCACTCGATGCCGTACCGGTGCACGAATTCGGCTTCTTCGTACCGCTCCCGCTCGAAGGGGCGAAAGTCGATTCGACTTGGGCGGTGGCGGAGGCCGCCCGTACGCCGACCGTCTGGAATGCGAAAGGCGAAGCGGTGTGGAACGGGGGCCGCTGCATCGAATTGACCGCACTCCAGAAATCGACTGGCTGGGATCAACCCGACACGACCCACGAAGGTTGGCACCGTTCCGAATCGATGCTCGTCTCGCCCGTGGACGGTTTCGCCAGCGTCGTGCAACGCGATATCTCGCGCCGGGCCGGCCGTGATGTCGTGGGGCGCATCGGTGTGAAGTACGAACTGCAACAGACCAATCGCTTCGTGGGGATGCGCTACACCGAGCTGCGGAGCGAAATCGAACAGGCTTGGCACTTCGGAACCGAGTGGAACACCGCGAAGCGCCCATCGACCGACTGGCAGACCCGTGCGAGCAAAGTCCAACGCTACCTCGACGACCACCCCAATGGTGGTAGCTTCCGGCCGGCACTCGAATCGTTGCAACGTCGTTTCGATGCGGCCGCCCACGGCACCGCCCCGCCTGTGGTGGCGACCATAGTGATTCGGCCGGTTGAACCCGTACTGTTGCGTGTCGGTTACCCCGCACCCGATTTCGTCGTCGCCGATGTGGATCGCCCCACCGGCCGGTTCCGTCTCTCCGCCAATAAATTGAAGCCGACGGTGGCGATCTTCTTCAAACCCGGTTCGCCCACGTCGCGCGAAACGCTCCTCATCGCCGAGGCACTCCAACAGCACTTTGGCGACAAGATCAGCGTGGTTCCACTGGCCATCGGTGGGAAAGCGACCGAGGCCACCAAACAGCGCGAGGAACTGAAACTGAAGCTGCCGGTGTATGATGGTCTCGACATCCGCGAGGCGTATCAGGTAGCGACATTCCCGCAGTTTTTCATTCTCGAACCGACGGGGCTGCTGAATTGGACTTTCGAAGCCGGCGTCGGCCCGGAAACGGGTTTCTTGGTGAAACAACAGTTGGAGAAGTTGCTGAAGTAGGCATTTATGGACATTCCCACACTCGCCCGAGTTTGCGCCGCCACCGGGCAGGAGTTGAAACCCGGCGAGCGTATTTATGGCGCCTTGTTCGATGAGGCCGGTAAATTCGTGCGGAAGGATTTTTCCGCCGGGGCCTGGAATGGCCCCCTGCCCGGTGCCATCGCGTTCTGGTCGGGGCGAATTCCGACAGCCCAGGCACAGAAGAAGCCGAAATTTAACGATAAGCTTCTGCTCGACTGTTTCGACCACTTGAACGGATCGACGGAACCGAACCGGTTGCAATTTCGGTATGTGGTGGCGCTGCTGCTGATGCGGCGAAAGAAGTTGAAATTCGAGGACGCTCAGCGCAAACCCGACGGCACCGATGTGTTGATTCTGCGAGATGGACGCTCGGGGCAACGGCTCGAAGTCGCCGATCCGCGGTTGACCGAAGAGCAGATCACGACCGTGCAAGACGAAGTGTTTCAAGTACTTGGCTGGGAATGATTCTCCGGAGGAGTTGGCCACCATGCGACGCAGCGCCCCCCGACTCGTCTTATTGATCGCCCTCGGTACGTTCGCCGGCTGTAGCTGGCTCGACAAAGTGCGCCCCGATCCGAAGGTCGGCACCGGCGTGCTCAAAGTGAAACAGCCAGACGAATTCGTGACCTATTTGAACCGCCAATCTGGGTACATTTCCACGGTGCGTTACGACGACGTCGGTCTGAAGGCGACGATCCCCGGTCAAGCTTGGATTCCAGCCCTGCGCAACGGCGTGATGGTCGCACAAAAACCGAAGAACTTCCGGATGCAATCGGGCCTCGCGTTTGGTGGCGATCAACTCGATATTGGCTCGAACGCCCAAGAATTTTGGATGTACGTCAAGCAGCCCAAGCCGACCTACCTTTTCTGCACGCACGCCGACTTCCCCAAAGTGCAAGACGATCTCCCGGTGCCCTTCGAGCCAGATTGGGTCTTGCAAGCCCTCGGCATGTCGACCTACAACACCTCGAAAAAATACGAAGTGGAAATCAACGAAAAAGCCGGGGCGTATTACCTCAAATCGGAGGACACCAACGCGGCCGGGCAGAAGATCTTGAGAGTGACCGAGTTCGCCGGCAACACCACCGACGGGACGCAACCGCAAGTCCGCAGGCACCTGATCCGCACGCCGACCGCTACCGGCTGGCAGACCACGATGATTGCCGAGATTCACAAAGTGACCTCGCTCGATGTTATCGATAACCAGACCGGGCTAAGAACCGCCGTTCAGGTACCGACCGACGTGACGCTGGAATGGCCATTGCAGAAAGTGAAACTGGTGTTGAGTCTCGGTAAGCCGCAACTCAACACCAGCGAGGAATCGAAGCTTTTCAGTAAGCCGCCGACAATCGGCAACGCCAACCCCGTGAACCTCGCCGACTACCGTACCAACGGTTCGCCGTCCGGGTTGATCCGCGGTTCGACGCCGGGGGATTTGCCGTTGGAACGCAAGCGGCGGTAGTTGCCCCCTTCATTGCCCGAAGGGGATTAGGCCCATCCGGAGGACACCTTCCAGGGTAATGGGTGGGCAAACCCCCTCCGACCGGGCACAATACTGCCATGCCCGACGATGCCCCCCTCGAACTTGGTTACGACCGTGGCACCCTCCTTCTGACGGGTGGGCCGCCCGAGTTTGATTTTCCCACACTCCCCGGCGTGAAGTTCGATCCGCGAACGTCCACGCACCGTGCCCAGGGGCGTTACTATCGCGCCATCGTGGAACAACTCCGACGAGACAAAACGCCCTACAACGACACAGCGCGTGGCTGGGACAATAAACCGTGCGGCTGGGTACTGACCACCGACCGCAAGCCGTTCCCGCACCAGCTCGAAGGTTTGAACGAATGGTGGAACACCGGCGCCCGTGGCGTCGTGGTGCTGCCCACCGGTACCGGAAAGTCGTTCCTGGCGGCGCTGGCCATCGAAAAAGCCAACCGGCCGACGCTCGTGGTGGTGCCGACGATTGTGCTGATGAACCAATGGTACGCCGACTTGTCGAAATATTTCGGCATCGAAGCGGGGCTACTCGGCGGCGGTTACTACGATTTTCAACCGCTGACGGTGACGACCTACAATTCGTCGTACATCCACCTCGAACGCTGGGGCCAACGCTTCGGTCTCATCATTTTCGACGAAGCGCACCACCTGCCCGGTTCGACGTTCCAAGAAGCCGCCATCGGCAGCCTCGCTCCGTTCCGCCTGGGCTTAACCGCGACCCCGGAACGGGCCGACGGTGCCGATCTCTTGCTGCCGGAGTTGATCGGGCCGATCATCTATCGCCGCGAGATTCAGGAACTGTCGGGGCACTACCTCGCCGAGTACCGCACCGAGCAATTGCTGGTCGATCTGACCCCCGAGGAAGAGCAGACCTACCGCGACTGCCGCGACGAATACAAACTGTTCGTGGCCGATCGTGGCATCAGTTTCAGTGCCCCCAACGGCTGGCAGCGGTTCATTTTTGAGGCGAGCCGCAGCCCGGAAGGGTGGGCGGCCATGCGGGCGTACCGCGAGCAGAAACGCATCGAACGCCAAGCCTCGAACAAGTTCGTGGCACTGGAACAGTTGCTGAATAAGCACGCGGCCGAACGCACCATAATTTTCACTGCCGACAACGCCACGGTGTACGAAATCGCCCGGCGCTTCCTCGTGCCCGCGATCACCAACGAAACGAAAGCCAAAGAGCGCGTCAAGATTTTGGAACGGTTCCACCGCGGCGATTACTCGGTCATCGTCAGTTGCCAAGTGCTCAACGAAGGGGTTGACGTGCCCGCCGCTAGCGTCGGGATTGTGCTGTCGGGTTCGGGCAGCGTGAAAGAGAATGTCCAACGTCTCGGACGCATTTTGCGGAAATACGGCGACAAGCAAGCGACCCTGTACGAAATCATTGCCCGCGGCACCGGCGAAGAATACACCTCCGACCGGAGGCGTCAGCACGGGGCGTTCCAGTAACCATGAACCGGCAATAACGAATTCTGCCTGACACCGATCAAAACACGGGCACACCGGCTCGGCAACCCTGTCTTGCCCCAGTTGCCGGGGCGCTGCTATAACCCCAGCATGGATGATTCGCAAGCGAACCTGACCCTGGCCCACCAACGCATTGCCCAGCTCGAATCGGCTTTGTCGCGCCGCACCGAGTTACTCGAGCAGCGCACGGCGGCACTGGCGAACATTCAAGCTGGCAAAGCCTTCCAGTTCGCCAACACCGTTCAGAAATTGATGACTCGTTTCTTCCCGCTCCACACCCGTCGGCGAGCGATGCTGCGTTCGGCGTTGAAGTTGGTCAGCGGTGCCGTCGGTTGGCTGTTGGGCAAGCGAGCCGCGCGAAACGGGCCCTCCCCCGAGCAACGCCACCTCACGGAATCGACGCCGCCGGACGAATACCGCCGTTGGATCGCCCGGCACGAGCCGAACCGCGCCCAATTGGAGAACCAGCGGGGATTCCGCTTCGCAACCGCGCCGACGATTTCCGTCGTGGTTCCGGTCTTCAATCCGCCGGCCGAGTTCTTGGAGGCGATGGTGAAATCGGTGCGGATGCAAACGTACGCGAACTGGGAACTCTGCTTGGCCGATGCCAGCTCGTTGCCACACGTGAAGCCATTGCTCGAAGCGTTCGCCAGTCAAGACACGCGGATCAAACTGCAGTTCCTCGAAAACAACCTCGGCATCGCCGGGAACAGCAACGCCGCGCTCGCGCTGGCCACCGGCGAGTTCGTTGCCCTGCTCGATCACGATGATCTGCTCGCCCCGTTCGCGTTGCATGAACTGGCGACCGCGATTGCGGCGAATCCGCAAGCCGAGTTCTTCTACAGCGACGAAGACAAACTGGACACCGCCGGCGTGCGGGTCGAACCGAATTTCAAACCCGACTGGTCGCCGGAAACTCTGCGCAGCCGAAATTACATCTGCCACTTGTTGATGTTGAAGCGGAGTTTAGTCGAACGCATCGGTGGTTTCCGGGCCGAATTCGACGGCGCTCAAGATTACGATCTGGTGCTGCGCGCGAGCGAAGTGGCGAAGGGCATCCTCCACATTCCGCAGGTGTTGTACCACTGGCGGATGCACGCCGCGAGTACCGCCCTGAACAAGGGGAGCAAGAACTACGCTTACGACCACGGCAAGAAGGCCCTCGCCGAGCATCTGGCACGCGTCGGGGTCGATGCGTCCGTCCACGATGGCCCGTCGCTCGGCATGTACCATGTCGTTTACCATTTGCGAACGCAACCGCTGGTGACGGTCATCATTCCGAACAAAGATCACTCCGAGATCTTGGCCCGGTGCATCGAGAGTTTGGCGAAGGCCAGCTACGCGAATTACGAACTCATCGTGGTCGAGAACGGTAGCCTGCTGCCCGAGACCCACGCCTATTACGCCGGGTTGAAGCACGATCCGCGAGTGCGGATTTTGGAATGGACGAAGCCGTTCAACTACGCCGTCGTGAATAACTTCGCGGCCCACGCGGCACGGGGGGAACTGCTGTTGTTTTTGAATAACGACATCGAGTCGATCAACCCGGATTGGCTCGAAGAGTTGGTGAAGCAAGCGGTGCAGCCGGGCGTCGGCGCGGTCGGGGCCAAGCTCTATTACGCCGACGATACCATCCAACATGCCGGGATCGTGGTGGGGATGGGCGGAGTCGCGGGCCACTCGCATTTGAACTATCCTCGGCGGGCACCGGGGCACATGCAGCGGTTGCAATACGCCCAGAATGTCGCGGCGGTGACCGGGGCATGTTTGCTGATGCCCAAGTTGGTATTCGACGAGATCGGTGGCTTCGACGAAGGGTTCGTGCTCGCCTTCAACGACGTCGACTTATGCCTGCAAGTGCTGGCCAAAGGGTACCGCATCGTCTGGACGCCGGACGCCGAGTTGTACCACTTGGAATCGAAGACGCGCGGCCCGGAAGATACCGAGGAGAAGCAGAAACGCTTCAAAAGGGAATACGATCTGTTCCACCTGAAATGGGGCGAGTTCCTGAAAGCGGGTGACCCTTATTACAGCCGGAACTTTCGCTTGGATCGCCCGGATTTTGCATTGAACGCCGGATGAACCTGTCCCCATGCCCGAACCCCGTCCCTTCCGTATTGGCTTCTGGTGCGCGTACGGTAGCACCCTGTTGCCGCACGATGGTATCGGCGTCTTCACGTACGAATTGATCGGTGCGTTGCTGGCGAATCATTCGGACGTGGAAGTCTGTATTGCCGTGCGAGCGGGTGATGTCCCCCTGCTGAGCGACTTCGCCACGCGGCACCCGCACCGACTGCAAATCGTCGGGAACGACCACCCGGACGCCATGCGAGCCGAGGCGTTGGCGGAACGCCAGCGTACATTTGCGGCTCGCTATTGTCGTGCCACGGCGCCACCGACACGGTGGTTCACCCATTTGCGAAATTGGGGCCGCGGATTGCGGCAGCGGCCCCTCACAGTCGGGTTGGTGGCAACGGTAGTAATCGCTTGGCCCGTCCTTGTGCTGGCCAAGTTGCTCGGGTTGATCTTCTGGCCATTTCGCAAACAGCACCGCACTTGGGTGGCACGAGCCGAATCCCCAGTGATCCTTCCATTCGATGCGTTCACGCCGACCGATTTCGAACTGAAGCAGATGCAGCCCCAGTTGCTGGCGCAGGCCGCAGAGTGCGCGGTCTGGGTCTATCCGTATCTCGGTGTGCTTCAAGAAATCCGCAGCCACCCGTCGGTGCTGTTCGTTCACGATCTCGTCTTCTCGCGCTACCCAGAATATTTCGGGCAGGCCAATGTCGATGCGCTCGAGTTTGTCCTACGGCACCGCTGCGACGAAGCGACACTCTTCGCCTGCCTGTCGGAGTTCATCCGTACCAACGATCTGATCGGGATGCTGAAGATTTCGCCGGAGCGAATCCGCATGATCCGGCCGGCCGTGCCGCGCGATTGCTGGCCGAGTGGTGCCCCGATCCCGGAACAACCGCGTCGGATCCCGACCCGCTATTTCTTCTTTCCCGGGGGCATTCGGGGGTACAAGAATCACACCGGCCTCGTCGCGGGGTTGGCGGAATTGCAGCGGATGGGAATCGTCGCCGATTTGGTTTTCACCACCGCCACGCGGACATCCACCCCGGCGGAACTGAAGGAGTTGATTCGGGAGTCAGGGTTGCAAGGGCGGGTGCATTTCCTCGGCACCGTCTCCCGGGAGGAATTGAAAACGCTTTACCGCCAAGCCGTCGCCACCGTCGTGCCATCCCTTTACGAACAGGGGTCGTTCCCGATCTACGAATCGGTGCTGCTCGGTTGCCCCGTCGCCTGTTCCGACATCCCTCCCCTCCGCGAACAGTGCGCCGGCTTCGGCGACGCCATGTTATATTTCGACCCGCTCGACCCGGTTGCCATCGCCGGGGCCATGCGGACTCTCTGGCATGAGCGCGCCGACTACGCCCTCCGGCAGTTCGACGCCGCTCAAAGCGTTTGGCCGAAGTCGTGGGACGAAATCGCGGCGAAGTGGTTGGCCGTATTCCGGGAAACGGTGGAGTTGCACCGGAGTTTGGGCAGGTTGACCTGAGGAAACTTGATTCCAGAGGGTTGGGAATTCTTCACTCCGAAGGAGTGCCCGATTCCGAACGCTCCTCCGGAGCTAAAATGCTTCCGACCAATATCAGGCCCTCCCGGGCCTGGCTAAAAATCGAACGCTCCGTTGGAGCGAAGAACGGAGCTAAAATGCTTCCGACCAATACCAGGCCCTTCTGGGCCTGGCTAAAATCGAACGCTCCGTTGGATCGAAGACGTCCTTCGGACGCGAAGATATCCTCCGGGCGATGAGGAAACTTAATCCCAGAAGATCGTAGGAATTCTTCACTCCGAAGGAGTGCCCGATTTTAGCCAGGCCCGGGAGGGCCTGGAGCCGGGTTAGGATTTCTAGCTCCGAAGGAGCGCCCGATTGCGAACGCTCCGTTGGAGCTAAATTACCTCCGACTAATACCAGGCCCTTCCGGGCCTGGCTAAATTCGGACGCTCCTTCGGAGCGAAGAACGGGGCTAAATTACCTCCGGCCAATACCAGGCCCTTCCGGGCCTGGCTAAAGTCGGACACTCCGTTGGAGCGAAGAACGAAGCTAAATTACCTCCGAGCAATACCAGGCCCTTCCGGGCCTGGCTAAAATTGAACGCTCCGTTGGAGCGAGTAACCCTCCCAAGAATACAACAACCCTTATGTTCATTCTCGATAACCCAACGCTCCGTCCGGTGGCACTCGGCCTCACGGCCATCGGTGCGTTGGCGGGGCTGGTGGGCACCTTCGCTGTCGTGCGTCGGCAGAGCTTGCAAGGAGACGCGATCTCCCACGCGGCGCTGCCGGGGGTCGCACTGGCGTTCATGCTGGGCGGTCGTTCCCCGCTGATGATCGTGCTCGGCGCCGCCTGCACAGGCTGGCTGGCCATGACCGTGGTGAAAGGCATCACCGGGCGGAGTCGCATCCCGTTCGACACAGCTTTGGCCGGGGCACTCGCCGTCTTCTTCGGCTTCGGCTTGGTGCTGATGACGTACTTGCGGAAGCTCAATGAAATCCTCAGTACCCGTCCGCCCGAAGGATTTCTCGAAGAGTGGTTGCAACCGCACGCCCGCGATGCCACCCGGCACGGTTTAGAGAAGTACCTGTTCGGTCAAGCAGCGTTTCTCGAAGACGCCGACGTCACCACCATCGTCAGTCTCGGTTCGGCGATCCTGATTCTGGTGACCCTTTTTTGGAAACAGTTGAAACTGGCCAGCTTCGACCGCGACTTCGCGGCCAGCCTCGGTTTCCCGATGCGGGCGCTCGAACTGTTGATGACCTCGCTGATCGTCTGCACGGTTGTGCTCGGGTTGCAATTCGTCGGCGTGGTGCTGATGAGCGCCCTGTTGGTCGCCCCCGTGGTGGCGGCGCGGCAGTGGGTCGATCGGCTCGGGCCACTCTGTTTGCTGGCCGGTGGGTTCGGTGGCGCAGCCGGGTTCGCCGGTGCAGTGTTGGGCCATCAACGCAGCGGCTTGCCAGCGGGGCCGGTGGTGGTGCTGTCGGTGACGCTGTTGGTGATGCTGTCGATCTTGTTTGCCCCGCGGCGGGGTTTGGTGTGGGGCCTGTTCCGGAAGCGGGTGACCGTGTGACCTACCAACTCGAAGTGATCCTCGTCCTCGCGTCCGTCGGCGCGGCCTGCGCCGTGCCGGGGGTGTTTCTCGTGCTGCGCCGGGTGGCCCTCGTCGCCGATGCCATCAGCCACGTGCTGCTGTTCGGAATTGTGCTGGCCTACTTTGTCACCCGCGATCTCGGCTCGCCCTGGCTCTTCTTCGGGGCCACGGCCAGTGGCGTGCTCACGGTCGCACTGGTCGAATTGCTACGGCGCAGCGACCGCGTCGCCGAGGATGCCGCCATCGGGTTGGTATTCCCGGCACTGTTCGCCATCGGCACGTTATTAGCATCGTTGTTTCTGCGCAGCACACACCTCGACGTGGACAGCGTCCTGCTCGGCTTCGCCGAATTTTCGCCCACGGATCGGCTCGAATGGTTCGATGAATTGCCGCGGGCGGTTGTGGTATTGCTCGCGTTGTTTGCCGTCGAAGTGGGCCTGGTCGTTCTGTTTTTCAAAGAGTTGAAACTGGCGACATTCGATGCGGCACTCGCCTCGACGTTCGGCTTCGCACCGATGCTGTTGCACTATGGATTGATGACGATGACCTCGCTCACGGCGGTCGCCGCGTTCGATGCGGTCGGGCCGGTGGTGGTCGTGGCCTTGCTCGTCGTTCCGGCGGCGACGGCGTACTTGCTGACGAATCGACTCAGCACGATGATCGCCCTGAGTGTCGGGTTCGGGGTGCTCGGTGGAGTGTTGGGCACGCTGCTGGCACTGGCCATGAACACGAACATCGCCGGCACGGTCGCGTCGGTGGTCGGTCTGCAATTCGGGGTGGTGTTCTTAATCGCACCGGGCCAGGGTTTGATCGCCCAAGCCTTTCGCAGTTGGCGTCACCGCCGCGAATTCCCCGAGCGGATGTTGGCCATTCACTTGCATCAGCACGAAGGCACGCCGATCGAAGTGGAGGAATCGCGGTTGGCCGGGCTGCATCGGCATCTGCACTGGTTGCCCAACGAAGTGCTGCGGGTGGTGCGGCGTGCGGCCCGGCACGGTTTGGTGGAACAGCGTGGTGAATGCGTGGTGGTGACATCGGCCGGACGGGATCTGGCGCGGGAATCGCTCGGTGTTTGAAATGCGGATCACCGTGCGGCGAGTTCAATTCTGAAATCGAAGTTGTGGTCTTGGCCGGGTTTCACTTCCCGTTCGATCCCGGAGAGATCGGGTCGGCGCAAAGCCGTGGGAAACGCCAAGCTCCACTCGGAACCGTACCAGTCGGTCGGGTCGGCGAGGGCGACACGGTACCAACCGGGGATGATGAGCTTGGCCCCCTCCGCAAGTTGATAATGCCCATCGGCGGCAATGGTCGCCGTGTACATTTTGCCGGCACAGCCACGATCCACATTCGGCACGAAGACGACCAATCCGCCGGCCATCGCCCGATTTTGAAACGTCGCTTCGCCGTGGACCACACCCGGGCTGGAAGCGGTCGGCCTGCTGCACCCCAACGGTGATACCAAAGCAATCGAAGTCGCGCTCAGCAGCATTAAGAGAGCGACAATCCGCGTCATGGGCCACTCAAACTGTGGGAGCAGAATGTTAGCTCATCGACCGAATCGGGCGGCGAACTCGAACTATTCTGCACCCCGAAAATGGGATACCATGACACCGTTCCAATTGGGGCCATATCCGGGATCCATAATCATGGTGCACATTCGACTTGTTCTAGCCCTGATGGTGTCGCTCGCCGTGGCGACTGTGGCGTCGACCGCCCCGGTGCCCCGTGTCGATCCGAAAGCCAAAACCATCGAACTCGAAGGTTTGTGGGCCGACTTGTACAAGGACGAACCGGTGGCCTCCAAGGCGTTGCTCAAAATGTTCAAACAACCGGAGTACGCGGTGCCGTTTTTGAAAGAGAAACTCCAACCGTTGAAACTGGAACAGAAACGCTGCGAGGAGCTGCTTAAAAATCTCGGCAGCGAGGACGAAAAGACGTGGAAGCTGGCCTGGGACGAACTCGATTATCTCGACCCGCGGCTGGCCATCGACCTCGTCACACTGATGACCGACATCACCGAGAACCCCGCCCGCACTCGGATGGTGGAATTGTGTAGTCAACGGAAAGCCGATTCATTGGCCGGCCAGAAAATCACCATCAATAACATCGGGGTCGAAGGATACAATTTTCGATCCAATGGCGGATCGTGGTGGGCGGAGCACTTAGTCGAACGAATCGGCGTGAGTAGTTGGTCGATAAAGCCGTCGTGGCGACGGGCAGCACGGGCGATTGCGATCCTTGAAGAGATCGGCAC
The DNA here is from genome assembly GCA_043727675.1 of Fimbriiglobus sp. GTDB lineage: Bacteria > Planctomycetota > Planctomycetia > Gemmatales > Gemmataceae > JALHQU01. The sequence goes on from JAYSYJ010000041.1 coordinate 18,870, forward strand.
TCCCGAAGCGCTGAAGTTGCTCGAACTGATGGCCGAAGGCCATGCGGACGCTGGCCCCACCAAAGCGGCGAAGGAGAGTTTGGAACGATTGAAGAAGAAGTAAGGGAGCAGTCCTCACACGAACAGTTCCTTCACCGACTCGCCGAGGTCGAGGGCTTCAATGGGCCGGCCATCGGGTGTGCGCAGTTCCTTGCGTGGGTTGACGCCGAGAGCGTCGAGAATGGTGAAGCAGACGTCGGCCGGGGCGACGGGACGCTGAGTCACGGTGCCACCTTGTTTGTCGGTCTTCCCGAGCACAAAGCCTTTTTTCACTCCGGCCCCTGCGAACAGCATCGATGCGGCTTGGCCCCAATGATCGCGGCCCGCTTCTTTGTTGATCTTCGGCCCGCGCCCGAATTCCCCCATCACCACCACCAGCGTTTCATCGAGGGTGCCCCGTTCGGCCATGTCCGCAATCAGCGTGCTGATGGCCGCGTCGAATTCCGGAAGTTTCTTATCGAGGTGGTCGAAAATATTCTTGTGGTGATCCCAGCCGCTGTAGTTGACGGTGACGAATCGCGTGCCCGCTTCGACCAGCCGGCGTGCCAGCAAACACGATTGCCCCGCCGTGGTGCGGCCGTACCGATCTCGCAATTTCGCGTCTTCCTCATCAATGGCGAAGGCCTTTCGGGCTTCCGTCGACAGGATCATCTGCGAAGCACGCTGGTGGAACTCGTCGTAGGTGGCAATTTGGTCGTTGCCGTTTACTTTCTTGGCCAAGCCGTCCACGGCTTTCAATAGGCTCTCGCGGCGTTCAATCTTCTTCGCGCTCATCGGTTCGGCGGCGGACAGGTCTTGCACCTTGAAACCCTTCTCGTTCGGGTCGCCAGCCCGGAACGATTCGTACCGACCACCGAGGAACGCACTCTTGCCGAGTTCCCAAGTGAACGACGGATTGCGCGGCACGCTGACGTACGGGGGGATGGTTCCGGTGAAGCCGAACTCGTGCGCGGCGATGGCCCCGATGGCCGGATAATCGCCGAACGGCGATCCGAAGCGGCCGGACATGACCCAGTTGGTTGCCGTCTCGTGATGGTCGTTGTTGTGGGCACCCGAGCGCACGAGAGAGAGTTTGTCCATCTGCTTTGCCATCAGCGGCAGTTTGTCACTGATGCTCAGACCGGTGACATTGGTCGGGATCACTTTGTACTTACCGCGGATTTCTTCCGCGGCGTCCGGCTTCGGGTCGAAAGTGTCGTGGTGGGTCATTCCGCCACCGAGATAGACCAGAATCACCGATTTAGCCCGGGCGCCGCTCCCCTTTTTGAATGTCGCTTTTTCTTTCGCCTGCGCAGCTTCGGCCCGGAGCAGCATCGGCAGCGACAACGCGCCGAGTCCACCGACACGAAGGAAATGGCGCCGTGTGGATTGTGTGCGACTGAGAGAAATGTCGAACATGGGCAGACCACCGGAAAAGGAGTGAGTGCAGGAAGAGAAGTATAATTCGCCGCGAGACGAATGTCGAGCGTGAATTTCCATCGACCGGAAGCACCTCTTTTTCCGCGCTCGACGGACGTCTCGCGGCTAACTCTCGACCAGAACCAACATCAGTCCGGGTGAGGTTAAAAACTCTTCCTCGTCGAGTGGTTCGCGGACTTGGTAGGTGGTGCCGTCGCCGAGATCCAAACTCTCACCGGGGGTCAGTGTTTCTTTCATCTCCAGTAGATACCCGGCGATGCCGGTGAAGAGTTGAAAGAAGCGTGCTGTCTGTTGATGGTCGGTCATCCGGATGGCCAGATCGGGCAAGCCGAGGCGGTGGTTGGCAAAGGTTCTGGCCCAGAGAACCCCGGCGTCGCCGACGGTCAATTTGGTGAAGCCGCCGAGCAAATAGGGGATGGGTAACTGCCGGTAGGTGGCCAACGCATCTTCGCCGGGGTCGGGGATCAAGTCGAAGGCCGGGCAGGCGGTTCGAGCATCCTCGTTCAACACGCAAATGGCCTGTTCGTACCGAGCCAGCGCCCCGGCCATAGCGCACAGTGCCACGAACTGCTCGCGGACATCAGTGTGGGTACCGGCGTAGAAGAGCAAGATGTGCGCCAGGTGCTGTTTGGCATCGACCTTCATCGGCGGTGGCAACAGTGCCGGGCCGACGCAACTTTCGACGGGGCCGTAGGGCATGGGCGCGTCGAACTGTGCCAGCTTCACCGCGTGGTCGCCCCAAGAAAATAAGCCGAGCACGGACGTCGGTGGCCCCTCGCCACCGATGAATGCGGCCGCACCGGGGACATCGGCGACGCGAACGAGTTCGCCACCGGCTTCCGTTAACTCCGGCTCGACCCGCAGGAAGGTGAGCAGGGCATCGGCGTCCAACTCCGGCGCGGCGAAGAAGAGCAGCTGCAACCCGAGCGGGTTCGCGGCGGTTTTTGCGGCGGCGAATCGTTCGAGGAATGTCATGGGGACCCGATCCAAAGTTGCAGTAACACGAGCGTCAGCAGGCCGAAACTGATGATACCATTGACCTGAAAGAAGGCCGCATTCACACGCGATAGGTCGTCCGGTTTCACCAAACGATGTTCGTACACCAATAGAACCCCGATCGGCACGAGGCCGACCGCGTACACCCAATGGAGTTGCGGGCAGACAAACCCCAGCAAAATCAACACG
>JAYSYJ010000042.1:0-21500 GCA_043727675.1 Fimbriiglobus sp.
GAGGAACTCTCTCCATGCGCCGTACCCTCTCCTCCCTGCTCTTCTTGCTCGGCTTCGGACCGCTGGCCGTCGCCGCCGATCCGAAGCCCGGCGTCGGCCCGGCCTACGAAGAAGAAATTTTCGGAACCGCCCCCGAATTCAAAGATGCCAAAGATCCGAAGAAAATTCTGCGGCCCGAATCGAAAGTCACGGCGTACACGCTCATCAACAAGAACGGCGCGAAGGTGAAGATCCTCACGCTCGGTGGCACCGTCGCCGAAGTGATCGTGCCCGATAGCACTGGCAAATTCGGCGATGTCGTGCTCGGATTCGACAAGCTCGAAGGCTACCTCGGCGACACCAACCCGTTCTTCGGGTGCATCACCGGCCGGGTCGCGAATCGCATCGGCAACGGGACTTTCAAGCTCGACGGCAAAGAGTTCACCGTGCCCGTCAACAACGGCAAACACTCGCTCCACGGCGGCGACTTCGGTTTCAACCGGGCGATCTGGCGCGGCGAAGCGAATCTCGGGCCACAGGGGCCGTTCGTGAAACTCTCCTACACCAGCAAAGATGGCGAACAGGGTTACCCCGGGCAACTCGATTGCACCGTGACCTACACCTGGACCAATGCCAACGAACTGATCATCGGTTACAGTGCCACGACCTCGAAAACCACCGTCGTGAACATCACCAACCACAGCTATTTCAACTTGGGCGGGCACAACAGCGGTACGATTCTCGATCACACCTTGCAACTGGCCGCCGACAAATACACCCCCGGCGACGAGGGATTGCTGCCGACCGGTAAGATCGAACCCGTGAAGGGCACGCCGTACGATTTCACAAAACCGATGACCATCGGCTCCCGGATCCAAGAGATCAAAGCCGATCCCGTCGGTTACGATTTGAACTTCGTCCACGGCGACAAGCGGCTGGCGAAACCTCAACTCGTGGCGACCGTCACCGAGCCGAAAAGTGGCCGGAAACTCGAAGTGCTGACCACCGAGCCGGGCGTGCAACTCTACACCGGTAACTTCCTCAACGGGAAAGCCAAGGGTAAGGGCGGAGCTATCTACGAGCAGTACAACGCCTTCTGCTTAGAGACGCAGTTCTTCCCAGACTCGCCGAACAAACCGACCTTCCCGAGCATCACATTGAAGCCCGGCGAAGAATACACCCAGACGACCATCTACCACTTCGAAGTGGTGGATAAGAAATAGATGTGGTTGAGGGCGACGATGTGGCATTGATCCTGGAGCCGTACAAGGCACAGTTGGAAGTGTGGCCCAAGGAGAGCCGCCACATCCTCGCTCAGTTCGATGATGACACCGTCATCGTCTACCAAGCGTACCGCCCGGCTATCGGCCGGTTCGCGGCTGAGAACGGCGCCTTCGGCGGCGATTTCAGTTTCACACGCATGAGCTGGATCAAGCCGAACTTCCTCTGGATGATGTACCGCTCTGGCTGGGGAACCATGGAGAACCAAGAAGTGACACTGGCCCTGCGGATTCGGCGGGTCTTCTTCGATGCGCTCCTCGCCGAAGCCGTGCCATCGTCGTGGGACAGTGAGCAGTTCGCCACCGAAAAGGAATGGGCGCGGTCGATTGACCAATCATCGGTGCGGTTGCAGTGGGATCCGGATCATCACCCCTCCGGAGCCAAATCGGAGCGGCGGGCCATCCAGTTGGGTCTGCGCGGTGATGTGCTTGAAGCATTCGGAAAACGGGAGTTGGTGGAAGTCATCGACCTGTCCAAGTTTGTCGCGGAGCAGCGCATCGTGTTGTCGTCGGACGGCGTGTCCGCGTTGGTCACGCCACGGGAACGGGTCTACCTCCCCGCCGATCCGGCAGTCGCCGCAAAGCTTCGACTCGCGGAATTTTGAACATGACCGTTCCGTTCACCGATGAAACCACCCGTGCCCGTGCGGCACAACTTGTTTGGGCGCGGCGGCCCGTCGCCGACCGACTGAAACCGGTGCGGGCCTTCCGGGCGATGCTCGTCGATGACCCGGACGAACTTCTAACCGCGATCACGGCCGATGTCCGCCGTCCCGCTGCGGAAACCATCGGCACCGATGTACTCAGCACCGCTTCGGCGGCTAAATTCCTCGAAAAGAAGGCGGCATCGATCTTGACGCCACGCGGCATCGGTGGCCGGCCCCTCTGGCTTTGGGGCGTGACGACGACGAAGGTGCCCCGTCCGCACGTGATTGTCGGGCTGATTGGCACCTGGAACTACCCGCTCTTTTTGAATGCTGTGCCGATCCTGCACGCCCTCGTCGCCGGCAACGCCTTACTCTGGAAACCGAGCGAACAGACCCCGCGAATGGCGGTGGTGCTGCACCGTTGGCTACTCGAATGCGGCGTCCCACCGGATCTGTTTCAACTGCTGCCAGCAACGCGGGAAGCGGGGCCGGCGCTCGTCGAAGCCGCGATCAACTTTCTGCACTTCACGGGGTCGGATGTGGTCGGTCGGAAACTCGCGGCCCGACTCGGTGAACGGTTGATCCCGAGTACGATGGAGCTTTCGGGTGTCGATGCCGCGCTGGTGCTGGCCGATGCCGATCTCGACCTCGCGGCGAAGACCGCCTGGTACGGGGCAACGCTCAACAGCGGGCAAACGTGCATTGCCACACGGCGCGTGTTTGTGGATCGCCAAGTCTCAGATGCCTTCGCCGAGAAGTTGAAAGCCCTGGCGGCGAAGTCGCAACCCGTCACGTTACAAACAGTGGGCCAGCAGGAGCAAATGAACCGATTGATCACCGACGCGACCGCCAAGGGTGGTACTGTGTGCCCGGTTCCGTCGGGGCTGTGTCAGCCGACTGTCATTTTCAATGGTTCGTCCGACATGGCCATTTGCCACGAGGCGAGTTTCGCGCCGATTGTCGCCGTGATCACTTGCGATTCCCAAGCGGAGATGATCGCGCAGGTGAACGCCTGCGAGTTCGGCTTAGCCGCGAGCGTATTCGGCGAACCGACCGGTTCCGCGCTCGAACTCAACGTCGGTTCCGTGGTGTTCAACGACACCGTCGTACCGACGGCACACCCGGCCACGCCATTCGGCGGTCGCGGGGCCAGCGGGTGGGGTTCGACCCAAGGCGTCGAAGGCTTGTTGGCGATGACCTACCCCCAAGTCATTTCGGTGCGCAAAGGGAAGTTCCGCCCCCACATCGACGCGGGACTGGCCCACGATCCCGCGATGGGCGACGCGATGAAAGGGATGCTGCGGTTCAGCCAAGGTCGAGGATTCCGCCAACGGTGGCAGGGGCTGAAACAAATGATCGCCGGCTTCCGCCGCGCGGGCAAATCCCAGGTATAGACGGATCGATACGAAAAAACCCCGCGTGAGTTCACGCGGGGTTTCTTAGGCAACTGGAGCCGTGGTTTATTTCGGGCCGGCTTCGGCCAACAGCTTCTCGACGAACTTTTCCAAGTCGTCGCCACGAAGGTGCTTGGCGCGGATCACCCCTTTGCCGTCGATGATATACAGCGTCGGGTAGAAGCGCACTTGGTATTCTTCGGTCAGGCCACCCTTGGCACCGGCCCACCAATGCGTCCAAGGCATTTCTTCTTTTTCGAGGAACTTGGTCAGCGTCTCTTTCTTGGCGTCGGCGCTGATGCTGACCAGCTTGAACTTCTTGCTTTCGAGCTTCTTCACCATCTCGCGCTCGTGCGGGATCATCTGCCGGCATGGCCCGCACCAGGTGGCCCAAATGTCGAGCACCACCACATTGCCACGGTAATCGCTGAGCTTGGCTTTTTTACCCTCTTCGAGCAGGTCGCATTCCGTGTCCGGGGCCATCTTGCCCACGCAAAGATGCTCCATGAAGAACGTCAACTTCTTGGCCGCATCCGCGATGGTGACCGATTTACCGCGATTGTCGACTGTTTTGATTTCGCCGTATTCTTTCACGATCCCTGCCAGCTTACTGGCTGCGGCGGCGAATTTATCGGTAGCGACTTTCTCAGGGAGGGGTTTGTCATCTTCGGGCGAATCAATGCTTTCGATTTCTGTCGAAACTCCCGCGAACTTGGCGGCCCCTTGGACGTCCTTGCTCTTCGACTTTTCCGCGAGCAGCGCGAGGTTCTTGGCCCCATCGGGCCCTTGGCTCAGGAGTGGAATCGCCGACGCGATCCGAGCGTCGTCCACAAAAGTGGCCACTAAGTATTCACTGGCCCCTTTAGCACGCATACTCGCGGCGCTCATCACCGCGTCGAATGCCGCTGCATCTTTGGCATTGTCCTTGGCCAACGCCAGCAATGATTCCCCGGTCTTCTTCTGCGCGTCCATGTATTCGGCGCGGACGGCATCCTTTTCTTCTTTGGTCTTGGCCGCTTCGAACTTCTTGCCAATTCCTCCAGAGATCGTGATCAACTCCTTGTTCAATTCGGCGATCTTTTCTTTGACTGTGAGTGGCTTCTTCTCGTCCTTCTTCTCGTCCTTCTTCTCTTCTTTCGGTTCCACTTTCTTGTCGTCGGCCCAGCCGAAGCCGTCGAAAGCTAGTAAGCAGAGCGCTGACAGCAAAACACGCATGAGAACACCTCGAATGGGTAGGGCCGCAACGGGATCAGCCGGCTGACGGCGGGTCGGTACAAAAAGGGCGAGTGCAGACTTTATAGACGCCACCCGGCAAACGACTATTCGACAGTCGCTATTCCTTTTGCAACTGCGCTAGCACTTCTTTCACCACGCCCAGCACTCGGTGGCGGGTGCTGTACACGCTCTGGGCGCTGATGCCGAGTTGATCGGCGATCACCGGCCCGGCGATCTTTTCGAGCGCCGCCATGCGGAAGATCATCCACGCTTCTTTCGTCACTTTGGTCTGGGCCAGCAGCAACGCCCGCTGGAGCAACTCGCGGTCGCCGGCTTCGTCGATCCCTTCCCAGAAGCCGGTGGTGTCGTCCTGCACTTCTTGTAGCCGCATCATTTGCGAGGTGTCGCCACTGCCCGACGGTGCCTTGGACTGTTTGCGGCGATAGGTCGAACAGACATGAATGGTCACCCGCCGCAGCCACGTTGGGAACGGCCCTTTTTTGGGGTCGTACATGTGGATCTTGCGCGTCAATCGATACAGCACTTCCTGGGAGACATTCTCGGCATCGGCAAGTTGCAACCCCTGCTTCAAGCACCAGGCCGTGATCCGGCCTTGGTAGCGGCTCACCAATTTCACCCACGCGGCATCGTCTTGCACGTCTTGCTGCAAGTTATGAACGGCACTGTCGATGGGGACGTTATCGAACGACATAACGAGTCTCGGAGCGGAAGCGGTCTCCGGGTGCGGGTACCAGGGTATAATCAGAGTAGCATTGTCGTTGCGGACAGCAAATAAATCAACCTGAGCCGGACGGCACAGGTCACTGGCTCACTTCGCCTTTCCTGGTTTGCCCATAGTTGCTATAAGGCGTCGTCGGCCGACCGTTCGTTCCTTCGGAGACGAATCTCTTGTACAAGCTACTTCTCTGTTTACGGTACTTACGCACGCGCTACTTGGCGTTCGTTTGCATCGTCTCCGTTCTGCTCGGCGTCGCCACGCTCATCGTGGTGAATAGTGTCATGAGTGGCTTCAGCAACAAGCTGAAGGACCGTTTGCATGGCATTCTTTCCGACGTGCGCATCGAAACCGATAGCTCCGGTGGATTCCCAGAATCACCCGAAACGATCGAGCAAAATATCTTGAATAGCCCGGTCGGAAGTCACGTGGAAGCGATGTCGCCGAACATCGAGACATTCGCCCTGATTCAGTACTCCGTGCGCGATAGCTACGGCAACAAAATCACCCAAACGAAGCAAGTGCGACTCGTCGCGATCGATCCGGTGAAGCAGGCCAAGGTCGGCGGGTTTTCCGAATACTTGATCCGCCAGAAGAACTCACCGAACCCGAGTTTCGACCTGACCGACGAAGCCAAGCGGCGACTCGAACAGAATATTTCAGTGGCCAATGACAATCAGTTTGAATTCCCGCGGATTCCGCAATTGCCTCCGCCGTCCAGCGAGAAGCTCGGCGGATTTTTGATCACTCCGAACATCGTACCGAACCCGGGGGACGCCGAGCCGCTGCCCCCGCCGGTGTTAGTGCCGGACGCACCGCCGCGTTTGCCCGGTGCGATCTTGGGCTATTCGATGGGGCATTATCAGTACGTGGACCCCGTCACCAAGATTTCCCAAGAGCGGAAGATCCTTATGCCGGGCGACGAAGTGTTCATCGCCACCGTCGGGGCCAGCGGCACCAAACCCGTCTCGGCGACCTTCATCATCGCCGATTTCTTCAAGTCGGAAATGAGCGAGTACGACAGCAGTTTCGTCTATGTCCCGCTCGAAGATTTGCAGCGGATTCGCGGGATGGACAACCGCGTGAATGCGGTGCAGATCCGCTTGAAACCGGGTAGCCGCGACGACAACACGTTCGTTCACAAGACCTTCGTACCGGCCATCCAAGAGATCATGCCCAAGCCGCAGTCGACGGTGCAATCTTGGCAACAGCAACAGGGGCCGCTCCTCAGTGCGATCGATACGGAACGCGGGCTTTTGAACGTTCTGCTGTTCCTCATCATCGGCGTGGCGGGCTTCGGGGTGCTGGCCATTTTCAGCATGATCGTTTCGGAAAAATACCGCGATATCGGTGTGATGAAATCGCTCGGCGCTTCCAGCAGCGGCATCATGGGCATTTTCGTGAGCTACGGTCTGTTGCTCGGGGTTGTCGGTTGCGGACTGGGCACGGTCGTCGGCCTGCTCTTCACGTACCACATCAACGAAATCGAGGCGCTGTTGTCGAGCGTGACCGGCCAAGAGATCTTCGACCGCAAGGTCTATTACTTCGACAAAATCCCAACGAATGTGGAGACGCTCAGCGTGGTGCTGGTGAACTTCGGGGCACTTTCGGTTTGCGTGATCTCGAGCATCCTGCCAGCGCTCCGTGCCGCCCGGCTCCACCCGGTGCAAGCATTGCGGTTCGAATAACCGAAGAATCAAGAGTAACGCGGGTGAAGCGGATCCTCTTGATCCTGCCGTTCTTTTTAACACTCCCGAGAAGAACCATGCTTGTTGTCGATCATCTTCAAAAGAGCTACCGGCGGCACGCCGAACAAGTGCAGGTGCTCCACGGGCTGAACCTCACCGTGGAATCAGGCGAGTTTCTCAGCATCGTCGGGGCGTCCGGCTCGGGCAAAAGCACGCTGCTCCATTTGATGGGAGCACTCGATGCCCCGGACAGCGGCCGGATTTTGCTCGACGGCTCGCGCATCGACAATCTGCGCGGTCGTGCCCGCGACCGGTTGCGGAGCCGCACGTTCGGTTACGTCTTCCAATTCTATCACCTGTTGCCCGAACTGCACGCCCTCGACAACGTGCTGATGCCGGCCTACATCGAAGCGTCGGTGCTGGGCTGGTGGGGCAGCCGCAAAGAATGGCGAATGCGGGCCATGGCCATGTTGGATCGCGTCGGGCTGGGCCACCGTTGGAAGCACAAGCCACGCGAATTGTCCGGCGGCGAAATGCAGCGTGCCGCCGTGGCCCGGGCACTGCTGATGAAGCCGCGAATGTTGTTGGCCGACGAACCGACCGGGAATCTCGATGTCGAGACCGGCGAATCGATCGTGAACCTGCTGAAGGAACTCAACGCCGAAGAGCAACTCACGGTGGTGATGGTGACGCACAACCTCGAATTGGCCCGCGGCACCGATCGGATCGTTCGCATGTCGGGTGGCCGCGTAGTGGAAGACGAGAAGCCCGTGATCCTGCATCACCGCTTGCTCAGCGCGGTAGGATGAGGGAAATTCCGCACTCCGAATTGGAACGATGCCCGAACTTCCCGAAGTCGAAACTGTCGTCCGTGATCTTCGGCCGCTGATCGTGGGACGACGCATTGTGTCGGTTCGCGTCGGCTCCAAGAAGCTGCGAAAACCGTGGGAGCCGGAATGGGCGGACTGTGTCGTCGGGACGACTCCGCTCGCGATTCGGCGACGGGGGAAATGGATCCTGGTGGATCTCGATTCCGCGGCGATTCTCCTCGTCCATTTGGGCATGACTGGCCAATTCACCGCCGTGCCCGCTGGGGAACCGGCGCCCAATCATTTGCACTTCACCTTTGCACTCGGCGATGGTTCGGAGCTGCGCTACCGCGATACGCGTCGCTTCGGCAGCGTCCAGTGGATCGCCAGCGATGAGTTAGTGCAAGAAGCCTTCGGTGAGCGACTCGGGCCGGAACCGTTCGACATCCCCGCCACTCCGTTTGCCAAAGCATTGCGCGGCAGCCAGAGGAACTTGAAGGCGTTGCTGCTGGATCAATCACTCCTCGCCGGGGTTGGCAACATCTACGCCGACGAGTCGCTGTTCCGCTCGAGGCTGCACCCGCAGACTCGCGGCAGTTCGTTGAAGCCCAAAGAGTGCGACCGTTTGCGACTGGCCATTGAAGAGGTGATTGCGAAAGCCATCGACGGCCGCGGTTCGACCATCCGCGATTACATCGGCGGCTCAGGACTCCGCGGCGGCTACCAAGATGAGTTCACCGTCTACGGTCGTACTGGCGAAGCGTGCGTAACCTGTGGATCCGCCATCGAAATGATCCGCGTAGCCGGACGAGCCTCGCACTTCTGCCCGAAGTGCCAGAGGAGAAGAACTCGCGCTTGCATACAAAACCCTCCCTGATGGAGGCGAAAGGCGAAACTCAGTAATTAAAGCGATCATCGAGTAAGAGAATATAAATGGCAGCCGCATCAAGGAGGAGCAGACAATTTTCACATGGCCATCTGGATAAAGCCGAAGATGCTTATCCCAGAGGCAATACTCCTGCATCGATCCCAAGTAGTTATACGGTGGAATTTGCGATAATGCCGATGATCGCCTGCTTGGCTTTCTTGGCAGGATTTATTGCATGAGGGTTATTGGCTGTTGAAATGCCAATACTTTGGATCTCGGTTGTTTTCAGAATGCCCAAAGGCAGTTGGAGATCACATTATGTTTGCTTTGATTGCAAGTGCCACTTTCATGATCAATGGATTTAACGCTGCACCTGTAATATCGCCTAACCCAGCCATAGATACAGCCAAGGTGCTTGATGGCCACAGGCGGATTTTACCGACAGTCGCAGCTATTTTCAAACTGTGTTCGCATGATAATTTGTCCAAGTTTTTTCTTGGCGAAGAATATGCTATTTTCTATATTATCGACTGCAGTCGATTGCTGGTTGTCCATGCCTATGGAAATTGCGGGATAAATATTCGGTTTGAGCAGAACGACTTTGGACAGTTCAAGTTCCACAGTCTTACTGTTTCGGGTCGGCGAATCGGTCCTTTTAAATCTACCGACGTCACCATCCCAAATCGATGATTTGGGATGTTTGCAATCGCTCGACATCGCGACTTCTGTCGCAGTATCATGGGGTACTTCAGATCACCTTTAGCAACGGTTGGGCGACCGGTTACAACTACACGACGGGAATAGATAGTAACATCAAATATGAACCAACGGGCGTCGGCTGGGGAATTGGTGGTTCGGCTTCAATTCGGCCGCGAGGGTTAACTCGCGGAATACGCCGGCGACCCGTTCGACCCGCCCGTCGAGACTGAGCTTCAATTCGGCCGCGAGGGTTAACTCGCGGAATACCTCGACTTACGCGATTGTGGCACCCAGCTTCAATACGCTTCAATTCGGCCGCGAGGGTTAACTCGCGGAATACGTCGTTTGCCCCGTGTATCCCGCCGTCGATTGGGCCGCGAGGGTTAACTCGCGGAATACGATGACCAGCTTGCCCCGCCGTGTCCGTACCGTCTTGCTTCAATTCGGCCGCGAGGGTTAACTCGCAGAATACCCGTCTCAGGTTGCTCGCTAGCTTGCTAGGTTTCGAGGCTTCAATTCGGCCACGAGGGTTAACTCGCGGAATACAATCGGGCCGGTTTGCAGGATATTGTCCCAGCCGTTGCTTCAATTCGGCCGCGAGAGTTAACTCGCGGAATACCACGACGGCAGGCCCGACAACGACAACAAGCTTCAATTCGGCCGCGAGGGTTAACTCGCGGAATACCTCCGTCGATTCGAATCCCGACAATTTTCCCGGTCTGCTTCAATTCGGCCGCGAGGGTTAACTCGCGGAATACTGCTCGCGTTCCAAACACTGCCATTGCAGTGGCTTACCACTCCCGTTGCGAGCGGTGGCCCATTCGATCATCTGCTTCCTGCGTCGCATCCATCCCTCCTTTCGCAAACCATGATTGCCAAACGTTTTCGGGCACGCGAGCGGCTCCCGTGTCCGAAAACGGATCCATCCGATGATATGTCAAAGAGTTGCGGCGGAATCAGGCCCGCCGGGCGATTTCACGCTGTCCGCACTCGCGGGACCGTTTTCGACCCGGCGGCTGCGAATGATTCACCCACTGTACCTGATCCTCGACGCCGGTCGAGGGAACTCGCCGATCATTTTTCTTCGATGGCGAAAAGTCCGAGTCCCCGGTAGCGACCGGCCCCCACGGCGAGCGGTCCGCGCACCGGGTGGGCGAATGTCACCCGCACATGGAACCTCGGGTAGTGCAACGGCGGCAGGCAATACTGTGATGCCAGATCAAGCCCGGCGCGGAAGCCGACGCTCCGGTATTCGATCATCGTTTCTTGCGATTGCACCAATTCCCTCGGTAAGCCGGCGTGTTCGAACGCTTTGTACAACAGGGCCATCACCCGGCTGTCGAGCTGTCCGAGCAACCGCTTTTGCTCCGCGCTCGTTTTTTGGTCATCCTGTTTAAGACGCTTCCGGATGCCGTCAGGATCGTCGAACCCCGGCAGCATCACGGGGGTGACGGTGCTCCAGACTTTACTTTCGCCGGAGAATTGTTTCACGGTCCGTTCCGACTGCGGAATCACCGAGAGCATCGCGACGTTCTGCTGACTCTGTTGGTCCTTCAATTCCGCACCGTTGAGAAGTTGCCGGATGCGATTGATGTCCGATCCGGGCGGGCCGACGACGAGCACCCGGCGGATACTCTCGACTTTGAACGGCGTGATACTCGGCAGCGGCAGGAACATCAGCCGGTCGTCGGTGGTGGCCTGTCCGGTTTTGTCGTCGCCGTGACCGTGGATGAACGACGCGATTTTCTCCCGCGTCCATCCGCTCGTTTCGGCGGCGACGGCGGCGGCGTGGCGCACCATCCCGGCGACGGTGGCGAATCGGCGGACGGTGTCGTACGGTCGGAATCCGCTGGCGTCGGGTTTGAGGATGCTGAACGCGGCGCAGGGCCGCGCCGCGGCGGGCTTGCCAGCGGCGACGGTGGGGCAGTGGTAACCGACAATGTGGAAGTTCGAAAGCGGTGGAACCGGCGAGAAGGCTTCGCCCGCCAATCGGTCGAGGAATTTACCATGGCGAGCTTGCAGCCCGGCCAGTGTGCCTTCGTGCGGAACCCGCAGCGGCGTCCCACCGCTCAATACCGGGCGCCAGGTGTGGCCCACAAGTGCCGCGGCTTCCGTATCTTTCACCACCTTGGCATTGGCGGCAACCATGTCGACGCCCCAGCCGAGGTGGGTGATGCTGCGGGCGCACGCCGCGAGGGTTTCGAGGTATCCGCGCACGATATCGGGCATTTCGTCGGGGAGTTCCCAGAAGTAGTGGATCGAATCGCCGCCGATGAGGCGGGTCGGGAGAACATCTTTTTCGACATTCAGCGTCGAAAACTTGGTGTCGTCGTTGCCGCGCGCCCACGCCGCGGTAATGAGGTCTCCGGCGTTGTTGGGAACGTACATGCGGTAGCCGGTGCGTTCGGTTTGGATGTCGGGCGCGATGATGGTGCATTCGCGCTGCTGTTCGAGCCAGTGCAGCGCGGGGAAAGCATAATCCGCGAGCTGCCCTTCGCGCCAGCGACCGGCGGCCGCGCAAACGAGGGCTTGGAACAGCCGCAGCGGGGAGGGGGGCCATTCGGGTTCGCCGCCGTCGCCCCGGCCGTGGAACGCCGGCGTGGGATCGAGGAATCGAACCGTGAGGAGGAAGACGGAGGGCATGAATCACTCCACCGGGGTTTCAGAGGAGACTGCTGTGGCATCGGCTTTGGCTTTTGCGGCTTTCTTCGCAGCGCTTTTTGCTGTGGCTTTCGTGTCTCCTTCGCCCTTCCAATCTTTGATGGCGAGTTCTTTATCGAATTCCACTTCTTGATTCTGCCCGATGACGAATTCCTTCGCTGCGGCTTTCGCGTAGCTCAGGGCATCGGCGTGTGAGAGCTTGTATTCGGTGCGCGTGCCGTCCGAATTCACGAGGGTGAGCGTACGCGGTTTCTCGAAGTCGGGTACGAGATTCGTGCCTTGACGCAGATAGGTGCTGGCGTTGGCGGTGAAGGCGACGAGCGCCAGGCCGAGGATGTAACGGCGGAGCTTCAGCGTTTCTTTGTCCCCCTTGAGCAACCGCAGCGCGGCTAAGCTCAGCGTGGCATCGCGGCGAACGCCGCCCTTGGCGATGACGCCACCGTGTGAACCGGTCGCGGGGACGTGCACGAACCCGCGTTCGGCGTAGGCGTCCTTCGTCGCTTTATCGGGCGCTTCCACGAGGAGCTTGTCGTTGATGTACTCCGTGGCGGGGTTGTACTGGGCGGAACGCCGCAGCCGCTGGACATCGAAAGCTCGGATGGTCTAAGCGACCAATCGCGGCAACTTGGCTTGCGTATCGCGCGAATCCCAGACGCCGAAGACGAGCGAAGTCGGCGCGATCTTCGCCATCGGGGTGGCATCCCCTTTCAGCACCGCTTTGAATGCGTCCTGCAACTGCTTCTGCAACCCCGTGCAGCGGACGAGGGCATCGCCGGCACGGTGGCCCGCTTCACAAAAGGCTGACCGACTTTTCTCCCGCCTTCACATTGATTTGCGGAACCAACCCGGCATACTCGGGCTTGGCGAAGATCGGTTCGATGCGGTTCGCTTGCGAACCGACGCTATCGACGAGGCAGACATTTTTGTCGCCTTCGGGCGGGTCGATGTTGTAACCGCCGGGGAAGACTTTCTTGTCTTCGGCGGCGGTGTATGTCGCGGGGAAGAGCACACCGTCGGGCCCCTCGACGGGCACGAGTGGCTCGCGGATCACTACCGCGGCGACTTCGTCGGTCTCCAACCACTTGTCGAACTTGGCAATATCACTCATCGGAACCTCCAGTGAAGGGAATGGCGGGAAGGAAACTCTTCAAATACTTCGTGCGGTAAAGCAAGCGGAACTCGTAGAGCGGGGCATCGGGTATCGGTAGCATTCCGTTAGCGGCCGGCGCCGCGATGGCAATGGGCAGCGGGCGGTTCCAAGCGCAATAGAGGAAACGGTTTTCCTTCTCGATGGCGCGCGGGCGGAACCGCTGCAATCCGACGAACGCCAGCAGTTCGAGGAACGGCCGGGCCGAGGGTTCGATGCGGGTGGCGGCGTTTCCCGCGAGCGGATCGAAACTGAAACCGATGTCGAGCGCACCGCCTTGTCCACCCAGGTCGGAATCGAAGTTGAACGGTAACCCGCATTCTGCGACGGAGTACGAGAACCAATTCTCGCAACGATGCTTCTGGAATGCCGCGGCAGCGATGGCGCTCTTCATCGCGCTGGCAATGGTAAAGACGCCTTGCCTTCCGGCCCACGTTTTGAAACGACGTCCGCCCGCTCGGGTGTCCAGGAACCAATCGCAGCAAATATCGAAGGGAGTGAGAAGACGGATCGGATCTTTGATCAGCCTCCCTTCCAACGTGGCCTTTTCCTCTTCCAATCCCGGCGTCTTGGCGCGGACAGTGGATTTCATGTTCCCGAGTTCCTCCAACCTCGCCCACTCTTGCGGCGTCATCGTGTTGGTGAGCGTGCAGCCCGTCAGCTTATCGAGGAAGCCCTCGGCGTTCCCTTCGCATTGAATGTGGAACGACTCCTTGTCGCGAACCACCCCTCGGCCCCCGGCCAGAGGCGGTCGGCGAGTTCCAGCAGACCGCAACAGGCGTAAAATTGGCCGGGGTTGGTCGGATCGACGGCGACGGTGATCACGAGTCACTTCCTTCCGCTTTTTTGGAGGCGAGGATATCGGCGGCGCGAACGAGCGATTCCAAATACGCCAATCCCCAACGCCCGTACTTCCGCTGCAGTCGGGCGAAGCGCCGGGGCACTTCGGCCGCGAGTGACACCGCCTGGTCATGGAGGTGGTTGTCGTCGAACACTTCATCCGTCGGGAAATGCGGTCGGGCGCGGCCGTGGTGCGCGGCGATCAGGTGGAGCACGAGTTCCTTCAACTCGGCGCTCAAGTCCCTGAATGCTTGCTGATGCACCACATCGAGCAGCGAACCGAATTCGTGGCGGTACCATGATCGTTCTGTCGCGGCCCGGCGGTGGCCCGATTTTGCCAGTTTCTTCGTCGGATATTCGTAGTTGCCGATGCCGCGTTGCCAGCGGCCGCGATCCTTGCCGAGATCGTGGAAGCCCGCCGCGAGCACGATGGCGTCATGCAAAGGCTTGTCGAATTTCATCGCGGCGACGAACTTCTCGGCGGCCGCTTTCGCGTCGTCGAGGTGGAGTGGAAGCAGGTATTCTTTCCCGGCCTTGGAGTCCGCGTCGGCGAATGTCGGCCGCACGAACCAGTACCAAATCTTGCTCGGCTCGGCGTCCTCGTCGTCCCCGTTGCGAAATTCGTGAGTCCACACCAGCTTCATCTTTGGCGGCTTCTGATCTTTGTTCTCTTGCCGCTTTCTAAGTAGTCCATCTTTGTCGAACCACTCATCGGCCACGTCGTAATCGTCACGACTCGAATCGTACTTCGACGAGCCGTCGAGCAGTCCTTTTTCCAGTCCGCCCGCTTGCGGGGGGAGCAGAATCGTTTTGTCGCCGAGGTCGTCCTTGTCGCCTTCGAGGATTTTCTTGAGCGTCGTCACTTCGATGCGATCCTCATCGTCCAAGATCCAGACGGGCGTCTCCGACGCGGCCGCCAGTTTTTTGAGAGCGTTGAAGACGCGGTCGGTTCGATCCCCAAGGAGTTCGTGGGTCTTCACGGGGTAGTCGTCGAGCAGTTCGGCCACATACTTCTGAAACTGCATCCGTTCACGCTCGTTCTCGAACGTGCGGTTCAGTTCCCAGACTTCTTTGCGCCACGCGATTTTCGTCTGCGGCGGTTCCCATTCGCTGATGCCATGCAGGTACTCCGCCACCGGCGGCCGGCCTGGAAGCTTGTCGCGGATGGTGGTCAGTGCCCACGCATCGAACAAGATGTCCGTGACGGGGAGGATTTTAGGCTGCGGGGAGAAGGCGGCTTGACGCTGCTCTTCGGAGAGCGAACGCATCAGTCCACCAACTGCGGTCGGATTCGCATTTATGTTGCCGTCGGTTCGTTTGGCAATCGTTCCGAGGAGTTGCGCGGTGAGTTCTCGGGCCAACTCGTAAGGCTTGGCCTTGGTGTCGAACGTCGTGGGGTGGACGACGTCGATGCGAGCGTCGCCGGAACCGTATCGATTCACGCGACCGAACCGCTGGGCCATGCTATCGAGTGGCGATAGATCGCTGACCATGTGATCGGCCGACATATCGACGCCAACTTCCCCGGCCGAGGTGCAGACGAGATAGACCGTACCGGGCTGCTTCTCGGCGGGCGAGTCGACTTTGAAACGCGCGAAAACTTTGCTGGTACTCGCCATCTTCTCCCGTTCCAGCCCGCGCATCGTGCCCGTCAGCGTTTCGATATTCTCTTTGTCAACTTTGGCCTTCTTCAATCCGGCGACGACTTCTCCGACTGCTTCGACCGTCCGCACGAACACGAGTACGGCCGACGATGGCTCCGAGTCTTTGTGCGCGAGGGCGAGGGCAACGATCTTCGGAACGAGATCCTTTTTCTCATCGGCGATCGCGTTTGGAACGAGCGCCTTCTTGGAATCAATCGCTGCCAGACCCGATGAATCGGCAATTCGGCTTCAACGGGGATTTCCTCGGGTTGTGCCAACTCGGCTTGTGTCAACTCGAAGGGTTTCTCGTCGCTACGCGAGGTTGCAGTCAGTTCCATCACCCGGAATCTGCGGAACTCCTGGCAGCGCTCCTGTTCAGTCTCAATCGCTTCGATCAACTTCTGGAACGCCGGTTCCAAGTGAGCTTCATCGTGGATCAGCAGCGCATCCTGCCCCAAGAATCCGGCGTGGACCGGTTTGCCTTTGAAGCCGACGCCGTACCCGGAGAAGAGCAGCCGGCTGCCGATCATGTCCACGGTGCCGCAGATCACGGCGGGCCTGGATGGGTCAGCACTCCACTCGCGGTTGTCGGCGAACTGCCCGCGCAAGGTGCTGATGGCGAATTCGGGAATCCCCGGCACCTTCTGCGCAAAGTACTTCTCCACTTCCACCGTCGTCTGATCGACGACGGTGCGGCGGTTCACCAAGTACACCAACCGGCGCGGCACAGTCTTCCCGTTCGCCAGTGCGATCAGCCAGATGGCGATCACGGAGGTTTTGCCCAAGCCCGTCGGCAGATTGCACGCCTTCGGGATGTTGTCGGCCGATCCGAGGCGAAGCGCTCGTAGAGCGCCGTTTGCCACGGGAAGGGGGCGTTGCCAGTCAGCTTGTTGAATGTTTCGGCGAAGTCGAGCATGAGGCACCACGGGTACATTTGATCATTATTTTAGACTCACACCACCATCACGATGTCAGTTGCCGCGGGCGGGGAAGTCGGCTGACCGATTGCTTCAATCTTCGTAAGGCAGGCTTGGCAAGCCGGCACGAATAACACTTGGTCGTGCGTTAGATCGATTGCATCGTAGAGACGACTTCGAACGGGGCGAATCCGTCCAAAATCGACGCCGGGTCTTGGAGCAACCCATTAATCAGGCCGCCCAACCCTTTCTCCGACGACGCCGCATCCGCGTCCACCGGGTCGGGATCCTCCAAAAATTTGTCGATGCTCAACACCAGTTTCGTCAGGATCAGAGTCGATGTCCGTCCGCCCCCGGCATCGCTGATCGCTTGCGTCACCAAGCCGAGCACGCTGACCCAATTTAAGCCAAATACGCTCGGATCGCCGATGGCGCTGAATGAAAAGTGAATTACCCCGCAACGGCGTGCTTCCAATCTTGCAGAACGCCCGTGTGGAGCCGGGCACCGATCTGCGAGATCACCTTCATGGCGAGGTAGTTGGCGGCTCGGGCCGCAACGTCGGCGGCCACCCCGTGCGTAACACCGTACAAGAACGCACCGGCGAACATGTCCCCGGCCCCGGTCAGATCTTTCGGTTCGCACGGGAATGCCGGCACATGGAACTCGGTTCCGTCCCAACGGATATACGCCCCGTCCGGCCCATCGGTGACCACCACATTCGGCACGATCTCCTTCAATTTCGCAAACGCACAGGCGGCATCTGTGGCGTTCGCCACGGCGCACGCTTCGCTGGCATTGCAGAAGAACAAGTCGGTCTGCGCCAGCGTCTCGTGGAGCGCGGCACCGAACACGTGAACGATGAATGCATCCGAACAGGTCAACGCGATCTTAGTGCCGTTGGCTTTCGCAATGGCCACGGCGGCCTTCACCGCTTCTTGGCCCGGTTCGTTGTTCGAGAGCAAATACCCCTCGACGAAGAGCCACGCCGATTGCTCGATGAGCGTGCGATCCTGCTCGACATGCTTGCTGGATAAATGCGCCGCCACGCCTAAGCAGGTTCGCATCGTCCGCTCGGCATCCGGTGTAATGATCGCCGCGCAAGTCCCCGTCGGCTGATTCACCACCACCGGGTTCCCCATGGCGATGTTGAGCTTTTGGAACTCGCTCTGGTAATGGAAACCATATTTGTCGTCGCCGACGCAGCCGATGTAGGCCGCTTTCCCGCCGAGTTGGGCGAACGCGATCATACTGTTGCCCACGGAACCGCCCGAAACTAATCGCGGATCGGAGTCGGCGAAGCGGGCCAAGAGCGTCTGCTGCTCGGTGAAGTCCACGAGCCGCATGGTGCCACGTTCGAACCGGAGTTGTTCGAACTCTAACTCGGGAACTTCAACAAAAAGATCGACGATGGCGTTGCCCATGCCGCAGAGGTGGAAGCGTTTCATACTCATTCCCAATCGAGTGGATTCACAGTTCCTGATAGACTACAAGGCTCAGGATCGAAGCCGAACCCACCCGTTGGAAATTGACGCTGATCCCGATCGCAGAGGATGAAACCCGTTGGCTTGCGTCCTGCCAAACTGGCTGTAAAGTGAATCGGATCGAATACGCTGGGCACTTAATCCCCGCATTCGTCGAACGCAACCCGGAACTGTTCGTGGATGTGGGAAAACACTTCCAACAGTCGCGGGTCGAAGTGGCCGGGCGAGTTCTCCAAGATGCACCGCACGGTGTTGGCGTGGGATTCGCCCACTTTGTAAACCCGGCGTGATCGCAGGGCGTCGTACACATCTCCCAACGCCACAATTCGCGCCGAGAGGGGTATCGATTCCCCGGCGATTTGATCGGGGTAGCCGGTGCCGTCCCATTTTTCGTGGTGGTGCCGGGCGATCTCGATGGCCGTACTGAAGAACCCCGTGGCAAATGCGAATCGTTGAGTGACGAATGCTAGCGTGTCAGCACCGGCGGCCGCGTGCGATTGCATAATGGTGCGTTCCTCAGCCGTGAGGGCGCCCGGTTTGTTCAAGATGTGATCCGGCACCGCCACTTTGCCGATGTCGTGGAGCGGGGCAGCTTGCTGGATCGTTTGCAAAATCTCGGGGGTCAAACGGGCGGCGAATGCCGGCGTGGCGGCGGCCGCTTCCCCGAGAATGCGACTGTAGCGTTGGAGTCGCAGCAGGTGCGGGCCGGTTTCGCTGCTCCGCTGCTCCACGAGTTTGGCGAGTGCGAGCACCAGCGCTCCGCGGGCATGGACGAGTTCTCCGCCGCGGGCGTTGCATGCCAGTTCCAGTTCGGCGTTGCAGGCCGCCAGCCGACGAGTCAGCAACTCGGCATGATCTTGGGCGTGTTTCAACCGCAACGCCGAGGTGACCCTTGCCCGCAATTGCACGACGCTGAACGGCTTGGTGAGAAAGTCGTCGGCACCCGCCGAGATCGTCCCGCTGAGGTGGTCGCCGTCGCCCTGGCCCGACACGACGATCACTTTCAAATGCGGCGCCGCCGGATTCTCGCGGACGCGCCGGAGAACCTCGCCCCCGTTGAGTTTGGGCAGATCCAAATCGAGTAAAACGAGATCGAACGGTTGACTCGTCAGCAGCCGCACGGCATCTTCGCCATTGTCGGCTTCTTCGATCCGCACCGCTTGCTTGACAAGTGCCAGACGGACAATCTGCCGGATGTGCCGTTCGTCGTCCACGATCAAAATCGATGTTGGCCGAGGAGTCAGCAGTTCGGTAATCGGGCCGACGGTGGCAGTCGAATCGCGTCCGCTCGGCCATCCCAAATACGGGGCGAGCGACCGAAGCAACGCCGAAGCCGAGGGGATGCGTTGATTCGGGTCGGGGTCGGTCATCCGGTTCAAGATTGCGGTCAGTTCGTCAGGGATGACTTCAGTCGACTGCAACCCACCCGATGAAAAAGGTGCCCGCCCTGTCAGCGAAAACAGGAGCGTGGCGGCCAGCGAAAAGAGATCGCAGCGTGGGTCGGCCCGCTGCGGATCGTCGGCCAATTCGGGGGCGATGTAGCCAGCCAGGGTTTGGAGCGGGGGTGTCAGCCGCGATGCGCCGAAGTCGAAAATCTTCGCGTGCCCCTCCGGAGTGATGAACACAGTACTCGGGTTCAACCGCCGGTGGAACAGACCATGGCTGTGCGCCTCGGTCAGGGCATCGGCGAGTTGGTGGGCCACTTGGCAAGCCCGCGCCACAGAGAGCGGACCACGCTTGCGAACCCACTCGCCGAGCGTCTGCCCGGTCAACTGTTCGAATACCAGATAGGGCGATGTGCCACTTTCCGAGTCGGCATTGGGTTGTTCGCCGGCATCCAACACTTTGGCGAGGCCAGGATGCCGACAGGTCATCGAAACGCGGATCTCGTCGTAGAACGATTTGAGCGCCGACGGGGAGTTTGTGCTGCCAAACGATCGGATCGTGACCGTCGACTTCAGCCGACGGTGTTCGGCCCGGAGCAGTTCTGGCACCGTGGGATTCGCGGTATCTAACACTCGGTAGTTTCCGAAGATCAACCCGGAAGGCGAACCGACGCGACCGATCTGGTCCGCCTGAAAAGGTGTGAGCAAGCGGAGTGACACGAGTTGATCGAGAAGATGAACGGTATCCGATTCTCGGCCCAGTTGCTCGCGGTCTCGTGATGGAATGGCGTCCCAATCTGCGGCGCACAGGACGTCCGAATCAAGAAGCGAGCCAATGAAGGCCCCGGTGAGATGAGTCGCAGTATTCAAGGGAGGGGCCAATCGAACGGGCATAAACCAATCCGCGACTGAAGGCACCGATACAGGACTTACAACTTAGCATAGAGCGAATTGAAAAGATAAATCTAAAAAATGGAACCCAATCTAGATTGTGTTTCCTGGCGGTCGGATCCGGAGAATTTCGGGCCCAAGATCTCACGGCTAAACTGACAGAAAGATATTCAGGACAAACATTTATAGTCCGTACGCTCGCCCGAGAGTCTCGGCCCATTCCCGATCTTCCGGAGTCAACACCACGTCTACCGGGAGCGGCGCCCGGTAATCGATTTGCCATTCCAACTGGCTCAGTTCGTAGGCCCGTGCGAACACCACTTGCAAATCGACAACCGTGTCGCGGTCGTCGGTGGCCAGCGGTAAACGAATCTTCGGCAACCGGCGCCGCAGGTTGGCGGGAAAGCATTCATGCGTGGTCGGATTATTGGCACGAGACACAATTGACAAATATTGGTGCGGTGGCAGATCGCCGCGGTTGAACGCCAATGGCGGTTTTCCCTGGGTCACCAAATCGAGTTCCAAAACGCTCGCCTTTTCCGATTGGGCCAACGTCCGCGTGGCCAAATAGGCGTCCTTCCCCATGCTCGTCGTCCGATTCACAATGCTCACAATGTCGACAATGGTGACGAGTCGACCATCCGTCCGGCTACGGATCTCGATGAATTCTTCGTCGTGCTGGAACCGCTGCACCGAGGTGAACAGAACCAATTCGGATTCAAACTGCCGCGACAGAACCCGCGCTCGATAGCGATCCACTAAACCTGGCAAAAGCAATTGATACAGCGACGCGATCAGGCTCTTGCGGAAGATCGGGAAACGTGAGGGATCTTCGAGGTACGGATCCATACCAGGGAGAGGGCTGGGCACGGTGCAGCCTCCGAAAGTCGGGGTCGTTGTGGTAGGGAGAATTATACCGCGCGAAAAACGCGGGGTGGACACCGTGCGGTTTTGAAGCCCTGATTCGGACGACTCTAACCGTTCGGGTAGAATGTCTTCGGGAGCGGAAGCGGCGTAAAACCGGTGATTGGGTTAAATGCCCAGCCCGTGCGGACGAATATCACAACGGTCGGTGCGTGCGGATTCCGAGGAATAGCGATGAAGTTCAAATACCGATCCGGCCAGCAACCGCTCGAAGGCTTCACGCTCAAGCGCGGAGTCGGCAAGGGCGGCTTCGGCGAAGTCTACTTCGCCGTCAGTGATGGTGGCAAAGAGGTCG
>JAYSYJ010000043.1:0-7084 GCA_043727675.1 Fimbriiglobus sp.
CCGCTCAGCCCCGAGAAGAGCCTGACGCATTACACCATGCCCGAAGACTTCGAGATGAAGTTGTTCGCCTCCGACGACCAATTCGGTGGCGGCAAACCGATCGCCATGACCTGGGACGACCGCGGCCGGTTGTGGGTCTCCGTAACCATGGATTACCCGAACGAAATGAAGAAAGAGGGCGAAGGCCGCGATAAGATTCTGATCCTCGAAGACACCGACGGCGACGGCAAGGCCGACAAGGTGACCGTCTTCGCCGACAAGCTCAGCATCCCGACGAGCCTGCTTTTCGCCCATGGCGGCGTGATCGTCCACCAAGCTCCGGACACGCTGTTCCTCAAGGACACCGATGGCGACGGCAAAGCCGATGTACGCACAAAACTGTTCACCGGTTGGGGAACCGCCGACACGCACGCCGGGCCGAGCAACCTGCGCTACGGCTTCGACAACTGGATCTACGGCATGGTCGGCTACAGTGGTTTCGTCGGCACCGTGGCCGGCGAGAAATTGAACTTCAAGCAGGGGCTCTACCGGTTCAAGATGGAGAATGTCCCGACCGAACCGGGCGACCCTGACGGCCTCCGCGCGAACAATTTCAAAGTTACCAAGCTCGAGTTCCTCCGCAGCGTCAGCAACAACGCGTGGGGTGTCGGCTTCGACGAAACTGGTGAACTTTTCGGCAGCACCGCCAACGGCTGCGTGCTCGTTCACATGCCGATCCCGAACCGCTACTACGAGGCGGTGAAGGGCCTCAACCCGGCCGTGCTGGCGCCCATCGCCGACAACAAGTACTACCCCGTCACCGACAAGATCCGCCAAGTCGATTGGCACGGCGGCTACACCAGCGCCGCCGGGTGCACCATCTACACGGCGCGCACGTACCCGAAGGAATATTGGAACCGCACGGCATTCGTATCCGATCCGACCGGTCACCTCACGGCGACGTTCGTGTTGAACAAAGAGGGCACGAGCTACACGGCCCGCCACGGCTGGAACCTCGTCGCGAGCCAAGACGAATGGGCCGCACCCATCGACGCCCAAGTCGGCCCCGATGGCAACGTATGGGTGCTCGACTGGTACAACTTCATTGTCCAACACAACCCCGTGCCGAAGGGCTTCCAAAACGGCAAAGGCAACGCCTACGAAACGCCCCTGCGCGACAAGAAACACGGCCGCATTTACCGCGTGGTCTACACGAAGGCGAAGCCAGAGAAGTACCCGGATTTGAAGGATGCCAAGGTCGAAACCCTGGTGGAGACGCTGAAGAACGACAACCTGTTTTGGAGGATGCACGCGCAGCGGTTACTGGTGGAACAGAGACAATACCTGGCGACTCAGATCCAAGAAATCATCCAAAATCCCACATCGGACGAACGGCAACTGCGGCATCTGATGTGGGCCGTGGACGGATCGAAGCTTTCCGGCGAGGGGGCGAGTCTTTTGCAGCACTCTTCCCCCGCGATTCGCCGAGCCGCCATCGCCGAGTTGCCGAACCGTACGGCAACGCTTCTGAACCTCATCAAGTCGAAACTGCACGAAGATCCTGATGCGGGCGTTCGGCTCGCCGCATGGCTGAAAATCAGCGAAATCGCTGCGGACGGTTCCACCATGGTCGGCGCGCCGCTCATCGGTTCCTTGGTGAATGCGAATTCCTCGGCCGACCGGAACATGGCCGATGCGATGATGATGGCATGGGTCACTCATGCGGAGTCTATCATTTGGGTGGCGTCGACGATCAAAGATCCCTGGTCGAAAGAAGGCATCGCCGCACTCGAACGGATCGCAACCAATTTCGCTTCCACGTCGCCGAAAAGTCTCCGCACCTTTCTCGACTCACTCAATGGCACTCCCGCGTCGGCGGCGATAATCTCCGGCTTCGCCAGCGGTTGGCCTACCGGTAAGAAAGCCGAACTCTCCGCCGCCGATGACAAAGCACTCGCCAATGCGCTCTCCACTGTCCCCGCGACCTCGCGCGGCAAGCTCCTCAAGCTCGCCAGCACTTGGGGCGTCAAAGGTCTCGATGCCCAACTCGCGGAACTCACCAAAGGCCTTTTCACGGTCGTCGCCGATGCGAAGGCCACTGACGCCGCACGGCTCGACGCCGCCAAACAAGTCATGGAATTCCAGCCGACCGATGAAGCCGCCGCGGTCAAACTTCTCGATGCGTTGACGCCGACAACTTCGGCCGAATTCGCTGAGGGGATGATGGACATCCTCGGTCAATCGAAGGCCAAGTCGCTCGGGTCGCTGGTCGTCGAGAAGTTGCCGAAGTTGCCGGTGCCCGTACGCCCCGCCGCGCTGCGGTTGGTGCTCGCCCGGCCCGAATCGACCAAGGCCTATCTCGATGCCGTCGAGAAAGGCACCGTGCGCTTCGACATGCTGCAACTCGATCAACGCCAAGCGTTGGCAGCGCATCCGGACAAAGCGCTCGCCGACCGAGCCAAGAAGCTCCTCGCCCTCGGCGGTGGCTTGCCCGACGCCAACCGCCAGAAAGTGATCGACGAATTGAAGCCGATCCTCGCCAAAATCGGCGATGTCGGCAACGGCAAGAAGATGTTCACGACGCACTGCGCCAAGTGCCACAAGCACGGCACCGAGGGGATGCAGATCGGCCCCGACCTCACCGGCTTCGCGGTGCACCCCAAGGAAGAAATCTTGATCCACGTGCTCGATCCGAGCCGGAGCGTGGAGGGGAACTACAAGGCGTACGTCGCCAAATTGCTCGACGGCCGCGTGATCACGGGGGTCATGAGCGCGCAGACGAAAACCACGGTGGAACTGCGCGACGCCGAGAACAAACTCTGGAACTTCGCCCTCGCCGATTTGGATGAACTCGTCGAATCGAAACTGTCGCTGATGCCCGAAGGATTCGAGAAGCAGATGAAGCCCGAGGAGTTGACCGACCTGCTCGAATTCCTAACGCAGAAGGGCAAGTACGTGCCGATCCCGCTCGACAAGTACGCCACGACTACCACGACCAAGGGGATGTTCTTCGAAGACGCCGGCGAAGGGGAACGGTTGGTGTTCAAAGACTGGACGCCGAAGACGTTCGACAGTGTGCCGTTCGTGCTGACCGACCCGGCCGGTGACAAGTTCAAGAACGCGATCCTGTTCTACAGCCCCAACGGCAAGAAAGCTCTGCTGATGCCGAAAACAGTCACCATGCCTTGCAACACCGCGGCGAAAGCGATCCACTTCTTATCCGGCATCGGCGGTTGGAACTTCCCGTCGAGCGAGGTGAAGTCGGTGACGATGATCGTCCGGCTGAACTACGCCGATGGCAAGAGTGAAGACCACGAGTTGAAGAATGGCGTGCATTTCGCGGATTACATCCGCAAGGTGGACGTGCCCGGATCGAAGTTCGCCTTCGCGATGACCGGCGGCCAACAGGTGCGGTACCTTGCGGTGACCCCGAAGCGAATCGACGCGGTGATCAAGACCATCGAATTGATCAAAGGCCCGGACAGCAGCGCTCCGGTCGTCATGGCGGTGACGATTGAAACGCCGTGATCGGCGTCGGCTAGTTCTTCGGACGGCCGGGGCGGCTCCCGGTCATGTTTCCACCGACGCTCGGTGCGCCGGGGCCACCTCGGCCCTTCGAATCACCACCACTGGCACCGGTGGACTTTGTGCCGCGTAGCCATTCTTCGGCGGTTAAGAAGCCATCGCCGTTGAGATCGCGTTCTTGGAACTCGTCGATCGATTTCCCAGCGATTCGCCATTCGTACAAGCTCACTTGGCCGTCTTCGTCTTTATCGAGTGCCGCGTAGGGGAACTCCTTGGGGAGTTTGCCGAATCGATAGACGACGGGGCGTGCTTCTTCTTGGTCTTCGCGCTTCGGATCGCCCCCACCGGGGAAAGCACCGGGGAAGCCATTGCCACCGGGGCTGGCGCCCGACTGCGTGGCGGCGAACACTTTCAATTCGTTGAGGTCGATGCCGCCGTCGCCGTTGGTGTCGATCTGGTCGAAGTAGGGCAGGAGCATTGTCGTTTCGTCACGGGTGATCTTGCCGTCGCCATTGCGGTCGGCACGCCGGAACAATGCTTCCGGATCGCCCCACAAATTACCACCTCGGCCGCCGCCGCCACGATCACCACGGTCACCGCCGCCGTTCCAGTTGCCACCGGGGGCAGTCGGTGTCGGATTGACCATCGCCGGTTTGCCATCGTCGCCTGTGATCGCAATCACCATCGGAACACCGTTACTTGGCACGGGTGTCGGGGCCGCACTGGGGGGGGGCATTCCAGGGCCACCTGCGGCGCGTTGGGCCGCCCGTTGGGCCATTCCGGTCGCATAGTCCGACTTCGTCAGGATTCCGTCAGCCGATACGGTTGCCCCGCTCATCTGCGCCAGGAATTTGGCCTGCGGATTCTTGTTGATGTCGATGCTGTCGGCACCGTTACTCATGCGCTGCCAGAGCGCTTCGGGATCCATTTGCCGGCCACCACCGCGTGAAAAACCGCCACCGGGTTGGGCGAATAGCATCGACGGCGCAGCGACGGAGCCGAGCAGAGTCAGAGAAAGCCAAATTTTGAGTCGCATGGAAAAACACCCGTAGGTGGGTCTGGCCTAACAACTGGAAATGATATCGGAAGGATCGATTCCCCGCACGGACAACTCAAGAAGTCTCATTTGCTTCTCATGGCTCATTTCGCCGGCGGTTCCGCAGTCGCTTCGTCGTCGGTCGACTTGCGTCGGACGGCCCGCGACAATCCATAGCCGGCGCCGATGGCGAACAAAACGCCCAACGAGCCGATGCCGAGCATGGCGAAATCGCGGCGGTTCAATTCCCAGCGGGAACGGGGTTCCTCGTCTTCGGGGAATGCCACAAGCTCGACGTTGACTTCTTCGGGCCGTGGCGCAGCGGGAGCCGGGGACACGATTCTCGGTTTCACGGGCAGCGGTTTCACATCCGTCGCACTCTTCGGTTTCACCGCTTGGATCGCTGCCCGGACATCGTTGGGAAGCTCGAATGCGCTCTCGGACTCCAGCCATTGCTGGTATTCCGGCAGCACGGGCATTTTGACGGCGGTTCCGGCTTTGTCCGGCAAGAACGGCTTGAGCAAATCAGCCGCGTCCTTGGGGGTCTGCGGGCGATTCTCCGGCTTCTTCTCCAACAGTTTGTTCACGGCCGCATTCAACCCCGGCGACACACTCGGCACCAATTCCGACAACCGCGGTGGCGGTTCGGTGGCATGTTTCACCATCTGGGCCATCACGTTCTTGTCTTGGAACGGAGGTCGGCCCGCGATCAAGTGAAACAGGACGCAGCCGAGACTGTAGATATCGGCGTGGACATCGGCGCTGCGGGCATCCCGGGCTTGTTCCGGTGCGAGGTAATCGGGTGTGCCGAGCAAGGCCCCCTCGCTGGTGAGTTGCAAATCTTGCGTCTCGGGGGAATCGTCGTCGAACGTCTCGCGGCCCAAGCCGATGTCGAGAATCTTGATCGTGCCCTCCAAGGTGGAGTTGCCGCTGGGCGGGGTCACCATCAAGTTCGCCGGTTTCAAGTCGCGGTGAACCATTCGCTTGTCACTCAAGTGCTGCAACCCGAGCAGTGCCTGATAGATCACCCGCACCGCTTCCGGCGCCGGGAGTTTCTTGCGCCGCGTCAGGACGTCGTCGAGGGTCTCGCCATCGATGTGCTCCATGACGATGAAATGGGTTCCGCCAACTTGGCCGAGTTGATAGGCCCGCACGACGTTCGGATGATCGAGTTGCGTCAATAATCGACCTTCGCGCTGAAAGCGACTGAGCACGTTTTGCTCGCGCGCTTTACTACCGGGAAGCACCTTCAACGCCACGATTTGCCCGGACGTGTGCACCGCCTTGTAGACACCCGCCGTTTGGCCGCTGCCGATGCGATCCAGGATGACATAACCCCCGAAGTGGAAGCCGTCGGAGCGCCCGCGTTGGATGAGCGCGGCTTGATAGACGGTGAGGAATTGTTTTTTGACGAGGAACTTGCGGAACAACTCCACATCGGCATCGCCACCGCTCGATTCATTCTCCCAGGCGGTGCGTATCGCCGGCAGTTCGTCCTCGTGGACGAGTTTGCTCTTGGCGAGCGCAACACAATATTCGGTCACGGTCGAAGTGGGCGTAGCCATGAAAGGTGCGGCTCCGAAAGTCGTTGAATTTCGGATTGGGCCAATCCCGAATCCGAAATCCCAAATCAGCGGACCTTACCCTTGGCGACGCAGACGCTTCTGCGGATCAACTTCCAAAACGCCGAAGGCCTGTTCGTGACGCACTACGATCTGCCGGAGCGATTCGATCAACCGCTTGGCGACGAACGGGTTCATCACGAGGCGATGCGTGAGGTGGATCGGCTCCATCCCGCCGGTGATCATGATGCCGGTGTGCAGTCCCACGTCCATCAAAATTTCTTCGGTACTGCTGCTGAGGCTTAGACGAAAGAAATTGCAGTACACCGGCTGCATTTTGGACACGTCGACCTGCACCGCCACTTGCATCGGCTGGCCAGCGGCGGGGGGCGCGGCGGTCAGCGGGGTCACTTCATCGGCCATGGAAAACTCCTGAAACGGTGCGAAGCGAGTTCGCACGGGGTTCTGTGCTCCGGCGAAGCCCGCCGCCTGGCGTGACCCCTTCCGGGATGGGTTGGTTATGGTCGGCTGCGTATCGAATCGCACCCGAAAGATTGATTTTAATCTACGAACTCGGCGACGGGCGTTTTGGCGATTCCCCGGCATTCGGGTCGGCTAAATCTTTCTGACGCACAAGAACAAGCGTCAGAGAGGTCGATCACTGGGCTGTTCCGACTATTCTGGAATCTCCTCAATTTGAAATCCCGGCATACTCGGTAAGATATGCCCATGACCCCGACTATTTCTTTGCCGACAACTGCCCCGGATGCTCCGGCACGCCTGCCGGCGCTGCTCGAATTGCCGAACGACACCATCAAAGCGTGGCTCGCCGAACGGGGGCAACCGCCGATGCGGGCGAAGCAGATTCGCCGCTGGATTCTGCAAGGCCGCGCCTCCACTTTCGAAACGATGTCCGACTTGCCGAAGGGGCTGCGCGAAGAGCTCGCCGCCAACTTCACCGTCTTCTCGACGCGGGTCGACA